>DASXNH010000109.1:0-1957 GCA_036495195.1 Candidatus Dormiibacterota bacterium
GCTCGTAAGCATGGTCAGCGGAACCGACAACAACAGGCCGCCCAGGATAGGCGACATCCACCACAGATAGCGTGGAGCGATCAGCAAAAGCACCATGCCCCACACGAGGGCGAGAAGCACGTGCCACTTGTGGCGCGCCAACGCCTCGCGGAAACCGATGCCGCGGTCGCCACGATCCTGTGCATTCCAGGTCACCGGATGACCGGCCAGCGTCGTAATCACGAACGAGGTATGAAACAACATCATGGATGGCGCGAGCAGCGTGCTGAACAACTGCTCGACCAGCAGGCTGCCCAACAACCGGAAGCCACCTCCAAAGCTGCGGCGCAGCTTACCGTTCACCAACGCGAGCGTCGCGCCGAGCACCTTCGGCATCAACAACACGCCGATCGTGCCCGCGAGCAGAATGATGATTTCGTTGTCCCGATACTGCGGCCAGGTCGGAAACAGCGAATACGATCCGGGCGAAAAGTATTGGTAGCCGTTGATCGCATCCATGCAGACGCTGATGGTGCTCAGCAGCAGCGCCGCAAGCCACAGCGGCGAGGTGGCATAGGACAACACACCCGTGATGAGGTGCAGGCGACTCAGCCAGTGCAGCCCTCGCATCGGCAACAATCCCAGGTGCTGCAGATTACCCTGCGCCCACCGGCGATCGCGCGCCGCGAAGTCCACCGCGTTGGACGGCACCTCCTCGAAGCTTCCGCCGAGGTCGGTCAGGAGCCAGACCTTGAGGCCGGCCCGCCGCATGAAGGCCGCTTCGGCAAAGTCGTGGCTCAGGATATCGCCACCGAAGGGCGGATTGCCCGGTAACGTCGGCAGATCGCAATAGGCCGCGAAGGAGCGCAGCCGCAGGATCGCGTTGTGTCCCCAATAGTTGCCTTCTCCGAGCTGCCAGAACGCCAGGCCGCTCGCGAGCATCAGGCTGTTCAGCCGGGCCGCGAACTGAATGAGCCGGGCGAACAGCGTCTCGCGTCCCGCCGGCGTCGGCAGCGCCTGGATGATCCCCGCCTCCGGGTGCAGATCCATCATCTGCGCGAGCGTCACGAGCGCATGACCCGACATGATGCTGTCGGCATCCAGCACAATGGCGTAGTCGTAGGCCCCGCCCCAGGACTCGACGAAGTCCGCGATGTTGCCCGCCTTGCGTCGCAAGTTTTCCTTGCGGCGCCGGTAAAAGATACGGCCCTGGCCTTCGTGGCGTTCCACGAGCCGCGCCCACGCGAGCTCTTCCGCCGCACCGATGTCGGGCTTACGCGTGTCCGACAGAACGAACAGATCGAATGCTGCCTGCTCCGGCCTTGCCTTGAGCGAAGACCAAACAACATCGAGGCCCGCGAACACCCGCGTCGTGTCCTCGTTGTAGATCGGCATGATGACCGCGGTCCGGCCCTTGAGCAGGTGGCCTTCGGCCTCGGAGGAATGAATCACCGCGGGATCGCGGCCGATGAGCTGCACGACGAAGCCCGCTACGGCCGTCCAGAACGCGCCCGTAATCCACGTGAACAGCACGAAAAACACGATGAGACTCGACTTCTCCCAAGGCGTGAAACCGTTCGTGCGCAGGATGTCCGCCATCAGGGCGCTGGCGGAGAGCGAAGTGAGAAACGTCAGACCGAAGAACAGGACCCGGCGCCAGATGGCAGGCCATCGCAGGCGATCACGTGTCATGGCTGTGCTCCAGGGGCCCAAAGGTAAGTCCAAGTCTCCGTCAATGCTTCGCCGTACAGCGTGAGGTAACACCGAAGGTCGACAGGCTTGTCACCGCTCGGCTTCATCCGCATCGATACACGCCAGACACCATTGGCCGCCAGGCGTTCCACTCTGATGTCATCAATGTCGCCGCCAATGGCGCTCGCGGCGGCCTGCACCGGTTGCGCTCCGGCCAGGGTGTCGAGATCCCCGCCGGCGAAATCAACTATCACACGACGGACACCGGACACGACGGTCGTTCCGT
>DASXNH010000110.1:0-1572 GCA_036495195.1 Candidatus Dormiibacterota bacterium
GTGGTGACCGCCGATGGCGGCCTGCGCCGACGCTGCGTGGTTCACGTAGGCGACGCAGATTCCGTCTTCAGTGCGCTCGAACGCCGCAACCGAGAAGGCGGCGGAGTCCAGCAGCCGGGCGATGTGGCGGACGCCACCCGCGTCGGCGCTCGCCAGCAGGCGCGCGAGAACAGCGTCCGAGGACTCAGTCGACCCCCTCCCTTCCACCTGCTTTCAAGTATGGATGGCCTACTCTGGCGGCGCGACCTACAGGGGCTCGCTCAGCGAGGCACGGTTGGTTGCCAGGGTCCGTCAACCTCGATCGCCTCGCCTTCGCCAGGCCACGGTGGCATCGTGGCGCCGATTGCCGCGAGCGGCTCGCGGTCGAATGACCGGAATTGGAACCTCGTTCCGAGAGGAATGGTCAGGCACACGCCAGGCGACACCGCGCGGACCTCTGCTCTCCCCCCTTGCTCCCGCCACATCTCGCCTTGCCCTTTGATGAAATACCAGATCTCCTCAACCGTCCGGTGCATCGTGGCCCTGGAGGTTTCACCGGGGGCGAGCTCAAAGTGGGCCAGTCCTCCTGCTGCCAGAACCAACAGCACTCGAACGTCCGACCCGTCCGGAGCAACTTCGGTTCGCTCGACTGGGAGCTCGATTGAATCGAATGAGGGCATCGCTACGAGGCTAAACGCTTCGCCGCCTGGTGCGCGCCCACGACCGGACTCGAGGGGGCACCAAACGAAGTCTGTAAAGGCTTGCTCAGAACCTCGCAAGGGACCCGGGGAATTTGCTGTGAGGCGGAGCCGCCGGAGGGGAGCCCGCGTCTGGCTAGCGCGCGAGAGGTGGCGGCGAAGCCGCCGGAGGGGCGTCGGGCAATTTTGCCCTCCCCGCATGCCGGATCGCGTCTAATCCTTATCGAGCGGTGGATTGGCCAGCACCACAGACGCCTCGACCTGGCGATCCGGAATCGTCCAGTAGGTTCTCAGCAGCAGCCTCTTCTGCTCGGATGAGGCCAGCTCGAAACCGTGGCGCTGGTAGAAGCGAATGGCCCACTCAGCGGCGGCCCACGTGCCAACCAGAACTCGTCCGGTGGTCTGGCTTCGCAGGTGTTCAAGCAGCTCACCACCGACGCCGCGTCCCTGACTGTCAGGTGCGACATAGGCATGGCGGATGAGCTCGACGTCCCGGACGGCCTGGATCCCCATGACGCCGACCAGCCCTCCTGCCGCTTCGTAGCCCCAGAACGCAACGCCCGCGGCAATTTCGCGCTCGAGCTCGTCCCCTGGCATGTAGGGCTCGTGCCATCGGTCGGCGGGGATGACGCCGCGGTAGGCCGCGGCCGCGCTGTTGATGATCGCCAGGATGGTTTCGCGATCGCCGTCACGCATGGGCCGGATGGTCATTGATCGCACGAGCGGTCGCTGTCCCTCAGCGACAAGGTACGAGCGGACCCGAAAGGTGGCGCCGCCGACCCAAGCGGATTCAGCTCGCCGGGCTCTGGGGCCACGCCGCGGCGCCTTCTGTGCTTCTCCAAAGCAGCGCAGAGCAGATCACTATGTCGGCAGTCGCAATTTTGGTCGCGAGAGC
>DASXNH010000111.1:0-1882 GCA_036495195.1 Candidatus Dormiibacterota bacterium
CGCCCAGGATAGCGGTGGCTGCGCCATCGACGCTGCCGTAGACGTCGAGATTTCCGCGAATCACCATTACGGATCCCGAGGTCGTGCTCCCGGCGGGAACAACCACGTCACCCGTTTTGACCTGAGCGTAGTTCCTGAAGACCTTGAGCCGCGACCCATCGCGCTCCTGGGCAAACGAATCCTGCGCGGAGACTGCCACGAACACGAGTGAGGCTCCAAGCAGAATCGATTTCATCACGCTGCCTTGCGTTTGGCGATGTGGGCCGCCGTCCGAATCGCGGCGTAGCCGCCGAACAGTCCGACGGCGAGTGTCAGATAGAGGAGAAGTGCGCCGAGCGCACCAGCCTGAAGGAAGGCGATGGTGTCGGCCCCGAGAACCAGCGTGCCGACCTGCGCCCCGACGGCTCCCAGAGCGAAAGCGTACTGGCTCGCCGCCGCGCTCAGGATCGCGGTGAGAACATCGATCTCGAAGAACATGAACGAGGCGACGGCGAGGAGACCCACGACGGCCGTCGCTTTCGCCGTTCCGCGCACCAGGCCAACTTTTCGACGCCGAACGACCGCCTGCAGTCCGCCCTGTTGCAGCTCCAAATGCCTGGAGGCTATGACAGGAGCCACGCCCTGAGCGGGCTGCAGCCGATCTATTCGGGAGATGACGCGATCGGCAAAATCGCGGGATGGCGACAAATACGGCAGTCGCTGGAGCTCCGCCGCGATAGGGACAAACTCTTCGTCGAAATCGTGCTCGATCATGGATTCCTCACGTATGACCTACGGGACCTGTCCGGTGATGGTTTCAGGCTTTTCGAGGGAATTTTGCTTGCAAAAACATGGGTCATCGGAGGTCCCCCAGGTACTCCCTTAGCTCCTGACGGGCCCTGTGGATGTACGTCTTCACGGTCCCCAGAGGGAGCTTCACGATCTCGGCGATCTCGTCGTACGAATAATCCTCGACGTGGCGCAGGATGATGCAGGCGCGATACTCCGGGCGAAGCTTGGCGATCGCAGCCTCGATCTGGGCCCCCAGCTCACGCGACTCCAACTCTTCGAGGGGAGATTCGCCCCCGCTCGTGACCGTTACTGATGTCGCTCGCGCCCGCTCTGCGGTGATGGCGTCGGGCGATCCCTCGATGCTGATAGTATCCACCTGGCGCCGGCGCAGGTGATCGATGGTGATGTTGTTGGCGATCTTGAATAGCCAGCTCGAGAATTTGAACTCTGGCCGGTAGCGATCGATGTTGTTGAGGACCTTGATGAAAGTTTCCTGCGCGAGGTCTTCCGCGGTCTCGTTGTCGCGCACCATGCGATATATGAGCGAGAAAACGGGTCGCTCATACCGCTTGATCAGCTCGCGATAGGCGTCTTCACGCCCTTCCTGGGCGAAGACGACCACCTGCTGGTCGGATACGTCGGTGTAGGACTTGGGCGTCATTGAGGAAGCGCGGGTAAGATAGCTTGCCCCGCACGCCGTTGCCGGGCAACTTTCGAAGGATGCTGGCCACCGACATAGACAGCGCGACCGCCAGTGCCGCCGCTGCCGGTGGCGCCGAGAAGCGCGCGTACGTCAAGAAGATCTTCTCGGAGATCGCCCCGCGGTACGATTTCCTGAATCACGTCCTGAGTCTGAACATAGACCGCAGGTGGCGACGCAAGGCCATCGCCACCCTCAGGGTCGAGCGAAACCCGGCAGGAGCCTATCTTGACCTTTGCGCGGGGACTTTGGATGTGGCCGACCAGGTTTCGAGGCTGGCGGGATTCAGAGGTCTCGTCATAGGCGCCGACTTTGCCGAGCCGATGCTGAAAGCCGGCGCCGGAAAGGTCATCAAGTCCATGGTTGCCCCGGTCGCGGCCGACGCGGTGGAGCTGCCGATAGGCTCGAGCA
>DASXNH010000112.1:0-20414 GCA_036495195.1 Candidatus Dormiibacterota bacterium
GGTTGGTGATGTCGACCGCCACAGGCATCCACTGCTGGGCCTTGACGAAGCCCGAGTAACCGACCTTGACGGCGATGGAGACCGGATTCGTCGCTGCCTGCGTGACAGTCGACGCGGCAAGAAGACTCAGCGCCGCCGCCACCAGGGCGAGGGCCGCACGAGCTGAGGCGCGTTGGCGGCTAGCTGGCATCCCTTCCTCTATATACGGGCGCTGGCCCGAATAGTAACGGTGCGCTGGAGATGCGCCCGCTCAGCTCTCCGCCAGGCCGCTCCGGGTCCCGGCCGTCGCCGATGTCACTGAGCCCAACGTCCGCATCGAAAGGCCGTGGCTGTCGATCTGAGGGCGGCCCTTGCAAACGAATGTTTGGCCAGTCCGATCGACGCCGTCACCATCGCCATACGCTTCAGGTCGGCCGTCACAGTCAGCAGGTTGGCTTTGACCCGCTCGTGTGCGGAGACGCCCAAACGTAGATTCCGGCGCCGCAGTCAACGGCCGGACGACTTCGCGCTCGTCAGTCCTCCGGTTTGAGGAAGATCGCTCCCAGCGGCGGCAGCGTCAGGGTCACGCTGTGCAGGTGGCCATGCCTGCCCACGGGGGATGCGTTGACCCCGCCGAGGTTGCCCTGCCCGCTGCCGCCATACATCGGCGCATCGCTGTTGAGCAGCTCGCGCCAGTGCCCCCCCACCGGCGCCCCGATCTGATAGTTGTGCCGCGGCACCGGCGTGAAGTTGAACGCCGCGATCAGCACATCGTTCGGAGCCGAGCCCTTGCGCAGGACGCTCACGACGCTCTGCTCGTTGTCGCTCGCATCGATCCAGCTGAAGCCCGACGGGTCGAAGTCGATCTCGTGGAGCGCGTTCTCCTCGCGCAGCACGCGGTTGAGATCCCCAACCCAGTGACTGAGGCCCGCATGCGGCGCACGGTTCAGCAGATGCCAGTCAAGGCTGCTCTCCACGTCCCACTCGTGCCATTGCCCGAACTCGCCACCCATGAAAATCAGCTTCTTGCCAGGCTGCGCATACATCCACGCGAACAGCAGGCGCATGTTCGCGAACTTCTGCCACTCGTCTCCTGGCATCTTGGCGATCAACGACCCCTTGCCGTGAACCACCTCGTCGTGGGACAGCGGCAGCATGAAGTTCTCGTTGAAGGCGTAGAGCATGCGGAAGGTCAGGTCGTTGTGGTGGAACTTGCGGTGAACGGGATCCTCCGACATGTACTTCAACGTGTCGTGCATCCAGCCCATGTCCCATTTCATGCCAAAGCCCAGCCCGCCCAGGTAGGTCGGACGTGACACCATCGGCCACGACGTCGACTCCTCGGCAATCGTCTGGGTATGAGGTTGCTCCTTGTAGACCTCGATGTTGAACCGGCGCAGGAAATCGACCGCCTCGAGGTTCTCACGCCCGCCGAACTTGTTGGGAATCCACTCTCCTTGCTTGCGTGAGTAATCGAGATAGAGCATCGACGCCACGCCATCGACCCTGAGGCCGTCCGCGTGGTAACGGTTCAGCCAGGACAGAGCGCTGCTCATCAGAAACCCGCGGACCTCATTGCGCCCATAGTTGAAAATCGAGCTTCCCCAGTCCGGGTGGAGGCCCAGGCGTGGGTCCGCGTGCTCGAAGAGGTGCGTGCCATCGAAGTTCTGCAAACCGAACTCGTCGGTGGGAAAGTGCGATGGCACCCAGTCGAAGATCACGCCCACACCTCGCTGGTGAAGGTGGTCGACCAGGTACATGAAGTCTTGAGGCGAGCCGTACCTGCTGGTGGGGGCGAAGTAGCCTTCGACCTGGTAGCCCCACGACTGGTACAGCGGGTGCTCCATCACCGGCATCAGCTCCACATGGGTGAACCCGAGGCTCTGCGCGTAATCAGCCAGCTTCGGCGCCAGCTCTCGATAGGACAGCCAGCGGTTGTTGTCCTCCGGCACTCGCATCCAGGATCCGATGTGAAGCTCGTAGACGGACCAAGGCGCCTGCCGACCGTTGGCACGCGAGCGCTCCGACATCCACGCGCCGTCGCCCCAGTCATACGTGAGGTCCCACACGATTGACGCCTGACGAGGGGGCGCCTCGGAGAAGGCGGCGAACGGATCCGCCTTGTCCATTCCAGTCCTGGTGACCCGCGAATGGACGTGGTATTTGTACAGCGCGCCGTGGCGCACGCCGGGAATGAAACCCTCCCAGATTCCCGACTGCTCGCGAGGGTGCAGCGGGTTGGCGTTCTTGTCCCAAAAGTTGAAGTCGCCGATGACGCTGACCGCGTCTGCGTTGGGGGCCCAGACGGCGAAAGTTGCGCCCTCCGGTTCCGTCGAGAGGTGCGCACCCATCTTCTCGTAGAGGTGGCCGTGGGTGCCCTCGTTGAACAGGTGCAGGTCGAACGGTGTAAGCAACGAGGGCGCGATCATGCGGGCGCCATCAGGTCAAGGATGCCACGAAGTGGGATGCGGACCCAATCGGGTCTCGTGTTGAGCTCGTAGCGCAACTCGTACAGCGCCTTCTCGAGAAGCATCGTGGTCAGCTGCATCTCGAGGTCCTCGGCGGCACGGGGGACAAAGGATGCGGCGCCGGCCGTTTCGACGTAGCTCCGCAAGAACGCAGCGGACACCGACTCGACCCAAAGTCGCGACCAGCCCTGCGAGCGTACAGTCGACTCGGCCGGGATGTTCTCCGACTTCAGCGCCGTCTCGCTCGCGTAGTGGAACGACCGCAGCATTCCCGCCACGTCTCGAAGCGCAAGCCGCTTGAGGCGCCGTTCATACAGCGAGCGTGTCGGCTCGCCTTCGAAGTCGATGATCACGAAGTCGCTGCCGGTGTAGAGGACCTGGCCGAGGTGATAGTCGCCGTGTACCCGGATCCGGGTCGACGACAGGCGCCGGCTGAGAAACGAGCGCAGCGCGGACATGATCTTCGGCTCCAGCTCGAGCACCTGGCGTGCCTCTTCTCGCGCGTCCTCGGGGAGCTTCTTCAGCTGCGAGCGCAGCAGCTCCATCGATCGCAGCGCGACTCCATTCAGCGATTGATAGATGGACCGCTGGTCCTGCTGCGATATGTGCTCTGGCGCAAAGGCGGGGTCGTCAGGGTCGGACGCCAGCGCCGCGTGCAACTCAGCGGTTCGCTGTCCGAGGAGGCGGGCCGACTCGAGGTAAGCACCGACCGTCCGAGTCGCCACCTCCGGCAGGTCATGCGCGATAGCCTGGACAAGGCTCCGGCGGGTCATCGGCGGCGCGTCGCCGGTCGTGACCTCGCCGCCCGTAAGGAAGTGGGCGAGGGTGGTCAGCGTGTACTGCCACGCATCGCCCTGGTTGGGCACGTAGCCCTGAAGGATTGAGAGAGTCACCGGTTCGGCATGCGGGCGGCGGAACTCGAGGCTGCCGGCGATCGGTGCGATCTGAGCGAAGCTGGTCTTCTCGGTGAGGAAGCGGCCCACCTCCAACTCCGGGTTCACTCCCTCCTCGAGGCGCCGCGAGATCTTGAGGATCAGGCGCTCGCCGAAAACGACCGAGTTGTTGGTTTGCTCAGTGACCGACAGGGCGGCTTCGAGCCGTACGGTCTCGGGTCCGCGCAGGCGCACGAAGGCCTTCGTTGTGGATCCGATGAGCGTCCCGTTCGGGCTCGTCGACCGTCGGCGCCGGGCGATCGCGGCGAGCAACGCGTCCGTGAAACCCGGCGGCCCGAGCGCGTCGTACAGCAGACCTCGCTGTTCCGTTTCGGCCGAGCGCAGCCACGCGATGGCGGCGTGTGGCCACCGCTCGATGATCTGCGGCGCTTCGGCCGCGCTGGCGTAGGCCATCGGCACGAGGTAAGTGTCAGGATCGCCCTCCGCGTAGGCGACGACCACTGTGACGAGGTACGCCGAGCCCTCTATGCCTGGCACCGGGATCAGGTCGCCAATCTGCGCCGACTTCAAGCGCCGCGCCTTGCCGGCGAACCAGCGGCGCTGCTTGATGTAGCCGAGCAGTACGTTCTCCAGGCGCTCGCGGGCTGAGCCCACGAAGACAGAGTCCCAGTCGGCGATCACCTTTATCTCTGGCAGGACCGCCGTACCGGGTGTCTGGCCATCGCCGCCAAGCTGGGCGGTCGCGCGCGGCTGGAGGCTGAACCAGAAGAAGGAGTGAGGGCCGAGGGTGAGGAAGTACGGCGCGTCGCCGATCACCGGGAGCTCGGTCGAGCCGAACAGCTCGAGCGGGACCATTCCCTTCCACTCCGACAGGTCGAGCTCGACCGTCTGGAGAAACCGCGACAGGTTGGCGATGACGAGTATCTGCTCGGACTCGTAGCGCCGGACGAACGCGAGGATTTTGCGGTTCTCGGGTCGCAGCAGCTCGAGCGTGCCGCGGCCAAAAGCGCGGTGGCGCTTGCGCAGCGCGATCACCCGTTTCATCCACGACAGCAGCGAGTGCGGATTCTGATACTGCGTCTCGACGTTGACCGTCTCGTAGTGGTACTCGGGGTCGGTGATGACCGGCAGGTAGAGCCGCTGCCGGTTGGCGTCGGAGAAGCCCGCGTTGCGGTCACCGCTCCACTGCATCGGCGTGCGCACTCCGTTGCGGTCGCCAAGGAAGATGTTGTCGCCCATGCCGATCTCGTCGCCGTAGTAGATGACCGGCGTCCCCGGCAGCGAGAACAGCAGGCCGTTCATGAGCTCGATACGCCGCCGCTCGTTGCCCAGCAGCGGTGCGAGCCGGCGTCGAATGCCGAGGTTGATTCGGGCGGCGCGGTCCTGCGTGTACGCGCGATACATGTAGTCGCGCTCCTCGTCGGTCACCATCTCGAGCGTCAGCTCGTCGTGGTTCCGCAGGAACAGCGCCCACTGGGAGTTGTCGGGGATGGCCGGGGTCTGGGCCATGATGTCGACGATCGGAAAGCGGTCCTCCATGCGGATGGACATGAAGAGCCTGGGCATCAGCGGAAAGTGGAAGCCCATGTTGCACTCGTCGCCCTGGCCGAAGTAGGCAACTGCGTCCTCGGGCCATTGGTTGGCCTCCGACAGCAGCATTCGATTCCGGTAATTGGTATCGATGTGATTGCGCAGCTCCCTCAGGAACCCATGGGTCTCAGGAAGGTTTTCGCAGTTCGTGCCTTCCCGCTCATACAGGTAGGGGACGGCGTCGAGGCGCATCCCGTCGATCCCCATATCGAGCCAGAAGTCGCACGTCTTGAACATCGCCTCCTTGACGCGCGGGTTGTCGTAGTTGAGGTCGGGCTGATGTGAGAAGAAGCGATGCCAGTAGTACGCGTTGGCGACATGGTCCCAGGTCCAGTTGGAGACCTCGAAGTCCTTGAAGATGATCCGGGCATCCTGGTACTTCTGATTGGTTTCGCTCCATACGTACATCTCGCGCATGGCGCTTCCAGGACGAGCCCTACGCGCCTTCTGGAACCACGGGTGCTGATCCGACGTGTGGTTGCAGACCAGCTCGTTGATCACTCGCATGCCGCGCCGGTGGGCTTCCGCGACGAACTGGCGTACGTCCGGCAGCCGGCCGTACATCGGGTTGACATCCTCATAGTCGGCGATGTCGTAGCCGTCGTCGCGAAGCGGGGAGGGGTAGAAGGGCAGCAGCCAGATCGCGCTGACCCCGAGCTCCTGCAGATAGGGCAGCTTTTCGATCAGGCCCTTGAAGTCGCCGCTGCCGTCGCCATCGCTGTCAAAAAAAGCTCGGGGGTGGACCTCATAGACGATCGCGTCCTTGTACCAGAGCGGATCGTCGTCGAGCTGAAAGGTTTCTGCGGTCTTGCGGCGCTTGGTTGAACTCTGGATCACAGGAAGTACTCGAAGTCGTGCTCGCTGCGGACTCGGCGCCGGAACCTGAAGATCTGCGCGGGCGCGGCGTGCGGATTGATCTCGACGTAGTTGCGCGGCCCGTTCCACAGGTAGCGCGCGCCGCTCAGCAGCTCGTGCGCCTGGTAGCTCTTGTCGGTGTCCAGCCCGAGGGCCTCCAGCGGCAGCGTGACCATGCCCGCCTGAGCGTGATGAGGGTCGAGGTTGACGACGGTCAGCACCACGTCCGCGAGGTCGGTCGTGCTCTTCGTGTAGGCGATCAGGCTTTCGTTCTCGGTCGGATGGAAGCGCAGACCGCGGTCGCTCTGGAGCGCAAGGTTCTCGTGCCGGATCTCATTGACCAGAGTGATCATCTCGCGAAGGCTATCCGGAGAGTCGAGGTTCCAGCTGCGCAGCTGGTATTTCTCGGAGTCGAGGTACTCCTCCGAGCCGGGTTCCTTGGCGCGCGCCTCGCCGAGCTCGAAGGCCGGCCCGTAGATGCCATAGTTGGCCCCCAGCGTGGCCGCCAGCACCAACCTGGCCGCAAACGCGGGCCGGCCGCCGGTCTGCAGGTACTCGGTGAGGATGTCCGGTGTGTTTGGCCACAGGTTGGGCCGGAAGAAGTCGGCCACGGGCGACTGCGTCAGCTCGGTGAAGTACTGCGTGATCTCCCAGGCGGTATGCCGCCAGGCGAAATACGTGTACGACTGCGTGAATCCGCATTTCGCCAGGCGGTACATGACCTTCGGGCGCGTGAACGCCTCGGCCAGAAAGATGATTTCCGGGTGGTCGCGTTTGACCTCGCCGATGAGCCACTCCCAGAACGGGAAGGGCTTGGTATGCGGATTGTCGATGCGAAACACACGGACGCCGTTATCTATCCAGTAGGTGACGATCGAAAGAAGCTCGACCCAAAGCTCGCGCCAGGCCTCGGACTCGAAGTCGAAGGGGACGATGTCTTCGTATTTCTTGGGC
The DNA here is from genome assembly GCA_036495195.1 of Candidatus Dormiibacterota bacterium. Classification (GTDB taxonomy): domain Bacteria; phylum Chloroflexota; class Dormibacteria; order Dormibacterales; family Dormibacteraceae; genus Palsa-872. The sequence continues at coordinate 6,740 of DASXNH010000112.1, forward strand.
GGATTCTCGGCGTACTGGATCGAGCCGTCGGGCCGATGGCGGAACCACTCGGGGTGCTCGCGGACGTAGGGATGGTCGGGCGAGCACTGAAACGCGATGTCGAGCGAAACGTCGAGTCCCTTCTCCTTGGCCGCGCCCAGCAGGTGGCGGAAGTCGTCGAGCGTGCCGAGCTCGGGAGCGATGGACTTGTGCCCTCCCTGCTGTGAGCCTATGGCCCAGGGGCTGCCGGGCTCGCCTGGCGATGCCTTGATACTGTTGTTGGCGCCCTTGCGGTTGGTGCGCCCTATCGGGTGGATTGGCGGCAGGTAAAGGACGTCGAAACCCATGCCCGCGATGTAGGGCAGGCGTTTCTCGACGTCGCGGAAGGTGCCGTGGCGCCCTGGCTCCCCGGCCGACCTCGGGAACAGCTCGTACCAGGCGCTGAAGCGTGCACGCTGGGGATCGACGAGCAGCTCGAACTCGCGCGGGTAGGTGACGGCCTCGCTCCTGTCGGGGTAGCGCTCCATGAGGTCGGTCAGGTCCTTGCCGATCGCCGCCGCCCCACCGACGAGGGCGGCCGCGTGCCTTGTCAGAAGGACCGAGTCGCCTCCCTCGGCTCGCGCCGCCGCCGCCTCGACGAGCTGGGCGCCCACCTTGAGCTCCAGCGACACGTCCTGGCCTGCGGCGATCCGCTTGGCGAGCTGCAGCCGCCAGGTCTGGAACCGGTCGACCCATCCCTGGACCGTGTAGAGGTAACGCCCGAGCTGGCTGACGTTGAGCTCTGCGCGCCACCGGTCATTGCCCAGGGGCGCCATCGGCACCTCGGTCCAGGCGCTCTCGGACTGATGGCGGTACCGAATGACGCATGCCACCGCGTCATGGCCGTCGGCGAAAACGTCGGCCTCGATCGCCACCCGCTCGCCCAACGACCGCTTGGCCGGGAACCGCCCAGCCTCGACCTGGGGCGAAACCGCCTCGATCGCCACCCGCCTGCGCCCATGAGCGGCAATCTCCTCCGGCCGGGCGGCCTGGAGGGGTGGAGGGCTAGGCCGCCTTTTGACCGGTGCGCGGGCCATTAGAAGCCAATCGTAAGGAGGACCGCGAGAAGTTGGGTTACCCGCTCCCCAAATCGACCAGACCCAGCCGTGCGCCGGCGATCACCGCCTGGAGTTTGGAATGGACGTTCAGCTTCTCGATGACATGCCTCACATGCCATTCGACGGTGTGAGGTGCAATTCCCAAGCGCCGGGACATGCTCGCCGTGTCAAGCCCTTCGGCCAGCAGGTTCAAAATGCCGAGCTCTCTGGCCGTGAAGGGACCCCTGACCCGTGCCCGGTCCTCTTCCTTGGCCAACAGGCTCCGCTGGCGTGCTATCGCCTGGGCAAAGACCGCGACGGGAATGAGCACCTCGCCTCGACCCGCTCGCCGGACCGCCTCGACGATTTGATCCGCGGTCGCCGATTTCGTCAGGTAGGCGGAGGCGCCTGAGTCGACCGCGTCAAGCAGCGCTGTTTCGGAGTCTTCAGCGCTGTGGAAGACAATCGTCACATCAGGACGCTCGAGGCGGATCATGGTGGCCGCAGCCGGGCCGCTCATGTCCGAAAGGTCGAAATCGATCACGACCACCGCGGGCTTGCAACGCAGCGCGACTGAGGCGGCATCACGTCCGGTACGCGCGATGCCGCAAACACTCATGTCCGCCTCGTCTTCGATGATCTTGGCGACCGCCGTAGCGAGCAACGGATGGCTCTGTACGACCAGGACTTCGAGTCCGTCCCCTGGGTCGGCTCCGCCAGGCCTTTGGCCAGATCCCGATTGCATCTGGTCCGAAGGTACGAGCATGCATGGGGCGAGTCCAATTGGATTCTCTAACCGGTCGATAAAAAATTGAGAGCGGCGATGTCTCCACCTCTCCGTCCGCAGGCACGCTCGATACGGCGTCAGGCGCCGCCTGATTAGTCGCTAATCTGATGGGCATGCTGAAATCCATCGACCCCTCGAGCGGTAAGGAGCTGGCCACCTTCCCCGAGCTGGACGCGGCGGGCATCGAAGCCGCGGTCGAGCGGGCCCACGCCTCCCGGCATGCCTGGCGCGACGCGGGCATCGACCTGCGAACGGCGGTGCTTCGGTCGGCGGCCGGAGTCCTGAGGGCGGAGAAACCGCGCTTTGCCGCGCTGATGACCGCAGAGATGGGTAAGCCGATCATCGAGGCCGAGGCCGAGCTCGAGAAATGCGCGTGGACCGCGACCTGGATCGCCGACAACGCCGCGCGCCTACTGGCCGACGAACCGATCGAGAGCACCGCCACCAAGAGCTACGTCAGGTACCAGCCCCTCGGCGTGATCCTCGCGGTGATGCCCTGGAACTTTCCTTTCTGGCAAGCCTTCCGCGCCGGTCTGCCCGCGCTCGCGGCAGGCAACGTGATGCTTTTGAAGCACGCCTCGAATGTGCCGCAATGCGCGCTGGCGATCGGCGACGTGTTCCGCGAGGCCGGAGTTCCGAAGGGTGTGTTCCAAACATTGCTCATCGGCCCTCACCCGGTGGCCGGAATTATCGCCGACAAGCGCGTCGCCGGCGTCACGCTGACGGGCTCAGAGGCCGCGGGCGAGCTGGTCGCATCAGCCGCCGGCAAGGCGTTGAAGAAGTCGGTGCTGGAGCTTGGCGGCTCGGACCCCTTTATCGTTCTCGAAGACGCTGACGTCAAGACGGCGGCAACCGTCGCATGCCGCGCCCGCAACCAGAACAACGGCCAGAGCTGCATCGCGGCGAAGCGATTCATCGTCGTCGAGCCAATCGCCGATGAGTTCGAGGAGCTCTTCTCGAAAGCCGTGGCGGCGCTCAAGGTGGGGGACCCCAGCGATCGAGCCAACCAGGTGGGGCCGCTCGCAAGGCCCGACCTCGTGGACGACCTCGAGCGGCAGGTCAAGGAATCGATTGGCAAGGGCGCCAAGGTCCTCGCGGGCGGCAAGCGGATCAACAACGGTGGCAACTTCTTCGAGCCCACGGTGCTCACGGGTGTGAAGCCGGGAATGCCCGTCTACAACGAGGAGACCTTTGGACCGGTAGCAGCCGTGATCCGCGTGCGCGATGCCGAAGAGGCGCTGCGCGTAGCCAACGACACGGACTTCGGCCTGGGCTCGAACATCTGGACGAGCGACGTCGAGCGCGGCCAGGTCATGGCCGAGCGGGTGGAGGCGGGCCTGGTGTTCATCAATGGCATGGTGGCTTCGGACGCACGGCTGCCGTTTGGCGGCGTGAAGCGGTCAGGCTACGGCCGGGAACTTTCAGAGCACGGAATCAAAGAGTTCACCAACATCCAAACCGTGTGGGTGGGCCCGGCGAAAACCTGATCGTCCTGCCAGTTGGCGAGGAACTGATATGAGGCCACCGAGGTCGAGGGTGTAACAAGGCCAGCAACGGCATTGGATCCGCACCAAGGGAATGCGGTGCATCACACCTGAACCGGCTGACCTATGACTGGCTCTCCTTTCCTAGTCAGCTGTCGCGGGCGGCCTCTGCGTTTTCGCAATGTGCTTTCGGGCGAGCACGGAGTACGAGTCTTTAACTGCCTTCGCGGGGTTCAGGCCGAGGCTCCGCGCTTGGTCAGGTAGAACTTCGAGCGGTCCTTCCAGCTCCACGAACCAGCCGTAGTCCAGCGTGTCGAGCGTCACGCTCACCACCCCGTCGAGCGTCCACATGATGCGCCGCTTGTTGTACGTGAACTCGACGTTGAACCCCAGCTGCGTGAGGAGGTCCAGCGTCGCATGAACGTCCTTGACCTCGGTCTCAGTCTCCTCGCGCACCTTGACTCTGCCCACAAACTTCGCCGGCCCTTTAACGGTGAGCACGCCGTGCGGCCCGCCATTTAGCACCCTCAATCTCAGCGTCGTCCCACGTGTCGATTTGCCTGGGCCGTCGAACCTGTAGTTCTCCTCGTCGTACTTGCCCTCGAGCTTGGCCCCGCGCTTACGAAGGGCGGCGCGAATCCGCGCATGGTTGCGCGGGCCTGCGACGCGGAACTTGAGCTCGCACTCGACGCTTCGATCGCGAGGGCGATGATGAGGACGTCGCGGAGCCACCAACGGAGATTAGCGGTACCGCCAGGCATTTAGGGCATGATCGTTGGGCGCTGCCTCCGTGATAAGTTGGGTCGCCTTGATGGTGGAGAACGTACCTGACGCCGCCACGCTGACGACGCGGTGGTTCAACTCGAGGCGCCTGTTGCTGCTGGTCATCCTCAACCTGATCGCCGTGCTCAGCTATGTCGTGGTGGGCTGGGTCTCGAGCTATTTCGCCCATGTCTTCACCATCGTGTACAGCACTCCCGACGCGCGGTCGTACCACGTGGTCGGCCAGTGGCTCCTTGGATCGCGGCCGCTACCACCGGAGTCGCTTATGCGCCCCTTCTTCTACCCATTGCTGCAGGAGCTGGCGGCGCGCCTGGGCGGGACTCTGGGTGTTTGGCTCCTGAACGTCGTGCTCTGGTTCTTCGCGCTGAACGTCACCGCTGCCGCCACGTTCCGGTTCGTGAGGTCCAGCTGGGTTGCCGCCTTCGTCTTCCTTGCGCTGGCGACGAATGTGTCATTGATCCTGCTCACATTCCACGGATTGACAGAGACCACCGTGGTCGCCTTGCTGGCGGTCTGGATCTACGGGCTCTCACATCTCACCAGCCGGCCGACTGCGGCCCAAGTGGCGTGGGCCGTCTTGCCGGTGTCGCTGCTCACCGTCGTGAAGCCCGCGTTCGAAATCCTTCTTGCCGTGATGTTTGTGGTCATGCTCGTGGGGGTCATCAGAAGTACTGAGCGAGGACTCGCCGCGGCAGTGTTCGCCGCGTGCCTCATTCCCGTTGCGATGCAACTTGCGCTCGAGGCCTACTTCAATGGGTACTCCGGCCTATCGACCATCGGCGAGAGGACGTTTCGGGCGTATTTCCTGGCGCGCCTCGATGTCGCAATCGGGGATACCCACAACATTCGAGTGGCGCGAGCGAAGATGAGCGGGCTCAACAATTTCGAATCCGCGCGCTTTGCGCTGGAGCATTTCAAGGACTCTGTTCGCGTGTTCTTCTACATCTTGAGGGAGAACCTCCACGAAGGAACCAACTTCCTCCCCGATCGGCCGCGCATCAGGAATGCACTCTTGATTGCAGTGCGTGCGCAGTTCTGGGTGCTGATCGCGATGATCCCACTCGTCAGCGTGGCTCTCTGGCGGGCACGAGACGGCCGGCTGGCCCTGCTCTGCGCCGGGATACTGACAATCTTCCTGGCGGGTGGCTTGACCTTTGGGCAGGGCGACCGCATCACGGTCGTCGCGTTCCCGCTCTGGCTGGTCGCACTCGCGCTGGCGGCGAGGGAAGCCGGTGCCGTTGAGCTTTGGCGGGCCCTGGAGGCCCGCGTTCGCCGACCCTCGACCGCGTAGACCGCCTGATACGAAGCTACGCGGCGGGTGTTTTGTTGATCCGGTAGAGGGAAGCGACGACCGCTGTGCATTCGTCCTCGACGTAGTCGAGACCGCCCGCCTCCGCGATGAGCCGCGCCTCCTCGGATCGGATGTCGAGCTGCAGCCACAGCGCCTTGGCGCCGATGGCCACCGCCTGTCGCGCGATCTCCGGCGCATCCGCCGCGGGCCGAAACACATCCACGAGGTCGACCTTTTCAGGCACGTCTTCCAACGAGCGATAGACGCGTTCTCCGAACAGTTCGTCGGCGAAAGGGTTGATGGGGATGATTCGAAAGCCGCGGCGCTTCAGCCCTTCGGGCACCGACCCACCTGCCTTGCGCGGGTCGCGCGACGCCCCGACCACGGCGATCGTCTTCGCGCTGGCGAGCACCTCGGGCGAAGCCCGGACGGCCATTACGAACTCGAGATTGGAATCAACCTGATGACCGGGATCTCGCGGTCGGTCTTCTTCGGATACTCGCCGTACTGCGGGGCCACTGCCGCGACGCGGTTGTACGCCTCTGCTCGTGCCGCGCCCGAGAGCGCCGCCGCGTGCACCTTCATCTTCCGCTTGCCCACCTCGAGCCAGACGTCGTCGGGGTGCTTGATCATGTTGTTCAGCCACGCAGGGTGAGTTTTCGAACCTCCCTTCGAGGCCACGATGAGCCACGAGCCGTCGCCCTCCTGGAACCCACCCAACGTGACGATTCGCTCCTCGCCCGACTTCGCGCCCTTGGTGGTGAGCAGGATGAGCGGGAATTTCATCATCCGGCTCATCCTGTCGGTCCCACCAGTCTTTCGGTACGCGCCGATATGCCTCTTGGCGAGAGGTCCCAGCACCTTCTGCAGCAGTTTCCCGCCCGGCATCTCGGTGCCGCGCGTTCCGTTAGGGGTCCGCTCGATTGGCACGGGTCAGGCGGCCTGGCTGTTGCTTTGGGCAGGGCGCTCGAGCGCGAACTCGAACACCTCCTCGACACGGCTCGCCAGGTGGAACGTCATCGCCTTGCGGACGCTCTCGGGCACGTCGTCCAAGTCTTTTTCGTTGCGCTTTGGCAGGATGACCTCGGTCAGCCCCATGCGGTGAGCCGCCAGCACCTTCTGCTTGACGCCTCCGATCGGCAGCACCAGGCCCTGAAGCGTGACCTCGCCCGTCATGCCGACCGTGCTGCGCACCGGCCGCCCGGTGAGCAGGCTCACGATGGCTGTGGTCATCGTCACGCCCGCCGAGGGTCCGTCCTTGGGCACCGCGCCCGCTGGCACGTGGATGTGGAACGCCTTGTCGGCGGCGTCGAGTGCGATCCCGAGTTCGACAGAGTGCGACCGCACGTATGACAGGGCGATCATCGCCGACTCCTTCATCACGTCTCCGAGCTGGCCGGTGAGCGTCAAGTTGCCGCCGTGACCGTTGTTGCTCGTGGACGTCGCTTCGACGAACAGGACATCTCCACCGCTACCCGTCACTGCGAGACCTGTCGCGACGCCCGGCACTGCGGTGCGGGCGGCGACGTCGTTGTCGAACTTGGGCTTGCCCAGGAACTCGCGCACGCCCTCCGGCGTGATCGCCACCGGCGGCGTCAGCGCCTTGGTCGCGACCTTGGTGGCCACCTTGCGCGTCATCTTGCCAAGCTCGCGTTCGAGATTTCGGACACCGGCTTCGCGGGTGTGGTCGGTGATGACCTTCATCAACGCCCCTTCGGTGACGGTGACCTCGTCGGGGTTCAAGCCCGCCTGCTTAACCTGCCTCTTCAGCAGGTGGTCCCTCGCGATCGCCACCTTCTCTTCCTCGGTGTAACCGTCGAGGCGGATGAGCTCCATCCGGTCCAACAGCGGCGCCGGAATCGTCTCGGCCACGTTGGCGGTCGGGATGAACAGCACCTCGGACAGGTCCAGGTCGACCTCGAGGTAGTGGTCGCGGAACGTGTTGTTCTGCGCCGGGTCGAGGACCTCGAGCAGCGCCGACGAAGGGTCGCCTCTCCAGTCATTGCCGACCTTGTCGATCTCGTCCAGCATGATCACGGGGTTCTTGGTCCCGGCTTCCTTCAGGGCGCGCACGATGCGACCCGGAAGCGCGCCGACGTAGGTGCGGCGGTGGCCGCGGATGTCAGCCTCGTCGCGAATGCCGCCAAGAGAGACGCGCGTGAACTTTCGACCAAGGGCGCGGGCAACCGACTCGCCGAGCGAGGTCTTGCCGACGCCGGGAGGCCCGACCAGCGTGATGATCGCGCCCGAGCCGCGGCCGCCGAGAACCTCCATGCCGCGCTCCTTGCGGAGCTTGCGGACGGCGAGGAACTCGATGATTCGCTCCTTGACGTCGCCCAGGCCCGTGTGGTCCTCGTCGAGAATTCGACGCGCCTCGTCCAGGTCGTAGTTGTCGTCCGACCGCACGTTCCATGGGAGGTCGAGCATCCAGTCGAGGTAGGTGCGGATCCAGCCGTACTCGGGGTTCTGCTCGCTCGTCCGCTCCAGCCGGTCGAGCTCGCGGTTGACCTCCGTCAACACATTCGCGGGCATCTCGGCCTTGGCGACGCGCTCGCGGTAGGTCGACACGACGTCCGTGCCGCCCTCGTTGAGCTGCTTCTTGATCGCCTCGAGCTGCTGTCGGAGCAGGAACTCGCGCTGTGTCTTCTCCATGCCTTCGCTGACGTCGCTGCGGATCTTCTCCTTGAGCGATGCGTCGGCGAGGATCTGCTTGGTCCAGCCGATGAGCTTGGTCAGGCGCTCCTCGAGGTCCAGGGTCTCGAGGACCTCGAGCTTCTGCTCCATCGTCAGGTCGGGCGAGTAGCCCGCCAGGTCGGAGAGGTGGCTCGGAGTCTTGGCTGCGCGCAGGAACTGGATGACCTGCGGGACGCCCCTGGACTCGACGAGGTTCTCGAGCATGGCGCGGTATTCGCGGCCAAGCTCGGTCGCCTTCTCTGAAGGCTCGCCGTCGGGCGCGGGGTCGGCCTTGACCCACAGGGCGCCGCCGATGTCGGCCTGCCCGCTGCCCAGGTGGGCGCGGTACTCGCCGCGGATGACGAAGGCCTCCGCCCCGGTGGGGAGCTCTGCGGACTCGCCCAGGCGGGCGACGGTGCCGATCTTGCCGAATTGCCCATCGATGCGCGGCACGAGCAGGATCAGGCGATTGCCCTGGCGGGCGGCCTCGATCGCGGCCTTCTGGCTGTCGCCATCGACGGCGAGGGTGACCGACATGTGGGGGAGGACGACCACGTCGTCCATGGGGAGGACTGGTAGCAGCTCGGACTTTGGGGTTTCCATGATTAGGAGAATCTTTACCCCCAAGAGTCAATTCCCTAACGTCGGGCAATCGACCACTGCAGCGGTCAAGCGTGACCCCATCCCGCCTCCGGCTGGCTTCGCCCGGCCACCTCCCCGGCAAGCGGGGAGGACTGACCATCTGCCGAGATTCCTGCCGCTGACCACCGATGCCCCGGCCGGGCTTTCTCTACGCGATCCCCGCCGCCGCGCAGGCCGAGATGTACTGCGACGTGCAGATGTCGTCGGCGCTCCAGAAACCGTCCGCGACGACTGTCGCCTGGATGTTGACTTTAGTCACAACCACCGGCATCACCAGCACCGCCGGCACATCCGACGACCCGTTGTTGACAGTCCTGCCCCCTGCCATCGACGCCGGCACGGTGATGCCAAAGGCAAGGTCGTAAGCGAGGTGCGCCGCTGCCTCGGCCTCCGCCTTGTTCGACATATATAAGGTCATGTACTGGTCGCCCGTGACGATGCGCTGAATGGCCGCCAGCTCGGCGCCTTGCCCGGTGATGGGGGGCCACGGCCTGACGTTGCCCTTCATCGCCGCTATGGCGCCCCCGGCCAGCTTGTCGCTGGAGGCCAGCAGCCCATCGATCCGGAAGTTGAGGTCGTTCAGGGCGCGCTGCATCTCGGCTTTCGCATTAGCGGCCGTCCCCCCGGGCGTGTCGTACTGCCTCGCGAATGTGACCTTCCCGTTGAGCGCTGCGAGAGCCGCATCCTTGAAGGTCTTGGTGTTGCCGTCGGCAGAATCGCCGGTGATCTCGACCACCGTCGGCTTGGCCTTGGTGCCCAGGGCGGTTAGCAGGGAGGAGGCCATCAACCCGCCGGCGGCCCCTGTGTCAAACGACACAAAGTAGCTGAGACTCGGCGTGGTCAAGACCATTCGGTCATACGAGATGACGGGAATGCTGGAGGACTTGGCCTGGGCGACGATGGTCGCCCCTGTCGCGCCGTGAACCGGATCCAGGACCATGACGCTGGCGCCGCTGGTGATGGCGGTGGTCGCCTGGGTCTGCTGCTCAGCGTCCGTCTTCGCGGCGCTGTACAGGACCTGGCAGCCCGAGCAGACCTGCGTCACGACGTCCTCGAAGTAAGACCTGATGCTCAGCGCCGTCGGAGTGTCCGGCAGCAGCAGCGCGATCTTCTTGCCCGGGGTGACGCCACTGCCGCCACCGCAGGCGGCCGCGATCAACGTCGAAAGCGCAACCACTGCCATGACCCTGGCCATCCGCAAGGGGTATGGGGTCAGGCGCGTGTGACGCTTCCCGAGGCCGATCCCCGCCGCGACACCGCGTCGATGATGACGGCGGCCAGGAGCACCAGGCCGGTAATTATGTACTGCCACTCCACGGAGGAAAGCTGCGGCAGCAGATACAGGCCGTTGTAGATGCCGGCGATGACCAGCCCACCCAGCACACCGTGTATGGGCTTGCCCCTACCGCCAAACAGGCTGGTGCCGCCGATGACCGCCGCGGCGACCGCGTAAAGGACGTACTGGCCGCCCCCGACGTTGTTCGACATGCCGCCCAGGAGCGATGCGTACAGCAGCATCGCAACGCCCGCCGTGAACGAGCAGAGGCCAAAGGCCAGCGTGCGGATGAGCGAGACGTTGACGCCGGCCCGGCGCGCCGCCTCGGCGTTGCCGCCGATGGCGTAGATGTAACGACCGAACTTCGTGCGCTGCAGCAGGATGGTCCATGCCCCCAGCACCGACAAGACGATTGGGATCACCCACGGCACGCCTGCCAACGTCCCCAGGTTGGCGCGGTTGGTGTTGCAGATGGCCACGACGACGATCGCGACGGCGGCGATCAGGCCGATCTTGATCAGGGAAAGGCTCGCCGGCGGCGCGACGAGGCCGCTCTTGCGCCGGCGCGAATCGCTGAGCCAGATCAGAAGCCCAAGGGCGATCACGACCACTGCAGCGGCGATCCAGGACACCGTGGGGTCGATCGTGCCCCACATCAGGTGATAGACCACCTGAAGGCTGGCGCTGTCGCCGGCGAGGTTCGGATATCCGGAGAACGGTCCAAGCAGAAGGATCTTCAGGAAGATTCCGTTCGCGATGAGGTAGCCGGCCAGCGTGACGATGAAGGAGGGGAGTCGCAGCCTGGTGATGAGCGTGCCTTGAATCAGACCGAACACCGCGCAGGCGAGAAGTCCGGCGAGGATGGCCGGCACCCAATTCCAGTTGGTGGTGGTCGGCTGGACGAGCTGGACTGTGATCGCCGCGCCGATGGCGCCGACGAACCCGACTGACAGGTCGATCTCGCCGAGGACCAACGCAAATCCTTCGGCCATGGCGAGAACCATGAACACCGCTGCCTGTTGAAACAGGTTGACCAGGTTGCCCGGTGTGAGAAAGACATTGTTTGGGCTGATCGCCGTGAACACGACGACGATCGCCAGCATGGCGACAACCACGGGGAGCACGCCGCTCTCGCCGGCCCTGATTCGGGCGGAGTAAGCGCGGACGAACTCGCCGAGGGACTGGGCTACGACCCCCGGCGGCAGCTCGGCACGGGCGGCTTCTGGTGCCGCCGTGAGGTCCGGCGCCTCTTCGGGCGGAACGCCCGCGACGTCAACGTTCCCTGGTGCTTGAGCCACCGCTGCGGCTTGTGCCTCCAGTGGTCATGTACTGGACGAGGGTCTGCAGGTCAAACTTCGAGGCGTCGTCTTGAACGACCAGCCGGCCGAGATAGAGGACCGCGATCCGGTCGGCCACTTCGAAAACGTCGGTGAGGTTGTGCGAGATGACCATCACCGCAAGGCCCCTGTCGCGCAGCCGCTTGATCAGGTCGAGGACCTGCCGGGTCTGCACGACGCCGAGGGCGGCAGTGGGCTCGTCCATGAGCACCAGCTTCGAGTTCCACATCACAGCTTTGGCCACCGCGACAGATTGGCGCTGCCCGCCCGAGAGAGACGCCACCGGTTGACGGATCGACCTCACGGTGGTCACGCGGAGGCTTGCCAGCGTTTCGGCGGCGGCGCGCTCCATGCTGTCCTCGTCCAGCAGGCCCAACCGCACCCGCTCGCGACCGAGGAACATGTTCTGAACGATGTCGAGGTTGTCGGCCAGCGCGAGGTCCTGGTAGACGGTCTCGATGCCCAGGCGGGAAGCGTCACGCGCGCTGCGGACGTGGACCGGATGACCGTCCCAGAAGACCTGGCCGTGGTCCGGCTGGTAGATGCCGGCTATGCATTTGGTGAGCACCGACTTGCCCGCTCCGTTGTCGCCGCACAGCGCAGTGACCTTGCCCGCTGGGAGGTCGAGGTCGACGTGATAGAGCGCCTGGACTGGACCGAAGTGCTTGTCGAGCTCTCTGATCTTGAGGAGCGGCTCGGTGGTCGCCGGGGCAGTTGCGACGGCGGCCATATCACCCTGCATTATCGAGGACCGCGAAGGCAAATTGACGCCGCCGCGATTTGCGGCGGCGTCGGTCATTTAACGGGCTAGGAGATGCCGGCCGCAGTGCAGACAGCGGCCCCGGCCTTGCTGCACAGCGTGGCGACGTCGACGAACTTGTCCTTGATCACTGTCGATTCCATGTTTGCCTTGTTGACCCAGATCGGGACCAGCAAGGAAGCCGGCTGCTGTGAGCCGGTGACTCCCGACGGAGGGCTGGTCGTACCGTTCACGAGGCCTGACGGAGGCGTGAGGCCCGCGCGAAGCACCGTCGCCAGAGCGACGGCGTCCTGAGCCTCGAGGTAGACGGCCTTGTAGACCGATCCGCACTGGTAGTCGGTGAGGATGTTGACCATGCCGTCCAGAGATGCGTCCTGGCCGGTGGTCGGGACGCTCTTGGCCTTGACGTTGCTGTGCTTGAGAACCTGGATCACCGCGTTGCCGAGGCCGTCGTTGGCCTCGATCGTGGCGTTGATGTTCTTGTTGGCGGTGAACGCCTGCTGGAAGATCGTGGCGCCGATGTCATTCTTCCAGTCCGTGGCGACCTTTTCGCCGACCAGCGTCATGCCGGCGCTGTTGGTCTTGCCGACGGTCTCCTGCGCGACCGCGTCGCCCCAGACCACCGAGTTGTAGCCCTTGGCGAAGTCGACAGCGTTGGGGTCAGAGTTCTGACCGCCATCGAGCGTGAACACCTTTGCGTTCTTGACGCCCCACGCCGTGTTGCAGTCCATGAAGCCCTGTCCGATGAGCTTGCCCACCTGGACGTTGTCGAAGCTCACGTAGTACGTGCTGGTTCCGGTGAAGGTGGCGCGGTCGTAGCTGATGACCTTGACGCCCTTGGACGCCGCGAGGGTCTGGATCTGTGAACCGACGCTGCTGTTCAGGGGGTCCATGATCAGGACTGTCGCGCCTGCGGTGATGTCAGCCTGCGCGATCTGCAGCTGCTGAGCCTCGACCCCCTGCGCGTTGTCGATCTTGAACTGTGACGATGAGTAGCCGGCCGCCGTGAAGGCCTGCGTCAGGTACGGCTGGTCGTATGCAACGTAGCGCACCGACGAAGTCGTGTCAGGAAGGATCACGCCGACCATCCCCTTGCCGCCGGCGACGAGGTCTTTCAGCTTCGGCATGTAGCTGAAGTCCTGGGTGAACGAGCTGATGCTAAGGTCCGACGGCACCGTTGCCGTGGCGCTCGGGGTTGCGGAGCCCGTACCTCCGCCTCCGCATGCCGTCGCGATGATCGCGACCAGGCTCGCGCTCGCGGTCAATGTCAAGCGCTTGAAATCCATGGGCCTCTCCTCAAGGTGTAGCAGCTTCCTGTGCCTTCTTCCCGGCCAGTCCGGGGCGAGAGTGCGCCGGCAACAGGTCCACTCAGCAGCCCTGGCGGACACTCCGCCGATGTGAGCATTGCTCAGGCCGGGGTGTTTGTCAAGAGACCGATACGGTTGCACCACCCAATGTCCGGTGTCTTGACAAACTCGCGGATCGCGCCATGATTCCCCTTGGGTGGCCGGTACAGCGCGAAACCGCAACGGGGATGGGACGCTGGGCTGGTTGCGGGAGCGCAATCGCGAGCGGGTGATCGGCGTG
>DASXNH010000113.1:0-21604 GCA_036495195.1 Candidatus Dormiibacterota bacterium
GGGCGCGGTTGAGCAGGACCGGGTGTTCGTGGATGACCTCGTCGAGGACGTCCCAGACTTCCGGCCGGCTGCGCTCGACCATGCGCTTGGCAGACTTGATGTTGGTGGTGTAGCCCTTGTTGACCAGCTCGCGCATGACGAACGGCTTGAACAGCTCGAGCGCCATCTTCTTGGGCAGGCCGCACTCGTGGAGCTTCAGCTCAGGCCCGACCACGATGACGGAGCGGCCGGAGTAGTCCACGCGCTTGCCGAGCAGGTTCTGGCGGAACCGTCCCTGCTTGCCCTTGAGCATGTCGGAGAGCGACTTCAGCTTGCGGTTGCCCGTGCCGGTGATGGCGCGGCCGCGCCGGCCGTTGTCGATCAGCGCGTCGACGGCCTCCTGGAGCATCCGCTTCTCGTTGCGCACGATGATCTCGGGCGCGCCGAGCTCGAGCAGCCTCTTCAGGCGGTTGTTGCGGTTGATCACGCGGCGGTACAGGTCGTTCAGGTCCGAGGTCGCGAAGCGGCCGCCGTCCAGCTGGACCATCGGGCGCAGCTCGGGCGGGATGACCGGCAGGACCTCGAGCACCATCCACGTCGGGCTGGCGTTCGACTTGCGGAAGTCCTCGACCACCTTGAGACGCTTGATCGCCTTCTGCTTGCGCTGCCCGCTCGAGGAGCGCGACTCTTCGCGCAGGCGGTACATCTCCTGTAGAAGGTCGATGCGGGACAGCAGGTCGCGCACCGCCTCGGCGCCGATGCCGGCGCGGAAGCAGCGGCCGAACCGCTCGTGGAAGTCGCGGTACTGGGTGTCGGTGAGAATCTGCTTGGGGTGCAGGCCCTCGAGGTCCGTGCGGGTGGCCTCGATCTCCTGCTGGAGCGCCTCGAGCTCGCCCTGGATCGCGTCTCGCTGCGCCTTGGTCGCCGATTCGATCTGTGCCTCGAGGGACTTCTTGTCGGCGTCGACCCTTTCCTTGGCGCGCTTCTGCTGCACCTTGGTGTTGGCCTCGAGCTTCTCGATCTTCTCCTGGACCTTGGCGAGGATGGCGCGCGACATCTCCTTGGAGAGCAGCTCGCCCTTGTCGACGACGACCTCCTCGTCGCCGTCGAGGCCCACGGTCAGCTGGCGGCGCGACTTGGTGCCGATGCCGGCCTTGACCGCCTCGGTCGCCTTCTTGCCCTGGGTGGTCAGAGCGTCGACCGCCTCCTGGAGCTCGTCCTCGAGCCGGGAGACTTCGGTGTCGACCTCGCCCTTCAGCTTCTTGGTCCTGCCCTCGTGCTCCGTGCGGAGCTCACGCGACTTGGCCTCGATGTCGGCACGCAGCCGGACGGCGCGCTCGTCCTTGTCCATGTTCAGGACGGCGAGCATGTCCTTGCGGGCTTCCTCGTGGACGTCGGTGACGATGTAGTTGGCGAAGTAAAGGATCTTCTCCAGGTTGCGCGGAGACATGTCGAGCAGCAGGCCCATCCGGCTCGGGATGCCCTTGAAATACCAGACGTGGCTCACGGGCGAGGCGAGCTTGATGTGGCCCATCCGCTCGCGGCGAACCTTTGAGCGGGTGACCTCGACGCCGCATTTGTCGCAGATGATTCCCTTGTAGCGGTATCGCTTGTACTTTCCGCAGTGGCATTCCCAGTCCCGCGTCGGACCGAAGATGCGCTCGCAGAAGAGACCGTCGCGCTCCGGGCGGAGCGTGCGGTAGTTGATGGTCTCGGGCTTCGTGACCTCGCCGTGCGACCAGGACATGATCGTGTCGGGCGACGCCAACGACAGCTTCAGAGCGTCAAAGTTCTCGAGCTTCAGCAAATTCTTCTCTCTTCCTTATCTATTCGGCTGAGTCTTCCCCGAGCTCTTCGCGCTCGAGGCTGATACCAAGGTCAAGCGGGATTTCCGGGATGTCCTCTTCGCTCAACACGATCTGGCGCTCGTCCTCGCTCAGGATCTCGACCCCGAGCGCGAGCCCCTCCAGCTCCTTGACCAGCACCCTGAACGACTCGGGGATGCCGGCTTCGAGCGTGTTGTCGCCCTTGACGATGGCTTCGTAAGCCTTGACGCGGCCCACGATGTCGTCCGACTTCACGGTCAGGATCTCCTGGAGCACGTGCGCCGCGCCATAGGCCTCGAGCGCCCAGACCTCCATCTCTCCAAACCGCTGCCCGCCGAACTGCGCCTTGCCTCCCAGCGGTTGCTGGGTGACCAGGCTGTAAGGCCCCGTGGACCGGGCGTGGATCTTGTCCTCGACCAGGTGGGCCAGTTTCAGCATGTAGATCATGCCGACGGTCACCGGCTCGTCGAACTGCTCGCCCGTGCGGCCGTCACGCAGCCTGACCTTGCCGTCTTCCGGCAGGCCCGCGCGCTTGAGCTCGGACACGATGGTCGCCATCGGCGCCCCGTCGAACACTGGAGTCGCCACCTTGATGCCGAGGGTGTGAGCCACCCAACCCAGGTGGGTCTCCAGGACCTGGCCGAGGTTCATGCGGCTCGGCACCCCGAGGGGGTTCAGAACGATGTCGACGGGAGTCCCGTCGGGTAGGTAAGGCATGTCCTCGGCGGGCATGATCCTGGCGACCACCCCCTTGTTGCCGTGGCGGCCGGCCATCTTGTCGCCGGCCGAGATCTTCCGCTTCTGGGCGAGGTAGACACGGACCATCTCGTTGATGCCCGGCCCAAGCTCGTCCTTGTTCTCGCGTGAGAAGACCTTGACGTCGACCACGATGCCGCGCTCGCCGTGCGGCACCCTCAGGCTGGAGTCGCGAACCTCACGCGCCTTCTCACCGAAGATCGCGCGCAGGAGCCGCTCCTCGGCCGAGAGCTCGGTCTCGCCCTTGGGAGTGATCTTGCCCACCAGGATGTCGCCCTGCTGGACCTCGGCGCCGATATAGACGATGCCGCGCTCGTCGAGGTTTCGCAGCGCGTCGTCGGCCACGTTCGGAATGTCGCGAGTGATCTCCTCGGGACCGAGCTTGGTCTCACGGGCTTCGGACTCGTGCTCCTCGATGTGGATCGAGGTGTACATGTCCTCCTTGACCACGCGCTCCGAAAGGAGGATCGCGTCCTCGAAGTTGTATCCCTCCCAGGGCATGAACGCCACAAGGACGTTCCTGCCCAGCGCCATCTCACCGTCTTCGATGGCCGGGCCGTCGGCCAGGATGTCGCCTTTGGCCACGTGCTGGCCTGGCTTCACCCGAACCTTGTGGTTCAGGCAGGTGCCCTGGTTGGAGCGGGCGAACTTCTGCAGCGGGTAGTGCCTGTCGGGGCCGCCGCCGTCCGGCTTGAGCACGATCTCGAACACCGGGGTGGCGTGAACCGCCTTGATGTCTTTGGGGTGTGCGATGTCGGCGACGACACCCGCCACCTCGGCGACGATCATCTCGCCTGAGTCCTTGGCGGCGTAATACTCGACACCGGTGCCGACGAGCGGCGCGTCCGTCACGAGGAGCGGAACGGCCTGGCGCTGCATGTTCGCACCCATCAGGGCGCGACCTGCGTCGTCGTGCTCGAGGAACGGAATCATCGCGGTCGCGACCGAGACGATCTGCTTCGGCGAGATGTCCATGTACTGGATGTTGCCGACGTCCTCGATCTTGAAGTCGCCGCGGGCGCGTGACGGCACGCGTGCGTCCGCGAAGTGGTTCTCGGGAGTCAACGCGGCGTTGGCCTGAGCGATGCCGAACATGTCCTCTTCGTCTGCTGAGAGGTACTCGACCTCCGTGGACACCCAGGGCACGATGTCAACGCCGGCGACGTGAGCCTTGACGAGCTGCTGAACCGTCTTGGCGTCGAGAAGCTCCCCCGCGGGCAGGGTCTCCTTGCCCTTCGGGTCGAGCGCTGGGCGCCGCAGTGTACGGCCGTCGAGCTTCGCGGCGGTGTCGTCGTTGACAGACATGCGGTTGTAGACACGCCGGAACGGCGTCTCCACGAACCCGAACTCGTTGACCTTGGCGTAGGTCGCCAGGTTGCCGATGAGGCCGATGTTCGGGCCCTCAGGGGTCTCGATCGGGCAGATACGGCCGTAGTGGCTGTGGTGAACGTCACGGACGTCGAACCCTGCCCGCTCTCGGGAAAGGCCGCCTGGCCCGAGGGCCGACAGCCGGCGCTTGTGGGTCAGCTCGGACAGCGGGTTGTGCTGGTCCATGAACTGGGACAGCTGGCTCGACCCGAAGCATTCCTTGATCGCCGCGACCACAGGCCGGGCGTTGATCAGCGATGCCGAGGTGACCGTGTGCGGGTCACTGATCGTCATGCGCTCCTTGATGATCCGCTCCATGCGAATCAGTCCCATGCGGAACTGGTTCTGCAGCAGCTCGCCGACCGCGCGCACCCGGCGGTTGCCCAGGTGGTCGATGTCGTCGGGGATCTGCTTCTCGCGCGGCGCGTTGTTGAGCTCGATCAGCTTGCGAAGGAAAGCGATGAAGTCGCCCTTCTCCAGGATCCGCAGCTCACGCTGCCGTACGCGCGCAAGGATGTCGGCCTCGTCGCGGCCGAGCCTCTTGTCGACCTTGTAGCGGCCGACGCGGCCGAGGTCGAACCGGCGTGGGTTGAAGAACAGGCTCTGCAGGAGGTTGCGGGCGTTGTCCACCGACGGGGGATCGCCAGGGCGGACGCGACGGTAGAGCTCGAGGAGCGCGTCCTCGGTCTTCATGGTCGTGTCCTTGTCGAGGGTCGACTCCATGTAGCGGTGCTCGGGGTTGTTGTCGACGTCGCCGAACATCTCGAGAAGGGCGCGCTTCTGAGCCTCGCGGTCGTTCTCGGTGCCCTTGAGCTGCGGCAGCTCGAGCGCCTTCAGCAGAACGGTCACGGGGACCTTGCGCTTGCGGTCGATCTTGACCGTGAGCAGGTCTTTCGCCGAGGTCTCGATCTCGAGCCAGGCGCCGCGGTTCGGAATGAGCTTGGCCCCGAACAGCTTGCGGCCGGTGTTGGGGTCCTCGGCCGCTGTGAAGTAAACGCCCGGCGACCGAACGAGCTGCGACACGACGACCCGCTCGGTGCCGTTGACGATGAAGGTGCCTTCGTCGGTCATCATGGCGAAGTCGCCCATGTAGACCTCAGACTCCTTGATCTCGCCGGTCTCCTTGATGGTCAGGCGGGTCTTGATGCGCAGCGGCGCCGCGTACGTCATGTCGCGGTTGCGGCACTCCTCGACCGAGAACTTCGGTTGCCCGAACTCGTAGTCAAGGAACTTCAGCTCGAAGTTCTTGCCCGTGTAGTCGGTGATCGGGTTGATCTCGTCGAAGAGCTCACGAAGGCCCTCTGACTTGAACCAGTGGAACGATTCGACCTGTGTCGCTATGAGGTCCTTCAGCTCGACCAGGTTCGGGATACGACCATAGCTAAGGCGCGAGGGAGCTCTCATCTCTGAGATCATTCGGTTCTCCTTGAACGGAAAAGGGCGCGCTCAGGCAATGGGCATGATGAGCGGCCGGGCGTGCACGAACGGTCAGTATACGACGAATCGCCCTCTCGTAGGGACGGGTCATCGAAGCCAGGCGAAACGGCCGCCTGACCTGAGGTTTTCGGGCACTATAACACCGCCCGGCCGGGGTTGCTACCCATAACCGAACGCCGGACTTGCAATCGCCCCTGCCGAGTTAGCCTGTTCTGAAATGCCCGACTGGAAAGCGCTGCGGAGCGAGTTCCCCCTCCTGGACCGGTTCATCTACCTCAACGCCTGCTCGCTGGGCCCCCTCCCCCGCCGCGGCCATGCCGCCCTGGCCCGCTACGCCCAGGATTGGGACGAAAAAGGCACCCCCGTGTGGTTCTCGGACTGGATTCCGCTGCTCGAGAGGTTCCGCGAGCGGATCGGCAAGCTGCTCAAGGCACCGGCCGGGACCACGGCCATCGCGCCTTCCGTGTCGGTGGCCCTGACGACTCTCGCGACCGGCCTTCCACTCCCCGTCGGCCGGGACAAGATCCTGATCGGCGAGCTGGACTTTCCAACGATCGGCCACCAGTGGCTCAGCCGGCCGGGGTACGAGGTGGAGTTCGTGCCCAGCCGAGACGGCATGACGATCCCACCCGAGGCCTTCGCGGAGCGGATCGACAGACGCACGGCTCTGGTCGCCACCACCCACCTCTTCTATACGACCGGCTACCTCCAGGACGTTCGCGCCATCGCCGACGCCGCCCACGCCGCCGGCGCTCTCTGCCTGATCGACGGCTACCAGACGTGCGGCTGCGTGCCGCTCGACGTCGAGGCGATGGGCTGCGACGCCTTCGTGGGTGGGTGTCTCAAGTGGCTCAGCGGCGGTCCAGGCAACGCTTTCATCTATGCCCGCCCGGAGCTTATCCCTCGGATCCGTCCACAGGGCACCGGCTGGTTTGCGACGCGCGACCCCTTCTCGTTCACGCTGCAGGAGCTGACCTTTGCCGATGACGCTCGGCGCATGGAGACCGGCACCTGGGCGATGCCTTCGCACTACGCGGGGTTGGCCGCGCTGGAGCTGATCCTCGAGGTCGGGGTCGAGAGCATCCAGGAGCGCTTGCGCGACCTGACCGACCGGATCCTCGAGCGATGCGACGAGGCAGGGGTGAAGACGTTCACCCCGCGCGAGCGCAACCGCCGCTGCGGGATCGTGACGCTGGAATGCGACAACCCCGAAGCGGTCGAGGCACAGCTCCACGCCGAAGGAGTGATCGTCGACTCCCGCCCAGGCCGCGTGCGCCTCTCACCGCACTGGTGTGTGACGGGGCCCGAGCTGGAGCGCGGGATGGATCTGGTGCTGGAAAAGGTGAGATCGGCGGTCAGCTAGACGGCTATCTCCCCTCCAGGCGGCGCATCAGCCCGAGCAGGGCGCCGTTGAACCCGCCGAACAGGACGCCCATCGCGGCGAGGACGGCGAGGTCGACTCCGGGCACAAATGCTGCGGCGCCGGCTCCGACGGCGGCTCCTGCCGCAGCGCCGGCCAGCCCGCCGGTGACGCCGTGGGTGGTGACACCGCTACGGGGCCGGATGGTTGTGACGGCTGACCTGGCGGCCGGCAGAGGGACCGAGACTCGGTGCTTGTAGGTGACGCTCATCGTGACCTCCTTGAATAACTCGCTGACGTGGACGAGTCAGAAGCTATGCCTCGAGCCTTGGCGGTCGATGGGAGTCGGCTTAGAGAACGCTGAACGGATAGACCTTCCGCGTACACTCGACGGCGAACGTCTCGATGTGGCACGCCCCCGCGAGCCCCGAAATCAAAGGAGACCTGCGCTGTCTGAGCAGCCGCCGGCGAATGTAGGTTCCTCAACGCAAGATTCGAACGAAAGTGCCTGGACGGCATGGGCCGCAAGTCAGCCCGATATTCCGAAGCGTCAACGCCAGCGAGCGGTTGACGCCGCACTGGCGGCCCTGCGGGCCGGAGGATCCGCCGAGCAAGCCGTCATCGCCGGCAAGGATGCGGCCCGTGAGGGCTATGCCAGCTACTACGCGGACGCCTCAATCATCGTTGGCGCGATAAGCGTCGTGATTGCCCTCGCCACCGGCGGCCTCTCGATCCTGTTCGCCGGAGGCACGCTCTTTGCCGGCTACCAGGGTTTGAAATCGCGCACCCGTCACACTCAGGCGATCATCGGCCTGGCCCTCGGCGGCATCTCCCTGCTCGTCTTCGTCGCTCGCCTTCTCATTCGAGCAGTTCAGTAAATAAAAAAGAGCCGGGCCACGGGCCCGGCTCTCCGTTCAGCTTGGTTGAACCGCTCTACTTCAACTCCATCACTTGAGCTCGGCTGTCGCGCCCGCTTCTTTGAGCCTGGCCACTGCCTTCTCGGCGTCGGCCTTGCTGACGTTCTCGAGCACCGGCTTCGGCGCCGCGTCGACCAGGTCCTTGGCCTCCTTCAGGCCCAGCTGCGTCAGCTCGCGGACCGCCTTGATCACGTTGATCTTGCTGTCGCCAACGGCTGAGAGGGTCACCGTGAACTCGGTCTGCTCCTCTTCCGGCTCAGCGGCCGCGCCGGCTGCAGGTCCCGCGGCCACTGCCACAGAGGCCGTCGCCGCCTTGATGCCGAACTCGTCTTCGATCGCCTTGACGGCTTCGACGACGTCCAGGATGCTCCAGTCTTTCAGGGCCTCCACGAAATCCTTCGGGGTGAGCTTGGTTGCCATGTTTACGCTGCCTCCAGTTTGGTCTTGTACGCATTCAGCGTGCCCATGAGCTGCTGAAGCGGTGTCTGCATGATTCCGACGAGCTGTGCGACGGGTGACTGAAGAGTGCCCATGAGCTGGGCGATCAAGGTTTCGCGAGACGGGAGGTCGGCCAGCTGCTTGATCTCGTTCGGCGAGAAAACCCTGCCTTCGACCAGGCCGCCAACGACCTCGAGCTTCAAGCGCGTGGCGCGAACCCACTCGTTGATCAGCTTGGACGGAACGCCAAGGTCGTCGTAGCCGAAGGCAATCGCCACCGGGCCTTTGATCTCATCCTGCAGCTGCGGGTAGCCCGCCGCCTCCGCGGCGCGCCGGGCGAGCGTGTTCTTGACCACGCGATACTCGACGTCGCCGGTCCGCAGCTTGCTGCGCAGATCCTGGATCTGGTTGACCTTGAGCCCGCGGTAATCCGTGAGGACCGCCACCTTGGCGCCCTTCAACTTCTCGGTCAGAAGCTCGACCTGCTCGACCTTCTGCTCTCTCCTGGCTTTCGGCAAATGAAAAATCCTCCCCGCCCACTACAAAAGGCAGGAAGGATCCAATCGTCCTTCGCTTCTTTCGCCTCGGTAGGAAATTAAGCGGGCCGCGAGCCCGCACCTACGGTCTGGGGCAGGACGCGAATTATACGGAGTTCGCCTTCAGCCAGTCCTCGCGCAGGACCTCCGTGACGATGTGGTCGACCCACCGGCCGTCGACGAACTTGTCAGCGCGGTACCGTCCCACCTCTCGGTAACCGGCAGCAGCCTGGGCACGCGCGCTTGCCTCGTTGCCATCGTAGTAACCCGACTTCAACTTGCGAAGGGGGATCTGGCTGAAGGCAAAACGGCATCGCAGCTGCATCACCTCTCGCCCGAAGCCCCTTCCCCACTTCGACTTGTCGCCAATTGTCGTACCGGTGGTGCCGAATCCGTTCTTCCAATCGATCTGATGGATGGCGGTTGCGCCCACGGGGCGTCCATCGTGAGCGACGACCCAGAAGATGTCTTCCTGGCTCTTCGCCATTCGCTCGAGCCATTCTTTTTCCATTTCGATGGACGGCGGAAAGCGAAGAAGCATGAAGCGGGTGACCTCCAGGTCCTCAAACCAGCTGATCATCACTTCGGCGTCGGAGGCTTTCGGGGGCTGCAGCCGGACAAGCTTGCCCTCAATTACGGGTCCGTACATGGCCCAAAAGTATGAGTGGACAGTTCTAAAGTGCAGGTTGTGGGTGACCGACTCCGTCCTCTATGGGACTTCGACGACCTCGACGGCTCCGAGCGGCGCTTTGAGGAGCAGCTCGATAAGGAGCCGTCCGACGCCGGCCGGGCCGAGGTGCTGACGCAGCTCGCTCGGATGCAAGGCTTGCGCGGCATGTTCGCCGAAGGCGACAGCTTGATCGATCAGGCGCAGGCGCTTTCGGACGGCAGCGCCGCCGTCGAAGCCCGGATCGAGATGGAGCGCGGGCGGCTGCGCAACTCCAGCGGCGATGCAGGCACGGCTCTCCGCATGTTCGAGGCGGCGTTTGAAATCGCCGAGCGGGGCGGCGAACAGTTCCTCGCCGCCGACGCCGCTCACATGGCCGCAATCGCCTCACCGGACCGCCAGGCCAAGCTCCAATGGACCGAACGAGGCGTCCGGATCGCGATGGAGTCGTCAGACCGCGACGTGTCGTACTGGCTGGGACCGCTCTACAACAACCTGGGCTGGGCGTACCAGGACGCTGGCGAGCACCAAGCCGCCCTCGAAGCGTTCAAGCTCGCACTGGCGTCACGTGAGCGATACCCCGAGATGCCGGCTCTGATCCAGCACGCGAAGGAGGCCGTCGCCGAGGCCTTGCGCGCGCTCGGCCGCGCCGAGGAGGCGAACCGGCTCTAGAGCCTGCCTGGAGCTAGCTCGAGGTGTGGAGCTTGGCCGCCTCTTTGACGTCGACCGGGACAGACGGGCCCTGCGTGGCCGCCACGAAGAACGTACGCAGGTACTGCCCCTTTGACGTGGTCGGCTTGTTGCGGATCAGGGCATCCACGAGCGCGGTCAGGTTCTGGTGCAGCTGCTCGCCCCCGAACGACACCTTGCCGATCGGGGCGTGCACGATGCCGAACTTGTCGGTGCGGAATTCGACCTTGCCGCCCTTGACCTCGCGCACCGCTCGCGCGACATCGAACGTGACTGTCCCCGACTTCGGGTTTGGCATCAGACCGCGCGGACCGAGGATCTTGCCCAGCGGTCCGACCTTCGACATGATGTCCGGGGTCGCGATCGCGGCATCGAAGTCCGTCCAGCCTTCCGAGACCTTCTTGACGAGATCGTCGCCACCCACATAGTCGGCGCCCGCCTCCTGCGCCTCCTTGGCCCTGTCGGCGGTGGCGAACACCAGCACCCGCACCTTCTTGCCGGTCCCGTTCGGGAGCACCACCGAGCCGCGAACCATCTGCTCGGCGTGCCTGGGGTCGACCCCCAGCCTGATGTGGGCCTCAACCGTCGCGTCGAACTTGGAGATCGATGTCTCCTTTGCCATTTGGACCGCGGCCTCGGGAGTCAGCCCGCCGTTGCCGTTGCTGGCGAGAGCTGCCTCGACCTTTTTGGCCGCCTCGATGTATTTCTTCCCGCGCTTCTTCGGCATTACTCAATCACCTCCAGACCCATGGAGCGAGCGGTGCCCTCGACCATCTTCATCGCGGCATCCAGGTCATAAGCGTTGAGATCCTTCCTCTTGACCTCGACGATCTGACGCAGCTGCTGGCGTGTGACCCTGCCCACCTTCTCGCGGTTCGGCTTGGGCGATCCCTTCTCGATGCCTGCTGCCTTCTTGAGCAGGTTCACCGCGGGAGGCGTCTTGAGGACGAAGGTGAAGGTGCGGTCTTCGAAGATCGTGATCTCCGCGGGCACGACGTCACCGGCCTGCTGAGCGGTGCGCTCGTTGTAGGCCTTGGTGAACTCCATGATGTTGATGCCGTGTGGTCCGAGCGCGGTGCCCACGGGCGGGGCCGGCGTCGCCTTGCCGGCCTGCAGCTCGAGCTTCAGGACCGCGCGGATCTTTTTTTTCGACATCTACGAGCCGCTGCCGAGACGGGATTCGATTCTGTACATCTCAGTGGACCTTCTCGACCTGCAGGAGGTCGAGCTCGACCGGAGTCTCGCGGCCGAACATGTTGACGAGCACCTTGAGCTTGCCCTTCTCCGGGTTGATCTCGTCGACCTTGCCATGGAAGTCCGTGAAGGGTCCGTCGACCACGCGCACAGACTCGCCGACCTGGAACTCGACCCGGATCTTGGGCGCTTCCTGCTTCATCTGCTTCTGGATCGCGCGGACCTCTTTCTCCTGAAGCGGGACCGGGCTGTTCGCGGAGCCGACGAAGCTCGTGACGCCTGGAGTGTTTCGAACCACGAACCACGACTCGTTCGACATCACCATGCGGACCAGGATGTATCCCGGAAAAATCCGCTTCTGGACATGGCGGCGCTTGCCGTCCTTGATCTCGATCTCGTCCTCCATCGGGACGAGCACCTGCAGGATCTTGTCCTGCATGTCCATGGATTCGATCCTCTTCTCGAGATTCTTCTTGACCTTCTCCTCATGACCGGAGTACGCGTGGACCACGTACCACTGGGCCTCCGGTTCGGGTGCGGTGCTCTTCTCGACCGCCATCAGTGAGCGACCCCGCTGTAGATGAACCGCTTGGCCAGCTCACCGAGGGCATAGTCCACCCCGCCGATGAAGCCCCCGATCACGATCACGGTCACGATCACCACCAGGGTGTAGCGATACAGCTCACCCCACGTCGGCCAGACGACCTTGCGGAGCTCGTCATAGACCTCCCGCAGGAATCGCAACAGGCTGAAAGACGGCGCCGGCTCGGCGCGCCGCTTGGTGGTGACGGCCACTACTTGGTCTCCTTGTGCGGCGTGTGTTTGTGACACCACCGGCAGTACTTGCTCAGCTCGAGCCTGTCCGGATCGTTCTTCTTGTTCTTCACGGTGGTGTAGTTGCGCCGCTTACACACGCCGCATGCGAGGCTGATGATGTCTTCCATGGTTGGCTCTTGGGGTGGGGCTGAAAAGAAAAAAGCCTAGGTTACCTAGGCGCTGTCAATAGTATCAGGGCAGAAGCGTCGGGGTCAGGGTGCCGGCCAGAAGAGCGGCGATCTCCGGATCCTCAAGTCGATTCCCGGGCCGCCACGCCCCGTGGCGAAGCCTGGGATCTTCTTCGCCCAATATGATTCGTTTGTGTCGGGATCAACCGTGATCGTGCTGCACGGGGACCAGACCGGCGAGGAGCTGCTCCACGAGGCAATCCGCCTGCTGGAGCCCGACGTGCTCGGTTTCGAGGTCAAGCGGAAGGACTTCGACCTGTCGCTCGAGAACCGCCGCGAAACCCGAAATCAGGTGGTCCAGGACGCGGCCGAAGCCCTGCGCACCACCGGATTCGGCCTCAAGGCCGCGACCATCACGCCCGAAGGGGCGGGCGACGTCGGCAGCCCCAACGCAATCCTTCGCAAGCAGGTCGACGGAAGGGTCATCGTCCGGACCGGCAGGAGGATCCCTGGGGTCAGGCCCCTCGCGGGCGTCCACGCCCCCATCTCGGTGATCCGCATGGCGGTGGATGACGCGTATGGCGCGAAGGAGTGGCGAGAAGGGCATGGCCTCGACGAGTGGGCATTCCGAACCGAGAAGATCAGCCGCCGAACCTGTCGCATGGTCGCCGACTACGCCTTCGCCCATGCCAAGCGGATCCAGGGCAAGGTCTTCGGCGGGCCGAAGTTCACAGTCAGCCCTGTTTACGAGGGCATGTTCAAAGAAGAGCTGGACGCGGCCGCACATCGCAATCCGGACGTCCGCTACGACCCGCAGCTGATCGATGCCACATACGCGCTCTTGCTTGCCACCACCGGTGAGGCGCTGGTGATCCCGGCGTTGAACCGGGACGGCGACACCCTTTCCGACCTGGTCATGCAGATGTTCGGCACGATCGCCGGCGCGGAATCGGTGCTGCTGGCGTTCGACGACGAGGGTGCGGTAAGGGTCGCCATGACCGAGGCTCCCCACGGCACAGCTCCGTCGCTGCAGGGAAAGAACGTCGCCAACCCGATGGCCATGATCCTGGCCGTCGCCTCCCTCCTCGGCTACATGAAAGATGAGAAGGCGCACCAGGCGTCGCGCGCGATCTACGAATCCGCACTCGAGACCGTGGCGGAAGGGGTCCGGACTGCCGACCTTGGTGGTCACGCGTCGACGACGGAGTTCACCGATGAAGTGGTCCGACGGGTTCGCACCAAAGTCGAGGTCTGGAGCTCGCTCGCCGACATTCAGCGGTGACGGCACTTCGATACCTCGCGCTGGGAGATTCCTACACCATCGGCACCGGGGCCTCCAGCGAGTCTCACAACTACCCATCGATCCTCGCCGCTCGCCTGTCGCAGACGGCGGGTGCGCCGGTTGCCGTGACCAACCCGGCAATCAACGGCTTCACCACCCAGGACCTCATCGACAACGAGCTGGCGTTCGTCAGCAAGCTCAAACCCGAGCTGGTGACGATCCTGATCGGCGTCAACGACATCGTGCAGGGCCGCTCGCTGCGCCAGTACGGCGAAACGCTGGCCGCCATCTACGACCGGGTTGGCGCGCTCGAGTTGATGCCCGGCAGGGTGGTCGCGATCTCGATTCCGAACTGGTCGGTCGCGCCCGCCGCCGCCGGCTTTGGCGATGCCGGCCGGCTGCGCCGCCTCACCGATGAATTCAACGCCCTCGCACAGCGGGACGCCGAAGCGCGTGGCTTCCTGTGGGTCGACATCACCGAGGTGAGCACGTCTCGTCATGGCACCCCGGGCTGGATCTCATCTGACCAGCTGCACCCCGGCGACATCCAGTACGCAGCGTGGGCCGATGTGATCTGGAAGGCGGTTCGCGAGCCGTGGACGGCCGCGGCTGCGGCTAGACCTTGATTCTCTTGAACGACTCCGCGTACGTGTAGCCTGCCTTCTTTCCGACTTCGCGGTGCCGCTTGCGCATGAACTTCTCGTAGTCCCACTCCGCGCCGGGCTTCGCGACCTGGCTCTTGTGCTTCTTCAGCGATTGCATCTTCAGGTCGAGGGTCGAGCTGATGTCGACGAAGAAGTCGCCCGACGTCCAGAACGGCACCCACAGCTCCTTGACCACGTGCGCCGGGAACCCTTCTTTGAGCAGGCTTCGGAAAGCCCGCGGGTTGCGCGAGTCGGGGTACACGGCCGCAAACGTGGCCTCCCCCACGGCGATGTGGTCCGGGTGGGAGCCGCCGATCGGTGCATCGAGAAGGCGCCCCGGCAGGTGGGTGATCACGACGTCGGGCCTGTACTTTCGGATCATGCGCACGATGTCGCGCCGCAGCTTGAGGTCGTGCGTGAGGTGGCCGTCCTTGTAGCCCAGGAATTCGACTTTCCTGACGCCGAGCACGCGGGCCGCGGCGCGCTGCTCCTTTTGTCGGATTGCCGCGAGGTCAGAGTCCTTCTGGTCAGGGTCCTCTCCACCCTGCGATCCGTCCGTGACGATGACGTACGTGACCTCCGCGCCATCCTTGGCGAGCTTGGCGACCGAGCCTCCCGCCGAAAACTCCGGATCGTCCGGATGCGCCGACACGACAAGGACGCGTTCGAACTTCGGGGTTTTGGATCTGGGCTTGGCAGCCGCTTTGCGCCTCGTCTTGGTTGCGGTCTTCTTGGTGGCCACGCCATTGAAGAGTACGGGATGACCGTGGTCAGACGTTCAGCGCCGGCTGGGGCTTATCGCCCGCCTTTCGACCGCGCAGGTGCTCCCAGCGACGACAGCGGGATCGCGGACTGGATCGGCTTCCACAGCGTCTCGATCTGCTCTGCCGTGAGACGCGCGCGCGATGCGATCACGCGCCCGCCGAAGACCGCGGTCTTGACTGCCGCCCAGCCGGCACTGCCGGAAAGGCGCATCGGAACGGTGACCACCGCGACTAGCGCGGCCGCCTCTTCGGCCGGCCTGGTCCGGCCATCCTTGGTCGCGCCGGACAGCGCGTTCGAATCCTCGTCGCTGAGCTGCCACGGCTGCGCGAGCACCTCACACTGGCTCCCCCCCAGCCGGCCGATGGCTGTCACGTATCGGGTCAGCATCGCTCCACCCACCCTGGCGCCGGTGATGGGAATCGCCGACGCAAAAG
This sequence comes from Candidatus Dormiibacterota bacterium, assembly GCA_036495195.1. Lineage (GTDB taxonomy): Bacteria > Chloroflexota > Dormibacteria > Dormibacterales > Dormibacteraceae > Palsa-872. Next base: position 15,238 of record DASXNH010000113.1, read on the forward strand.
GAGCATAGGAAGCCGCGAACTTGATCGGCGTCAATTGACGGCGCCGCACCAATGCCGAAATCGCGTGCCACGTGCATACGGCCTCGTCATCGAGGCGGCGGCTGACAAAGTCGATGAGCGCCGTGCCCGCGTTGATCAGCGGAGCGACCACCTCCTCGTTGACCGCTGGAACGGCAGCCGCGACCTGCGCCCATTCCACGGCGTTGAGGGATGCGACCCGTCGCACGAACTCGTCCGGGTCAACCTCCTCGAGCGGTATCAGGCCCGCGAACGGGCTGAACTGCCTCACCACCTGCTCATGCTCGGCCGCGGCCTTGGTCTCGACCGCGAAGCTGGCCTGTTCGACGGCGGCGAACGCCCTGCAGCGAGTGAATGTGTCCAGCCCCTTCGTGCCCTCGATGCCGGCGAACAACGCCCTCACGACGCTCGCCGGCTCGGCGCTGCCCTCCCTGGTCACGCTCGAGACCAGCTGTCTTCGGTCGAGCACCCGCAGCCACTGGATCGGCGTGAGCTCGACCACTGCTTTCAAGAACGCGGCGACCTCTGCGCTGTTGGGGCCATAGAGGGCTGTCGCTTTCGGGAGCCTGGGGGCGGCGACCTTCGGTGCTTTGGCCGCCTTGGCTGTCCTGGTCACCGAGCGCACGCGGTTGGGCTCATCCTCATGGCCTCCAGCGTGATCGAGGGACTCGAGCGGGATCACCTCTTGCAGGGGAGCCCAGAGGGCGGCGACCTCGGCGCTCGCCAGCTCGGCTCGACGGCTCAACACCCGGCCGCCGTGCACCGCGGTCCTCACGGCCGCCCATCCCGCGTCGCCTGAAAGGCGCTTCGGGATCGTCGCCAGCGCCTGAAGAGCAACCGCCTCCTCGACATTCAGGCGCCCGCTGCTTGCCACCGCCTGGATCAGCGAACGCGAGCTGTTGGGATCGAGCCGCCAGGGCCGGGCCAGCATCGCGCATTGATCTGACGACATCCATTTGAAGGACGCCAGGAAGCGCCTGGTCGCCTGGTCCAGAGTGTCGTCCCCGAGGACCGGGACGAGGCTTGCGAACGGGGCGTAATGCGCGGCGAACTTGAGCGCCGAAAGTTGATGCCGAAGCACCAGGGCCGAAACGGCCTGCCACGCCGCGATCACGTTCTCATCGCGCTGCTTCTCGACGGCCCCAAAAAGGGCCTCCCCTGCCCTGGTCATCGGCTCGGAAACCCGACCTTCGCCGGAACGCATGGCGGCCCGGATTGCCTGCAGCTCGCCTGCCGCCTCGCCGCTGCCCTCCTTGGTCACCGACGCTACGAGCTTCCTGACGGCGAGGACCTTCTTCCATTTTGCCGGCGTCAGCTTGGCCACGGCCTGGATGAAAGCCTCCACCTCGGTCGTGTTCGGCCCGAATCGGGACGACTCGTCGTCGCTCATGGTCCCCATACCGACTACCGGCCCGTCCGACGACTCTGCCATCAGGACAAACACTCTAGCCGGGCACGGGCGGGCCTCATCCGATACTTGTTCGGGGTCAGACGATCTCGACCTTCATCAGATTCGTTTGACCAGGGCGCCCGACAGGGACACCGGCCACCACCACCACCCTGTCGCCATGGCGCACCAGGCCGCTGCGCACCGCCGCTTCCGTGGCATTGGCGACCATCTGGTCGGTGTCCTTGCCTGGACTCACGAGCAGCGGAATCACGCCCGAGTACAGCGCGGTCTTCCGAAGCACGTCGGGATTGGGGCTGGCCGCGATGACCGGGACCCGGGGCCGCGCCTTGCTGCAGCGCAGGGCGGTGGTGCCCGATTCGGTGAACGCGATGATGGCGCGCGCGCCCAGCTCGTCGGCGCTGGTCGCCGCCGCGTGGGCGATGGCGCTGCCGATCTCGCCAGGCTCCCGCCAGATCTGGCGCTGGCGCTGAAAAGCGGGATGGCGCTGGGCCGACATGCAGATCCTGGCCATGGCCCTGACCGCCTCGACGGGGTGGGCGCCAACCGATGTCTCCTGCGAGAGCATCACCGCGTCGGTCCCATCCCAAATCGCATTGGCCACGTCGGAAGCCTCCGCCCGGGTCGGACGGGTGGACGTGACCATCGATTCCAGCATCTCCGTGGCGGTTATGACCGGAACACCCGCGCGGTTCGCCCGGTCGATCACGTCCTTCTGCACGGCCGGCAGCTCACCGAGCTTCAGCTCCACCCCAAGGTCGCCGCGCGCCACCATCACGGCATCGGCAACCTCGAGGATCTGGTCGAGGTTGCGGATTGCCTCGAGCTTCTCGAGCTTGGCGACCACCTGCGCCTTGCAGCCCAGGCGATCGAGGTGTTGGCGGCACGCAAGGACGTCCTCGGGATGGCGCACGAAAGAGAGGGCGACGTAGTCCACGCCGAGCTCAACCGCGAGCTTCAGGTCGTGCAGGTCCTTCTCGGTGAGGGCCGGCATCGGGATCGGACGGCCGGGAACGCTTACGCCTTTCCGTTCGCCGAGCAGGCCGCCGCGGACCACCGAGCATTCGGCACGTCCCGGCGCGCGATCGCGCACGACGAGCTCGATCCGGCCGTCGTCGAGGAGCACGCGATCGCGCACTCGCAGGGCGTCTACGAGCTGGGGGTGGCTGACCTCGATCTCGTTCTGTGCCTCTTGCTTGGCGCTGGTCAAGAAGACACGACGTCCTCGCACCAGCCGCTGAAAGGCGCTCCCCAATCCACCGGTCCTGATCTTTGGGCCCTGCAGGTCGCCCAGCAGGGCGATCGGACAGTCGGCGTCCTCGGCAGCGGCGCGCACGTCGATCGCCGTCTGCCGGTGGGTCGCCTCGTCGCCGTGCGAGAAGTTCAGTCGTGCGACGTCCATGCCCGCCTTCAGCAGGTTGCGCAGCACAGCCGGCGACGCGCTCGAGGGCCCGATCGTGCAGACAATTCGCGTTCGGCGAATCAATCGCTCACCTTGCGTACTTGTCCACTCGCCGGCCCATCTCCTGCTCGGCGTCGACGACCCTCCGTTCGAGCTCGCGGGCATCTATCACCGCGCCCCCCATGCCGCGCACCAGGTCGCGCTGGGTCCGGTCCGAGGTCGCAACCGTAATGACGTCGCCCGACTCAGAAGCGGCGTAGGCGATCCTCTCGATCACATGGTCGGCCGAACTGCCCCTGCGAGTGAACACGACCTTGACCCCTTCGATCGTCTCCTCTGAGTTCATCTTCGCCGCGGAGTGATGCGCGTCGAAAACGACTGTCACGTCAGCGCCCGTGACCATGGCGTAGACAGCCAGGCGCTCGATGAGCTTTTCACGCGCGGCTTCGAGCGAGACATCCAGCAGACGCTTTAGCGGCACCCACGCGTGGATGACGTTGTAGCCGTCGACGATCACCCGTTCCATCAGCGCAGACGTGGCATCTGCGCTTGGCCAAGCACGATCAACCCGACGTCGATCCCGACGGCATCCGTGATCTGCCGCACCACGTCGAAGAATGCTTGCGAGACGGGAGGGACGAACCACAGCACGATGAACACGATCAGAATTGCGGACTGGCCAAACGTGGTGGCGAGATCTTGCGCCGCGTAAGGCAGCCATGGCCGGATGATGCCAAAACCATCGAGCCCTGGGATCGGCAGCATGTTCAGCACCAGCGCGAATGCCTCGATGAATCCGAGGAATGCGAGCGCTGCGAAAAAGCTCAAATGGGAGCTCATCCAGTCGAGGTGGCCTGGAATCAGAAATGGAATCGCGATCAGAAGGCCGCATACAAGGGTGCCGGTTGGTCCCCCAATTGACACTGCGGAATCCCAGACCTTGCTTCGAAGCGCTGAGCGATTGATATAAACGGCCGCCCCTGGCAGCGCGATGCCACCAAGCAGCAGGAAGGCGATCGGCATCACGACACTGAGGAACATGCTCGTATAGAGCAGCGGGTTCAACGTCAGGTAGCCATGCCCGACCACACTCAGGTCGCCACCCAGATAGGCGACCAACGCGTGGCCGAACTCATGGACGCATACCGACGTGATCCACCCGGCGGTGACGAACACCACCGTCGCTATCGGCGTCGCCGCCGGCATGGCGTCAAACCACAGCAGAGCGCCGCTGCCCGCGGTGACGGCCACCAGCGCCAGAAATACCGGGCTCACGGTGACAACGCCGCGCAACGGCGGCCGGGGTTTGCGACGAAGCGACGCGTCCGGCGGTCGAGCGGAGCGCGGGTCGCCGGCGAACGAAGGCTTGGCCGCGGTCTGAATGTGGCGGCGCAGGTCGTAAAGGGTCAGGCCCGCCTTCTGAAGCACTGCCGAGGTGACAGGCGAATCGCTGTAGAGCATCGCCAGAAGAAGATGAATCGAGTCGACCTGGTAGTGGCCGAGGACCCCAGCCTCACGGTTGGCGTTGACCAGCAGCTGGCGTATGGGTAGACCGGGAGGGCCGTCAGGCGCGACCAGCCGAGCGCCGATGCTCTCCGCGTCGCCGCTCAGCTCGCGAATGGATTGAGCCGCGAGCGTTCCGCGGCTCTCGACGATCGCCGTGAGCACATCGACAGGGTCGGTCTGAGAAGCGCCGCGCGCCGTGGCCACCGCCGCGGCGCGGTCGAGCACCTCGCGTCCCGAATGCGTGAGGGAAATGTCTGCAGTTGCCTTGGCGAGGTCGGCCGTGGCGTCAGCCATGCGGAAAGTATGAGAGGGAACCCCCGGCGGTTCCCCTGAGCGCCGAGCGGCGTTGATCCTCGCGCGCGCCTGGTCGCCCTCCGGTATGAGGATGAGTGACCAGGCGATGGCCAGGGACACCCCGGCGCCAACCCTGCCCCGCTGGCAGGATTACTGCCGTTCCTGCCTTTGGCGCATCACCTCGTACAGCAGCGCGGCGGCGGCGGCGGATGCATTGAGGCTCGCGATGTGGCCCTTCACCGGCAGGCGGACACGCACGTCGCATCTTTCCCTGACCAACCGGTGGACGCCCTCGCCTTCGCTGCCAACGACGAGGCACACCGGTTGGGTCATGTCGAACTCCCAGGCCAGCGCCTCGCCTCTGGGGTCGAGAGCGACGCACCAGATGTTCGACCGTTTGACTTCGGCGATAGCCGACGGCATCCCAGAAACATGCGCGATGCGCAGCAGCTCGGTGGCGCCCGAGCTGGCTTTGGCTGCGGCCGGTGACAGGGGTGCACTGCGGTGCTCCGGAACGATCGCCCCGTCGGCGCCGGCGACCTCGGCGCTGCGCAGGATGGCCCCGAGGTTCTGGGGGTCCATGATCGAATCGAGGGCGATCAGGAGGTTCGGGCCTGCCGCCAGGAGCTCCTTCAGGGTCCATTCGCGGCGTGGCTTCAGCTCAGCGGCCACGCCCTGGTGCACCCCTGGCGCCAGGATGTCGAGGCGCTCGGGGCCGACGACCTCGATGCGCACCAGCCTGCTCAGCTCCTCCAGTCGAGGATCGTGACCGAGGCCGGATGCCTGCAAGACCTTGAGCACCCGACCGGCGCGTGCCGCCTCGAGCACGGCATTGCGCCCGTAGATCAGCGGGGCTTTCGACACCTCGCGCTCGGCTGCGAGCGGCCGCCTGTACGAACCAGCCTGGCCACGATCGCGACCACCCCCGCCCGACGTTGGGCGGGGCCCGCGTTCTGGCCTGTCGCCCGACGTCCCCGTCAAGCCCCTTTCACGGCTGCCTCGGGCTGTTGCGGGGCGAGGCCTGCGCTCTGGCCTGTCGCCCGACGCTCCCGCCGGGCCCTTTTCGCGACGGCCTCCAGCCGGGGCAGGCCGAGGCCTCTCGCCCGGCCTATCGCCTGGTCTCCTGACTACTCTGTCCCGGCGCGAACGCGCTTCCAACGCACTCCCTCCTTTGAATCCTCGAGGGCGATGCCGCGCTCTCGTAGTTCGTCTCGCAGCCGGTCGGCCCGAGCAAAGTCTCGCGCCGCCCGCGCCGCCTCGCGTTCCGCGATCAAACGCTCAACCTCATCCGCGAGGCCCGGCTCATCCGTCCCCATCACGTCGACGTGAGCATCGACCTCTCCGATGAGCGCGAGCAGCTCACCACGTGCCCTTTCGCCAACCCTGCCCTCGTCAAGCGCGGAATTGGCCTCACGAATCAGCTCGAACACGAACCCCATGCCCTGTGGCAGGTTGAGGTCGTCGTCCAACGCGTCCCGGTAGGCGGCGCGGACGGCGGCGATCCTCTGGACGAGGGCCTCGTCGTCGCTCCGAGGGGAAACCGGGGTCGATCTCCGGACCCTACCGGCGAAATCGCGCAGCCGCCGGACCTGCTCCGCCGCGGCGTGCAGCGCCTCATTGCTCAGGCGAATTCGCGCTCGGTAATGGGTATTGGCAATCAGGAAGAACCTGACGGCCAGCGGGTCGTGACCGGCGGCGACGAGATCCCGCAGGGTGGTGAAGGAGCCGGCGCTCTTGGA
>DASXNH010000114.1:0-21152 GCA_036495195.1 Candidatus Dormiibacterota bacterium
CGACGAGCGGGCGGAGGTAGCGTGCGAAGACCGACATGTCGCCTGGTCTCGTGGCAACGGACAATGTGGCCGGCTGTCGCGCCTCCCGATCGGCGGACGGTTGTGATGCCATTTGGATCCTCCTCCGAATGCTGTGTTGAAGCAGTAAACGGCCCCGTCGTCTATTGTATTCCATCAAGTGATTGATTGAATAGCCCGATAAGGCGCGGGAGGGGTCGCCCCAGGTCGACGTCTGACGCCGAGCCTCGCCGCCAGGCGCTGGCACTTGCTGCCTATCGGCGCGTGGCGGAGGCGGGCTTCGAGGGGTTACGCACACGCGACGTCGCCGCCGACGTAGGGGTGAACGTCGCGACTCTGCACTACTACTTCCACACCAAGGAGGCGTTGATCCGCGCGGTCGTCGGCCACGCCATGGAGCGGTTTCGCACGACCTTCGTGCCTGGCCGATCGCCCGGCGCTCAGCTGGAAGCTCACTTCGTCGGCATGAGACGCCTGGTTCGCGATGAGCCGGAGCTGTTCGCGGTCATGGGCGAACTGGCGCAGCGTTCGGCACGCGATACCGCTACCGCGGCCATCTTCAAAGAAACCCATGACATCTGGCACGCCACGCTTCGAGGGTTGCTGAAGCACGCTCGAGCAGAAGGCTTTGTCGATCCAGGTCTTGATCCCGATGCAACCGCGGCGCTGGTGACCGCAACTTTCAGTGGCATGTTCATGTTGCCGTCGGCGACAACGACGACGCGCCATCTCGAGCAGGCGCTCAATCAGCTCGAGAAGTTCATCGGCATTGGAAACAAGAGAAAGACGCGTAAGTCAGCTCGAGGCTAAGCCGCCTTCGACAGTGAGCGTTCATTTTCCCTGCGCTGGCGCGCCGCCCGCTTCAGGAAGGCCAGCAGAGCCATCTCATCCGACCTGAGCCTTCCCTTCTTGACCGCGTGCTCGACGTCGAGCGCGCTTTCGAGCGATCCGTCCAGGTACGTGTCGATCACTGCCGGGTGCACATACGCCCGCCGGCAGACAGCGCGTGTGTGGCCGAGCTTGCGGGCGACGCTGTCGATCGCGGCCAGCACGTTGCGTTTCGCCTCGCCTTCGGATTCGAAGCGCGCGAGGTCGCGAAGCGCGCACGCAGCCAGGAGCGTACCTGCCCAGGTGCGAAAGTCCTTGGCTGTGAAATCCTCGCCTGTGGTTTCGCGCAGGTAGCTGTTGACATCGTCTGAGGTCACCACGCCACGCATCCCGTCCTCATCGATGTACTGAAAGAGCATCTGCCCTGGCAGCTCCTCACAACGTCTGACCACGCTCGCCACTCGCCGGTCGGTGACGCCGAGCTCGTGATCGATCCCACTCTTGCCCCTGAACAAAAACCGAACCGTCGCACCCCGCACTTTGACGTGCCGGTTGCGCAGAGTGGTCAAACCGAACGAACCGTTCTCGCGCGCGTACTCCTCATTGCCGACGCGCGCAAAAGTCGTTTCCAGCAGCTTCACGATCGTCGCAATGACCTTTTCGCGCGGCAAGCCGGGGCGGCGGAGGTCGCGCGCAACCCGAGACCTGACGCGGGGCAGGGCCTGCGCGAATCCAACCAGCTTTGCGTATTTGTCGGCATCGCGAGTTTCTCGCCACCGCGGGTGATATCGAAATTGCTTACGGCCCCGCGCGTCACGGCCGGTGGCCTGGAGATGTCCGCGTGGGCGGGCGCAGATCCAGACGTTCTCCCAGGCCGGCGGCACCGCAAGGGACCTGATGCGGTCGAGGGTGGCGGCATCGCGCAACACGTGGCCGTCACTATCGATGTACTCAAAGTGCCGCCCCTTCCGCACACGGCGGATGCCAGGCTCCGAGTCGGAGGTGTAGGTCAGGCCCGCTTCACGTGCCGCCTCGACCGGTCCCGCGTCGCTCATTCATTCCGAAAACGTTCGGGGCGGATGACGTACCGACCGTCCGTCGCGCTGGGGAGCTGGAATCCCTCGTTGCGCAGAACCGCCACTCGCGCGCCGCTTTCCTCGATTCCATCGCCCTCGACGTCCGGCCCACCAACCATGAAGTCGGCGTGGACTACTGATGGTCTATCGTCTGGTTTCCAGTTGGCACTCTCCCGGCTTCGACCGGCATCCCGCAGACGTTCTCGGCCAGCACGCACGGCGTGCGCAATCCTCGCTGCGTGGCTGCTGGCGGCGTGCGGCAACTCGCCTCCAACCATCACGTCGCGCGGTTCAGGCTCTCCGCCGTATGCAACACCGTCGTCGAGCCCGCTGTTCACCCTGAGCCCGACCCGGTTCGGTCACCTGCCGGCTGCCAGCCCCCCAACCCTGACTTCCATCCTTCCCATCAGCTGCACCGGTGACGTCGGCAACACGGATCCCGTAGCCATCGTGACCATCAGCGGCAGGACCGGCGTGTTCCTGCGTGACTATGCCGACTCGGCCAGCCCACAAAACTTTTGCTCGTTCGGCCAGGGGGTTGTGGTCAACGAGATCCTCGACCCGCACCATGTCGTCATCTCCAACCCGGTGGCCGCCGTGGTCGAGCTTCCATCGGCCCAGGTGTTCGAGCTGGGCCTGGCGGGCCGCCTGGTCGCTGTCGCGCCCGATATGTCGCAGGTGCTGTGGGTCTCGCGGTCAAGCCCGCCAACTTTGCACGACTCCTGGGATACCGGGAATGTGCCGATCCAGACATACCCTGCGGCCGTCACGGCCTGTGCGGATGCGGACACGGTTTCGCGCTCCGGCGCCTTCTCGCGGGACAGCCATTTTGGTTACGCGCTCTGGGACCAGGGGCCAAAGGCGGCCACCTATCTGAACCTGGTCGGGAATCGGGCGGCTGCGTTCGCGCTGGTTCCACCTGCTGGTGGCTGGGGGAAGTTGGGCGGTCCCCGAATGGCTGTCTGGTCGCCGGCTTCCGATCAGCTGTACTACGGGCAGCAGGGCAGCGTCTGGCGCTGGAATCCGGCCGCGGGTGCAGCAAAGTTCGCGACCGGTGTGAGCTGGATCGACACGGCCATATCGCCCGACGGCAAACGGATCGCATATGCCGCGCGCGGGCCTGGTGGGGTGTCGATAGTTCACATCATCGATGCGACAAGTGGTGCCGAGGTGGGTACCGTGAGCACAGAGGGACGCAGCCATCCGTTCTTTTTGAACGACGACCTGATCTGGGTGAGGGGCGATCAAAGAGGATGCACTGCGGGTAACCGTTCTACATTCGTATACGACCTGCGCGACCAAACGGAGACACAGTCGAGTCTCGATCAGGTGTGGGCCACATGGCCGGCAACCAGTGCTGTCGGCGGTTAACGGATAAGGAGAAAAGCGCAAATGGCGGCAATCAGCAAGGCAGAAGCAGTCTGGAGCGGCGACCTCACCACCGGTAGCGGGCGGGTCAAGCCTGGGAGCGGGGCGTTTCCTGAGCTACCCGTTTCGTGGGCGAGCAGGGCGGAAAGCCAGCACGGCAAGACCAGCCCCGAGGAGCTGATCGCGGCGGCCCACGCGGCCTGCTACTGCATGGCCTTCTCCAATGGCCTGTCGAAGGGCGGCCACAAGGTCGAAGAGCTGCACGTTACAGCCGAGGTGGAGTTTGTGCCCGGAACCGGCATCACCAGCTCCACGCTCACAGTGCGGGGCCGGGTCGCGGGGATCGACGACGCCGAGTTCCAGCGGCTGGCGGCAGAAGCCAAGGATGGCTGTCCTGTTTCCAAGGCGCTGCATGGCAATGTCAAGCTCAACCTGGACGCGCGCCTAGAAGGCTGACGCGGCGTCAGTTCTTGGCGGGCCCTGTCACAGACGGAAAATCGAGAACGCCCTGCAGTCGCAGGTCGCGTAGGTGCGCGGCCAACCACTTGCGTGGGTCATCGATTGGCTTATTGCCATCCAGGTGATCCCATGACTTGCCGCTGAGGTCACGGCCGACCAGGAGCAGGCATGCAGGATGGGGCTTGCGCTGCCAGGCCTTCATCAGAGGGTTCAAGCGGATGCGGCGTGGTGGGGCATGCTCTGGCAAGGTCAGCTCGCCGGCATAAAGATCGTCGCCTGCCTGCACGATGACCGCCCCCGCGACCAGCGTGCCCCCTAGGTTTTCGACGTCGACCTCGATCGCCTGCCCCGGCGCCGGCGGGCTGGTGAAGCTGAGATGTGGCGTGGGCCTGACAGTGTCCTCCCAGCGCTTGGTCGCGAGCGCAGTCGCCCGCCTGGTCGCCATGTCGGCCCTCGTCGCGAAGACCGCAGCCCACAGCGCCAGCAATGCCGCCGCGACGCCCAATCCCACGAGCAGGTTGTTCAGTTCGATACCCCTGCGTCTGACGTTGTAACGGCTCGAATCCGGCGGTCGCTGGTCTTGTCGCAGATCGGACTCGCCTAACACCGGGCCCCAGCCCGCTAACCGGCGGAGCCGACCTCCCCGCGGACGCGGGGAGGTCGACGCTCGTCGTACGTTCGAAACGCCGGGAGCGCGATCGCACAAATGACGCACCCGATGACGCAGAGGACGCCTCCTGACACCACCGATGTCCGCACGCTGAAAAGGGAGGCCACGACACCCGCCTCGAAATTCCCCAGCGTCGGACCGACCGAATAGCTCAGCAGCTCGATCGACGCCAGCCGTCCGCGCAGCGAGTCCGGGATCGTCTGATTCCAGATCACCTGACGGAACACCCCACTCGCCATGTCGGCGGCTCCCGCCAGGGCGAGAAAAAAGAGAGCCCCGCTTCGACCAGGGACGAGGCCGAAGCCGATGATCGCCATACCCCACACGGTGGCCGCCACGATCACGCCCATGCCGTGTCGGTGAACGCGGCGCGTCCAGCCGCTGGTGGCAGCGAAGCACAGCGAGCCTACCGCGGGTGCGGTATACAGCAAGCCGAGGACGCTCGGGCCGCCGAGGCCCTGGGCGATGGCGGGGAAGAGGGCCATCGGCATGCCGAACAGCATCGCGATGATGTCCACCACGTAGGTTCCAATCAGCTCAGGCCGGCTCCTCGCATAGCGAATCCCCTCGAGCACGCGGGCGATGCTGGGTCGCGCGGCGTCAACTGGTGGCGGCACTGCCCTCATCAGCAGCAAGCAGGCGAGGCCCACGACAAACGTTGCGACATCGAGCAGGTAGGTCAATGGGAGGCCGACGACGGCGATGAGGACACCGGCAAGAGCCGGCCCGGCGATCATGCCCACCGTCCCGCGCAGGCTCCCCAGCGCCGCGGCGGCCTTGAGCTCGTCGCGATCGACGAGTCGAGGCAGAAGGGCGTCGAGCGAGGGCCGCTGAAGCGCGTCGAACGCGCCCTGAAGCGCGGCCACGACGAAGATGAGCCACATCAACGGCTCAGCAAGGAGGGAGTTACCGGCGAGCAGCAGGCTGCCAACCATCAGGCCGGCTTCGCTGAGAAGCACCATGGTTCGTCGGTCGGCGGCATCCGCGAGCGCGCCACCAAGCATTGCGAAAACGATCAGCGCGGCGAGCTCGGTGAGTCCGAGGAAGCCAACCAGCAGCACGCTGTGGGACAGCTGATACACCTGGTACGGAACCGCGACGACGGTGATCATGCTGCCGAAGAACGAGACCAGCCGACCAACGAAGAGCAGACGGAAGTCGCGATGTCGGCGCAGGGGCGTGATATCGATGGTGGCCCGCTGGAGCCACCGGCGCGGGGGCGGAATGTTGGGCGGCTCGCCGCCGAGAAGGTGCGACATGGCGAGGGGCATCATAGGTGCGGCGTATGCTGGGAGGAGATGGAAAAAGCCACATTCGCCGGCGGATGCTTCTGGGGCGTCGAGCACCTCTTCAACGAGATTCCCGGCGTCATAGATGCGATTTCCGGTTACACGGGCGGCAGTCGCGACAACCCCACATACGAGCAGGTCTGCAGCGGACGGACGGGCCACGCGGAGGCCGTCGAGGTCACGTTTGACCCTGCGAAGGTCAGCTACGACGAGCTGCTGAATGCCTTCTGGAACATGCACGACCCCACGACCCTCAATCGCCAGGGCCCGGATCACGGGCACCAGTACCGTTCCGCGATCTACTTCCACAGCCCCGAACAGGAGTCGGCCGCACGCAAGTCGGCCGAGCAGGCGCAGCGATATTTCGGCAAGCCGATCGTGACGGAGATCGTGGCCGCTCTTCAATTCTGGCCGGCGGAGGACGACCACCAGCGATACTTCGCCAAGCACCCGGGTCATGGCTCGTGCCACTGGAACCGAGGCTGGGTCCCCGCCGAAGCCCCAAGCAACGCCTGAGCCCAGCGCTCGTTCCTGGTCCGACGGCCGCATCCTGATTCCTGCCAAAAAGGGCGCGCCTAGCCCTATCCTGTAGGCCGCTCGCTTGCATCGAGGGCCCCGGGCCCTGCAAAGCGTTGCGATAGGAGGTGGCCCGTGCAGTGCGAGCATTGCGCACAGGACGTCCCGGACGGCGTTTTCTGCACGCGCTGTGGAGCTCACCAGGGCACCACCGACGAATCCGGTAACGCCAAGACGCGAGAGCACCGCTATGCGGCCCACCCTGGTGAGCACGTGGCGCAGCCCTCGGTCATCACCACGCTCTTTCCGCACCTCGGGCACCACAAGGTCCACGAGTTTCGTTGGGCCCTCATAGCCGGATTGGCCGGCGTGCTCATCCTCTACCTTGCCGGCCTGATCACCGCCGCGATCCTCGTGGCGGCCTTTCTGGTCCCGGTCCTTTACCTCGTCTACCTGTATGAGGCGCAGGTTTATCGCGACGAGCCGGCGACGATTCTTGGCTTCACCCTTGGCGGTGGAATTGTGATCGGCATCGTGGTCACGATTCTCGGTCGGGCCATCTACAACCCCTTCGACTACAACCACAACCCGCTCGGCAACGCGGGGATCAGCATCGGTGCCCTTCTGATCGCCGGGTTGCTGATGCCCGTCGTGCAGGAGGTGTTGAAGGCGGTTCCCGCCTACTTCCTGCCCAACCACCGCGAGTTTCCCGAGACTGTCGACGGCCTTGTCTTCGGTGTCGCCGCCGGCCTTGGGTTCAGCCTGGCCGAGAGTCTCATCGGGTTTTCAAGCGCGTTGGGAAGCCTGGCACACGTCGCGCCGGGTAACTGGATCTATGACCTGACCACGCTCGCCGTGTTCCAGCCCCTGATGCAGGGCAGCGCCACAGGCATGGTTGTGGCCACCATCTGGCGCTACCGCCGGGGGCGGCTGGGCGGCCGGGAGATCGGCGCCGTCGCCATGGCGGTGATCGCTCACATCGCTTTCTCAGGAGGCACCCTTCTGCTGAAGGACGCCGCCGTGAATCCCGTGGCGGTCTTGATCTGGCAGGCGGTGGTGGTTGGAGCGCTGCTCATTTACATCCGATACCTGCTGCACCACGCGTTGCTGGAAGAGGCCGCCCACATGGGTTTTGCCGAGACGGTTTGCCCGAGCTGCCACACGCATATCGTTGCCTCGGGCTTTTGCCCGAATTGCGGAATGGCGCTCACGGCCGCACCGAACTCGATCAAGCGCAGCCGGCGGCCGCGCACGGACCCCGCCGCCACCCGGTCGGGAGGCGAATAGATGGCGATCACGTGCGCCAGGTGCGGAACCCAGAATCCGGATGGCAACCAGTTCTGCCAGGCATGCGGGACCCCACTCGCCGTGGCCGCTCCACCGCCCGCCGCCCCACCCTCGGCGCTGCCCGGGTCGCCCGCGGCGATGCCACCGCCACCGCCTGGCTACCAGAGTCCGTACTACGCCCCAAGCGCGGTAGGGCCACAGCCACCCGTACACCGCACGCCGTGGACGTTGATCATCGCGGCGATCGTCGTGCTGGTCTTGCTGATGGCCGGGTGCGGCACCGCGATCGCCGTGTTCAGCAACCGGGGCACCGCGAACAACCCGGGAGGTAGCTTCCTGCCCAGCCCCAGCCCCGCCGGCACCCCAAGCCCCGTCGCTTCTCCGACGCCGATCACGACTTCCGGCGGAAGCGTGTCGAACGCCGGTGTCGCGGTCGTGCTTCCCGCGGGCTGGACGGTGGCCAACAAGGACGACCAGAGCATCACGATCGCCAACCCCAACAACACTGGCTCGATCACGATTGGGAGCGGCGCTTCAAATCCTGCGCAGACCGCTCAGCAGAACAAGGACACTCTGGACAAGTTCTTCCAGAGCAAATACCCCGACACCAAGACCTGCCCGGGAAGCAAGACGCAGAACGCCACCCTGAATGGCGCTGCAGGCATTGTTTGGGAGCTCTGTTTTACCCTGACCTCCGGCGGCCAGAGCGCGCCGGCGGCTGCGCCGCTATTCGCCGGCGCCAATGCCGACGGCAGCGTCTATTACGTGATCTTGGTTCTGGCCACACAGGCCGATGTGAAGACTTTCGTTGCCGACGCCGCACCAATCCTTGACAGCATTCAATGGAAGCTGAAGTAGCGCCCGAGTAAGCGGGGGGCCCTGTATCCAGGGCCTGTATCGTGGTGCGGATGCTCGATCGCTGGGGCCGTTTTGTATACCGACGCCGCTGGACGGTCCTGGTCGTGTCGGCGGTCCTTTTGGGGCTTTCTATCGCCGGCATACTCACTGGCGGAACGCTGGCCGGTAACGGAGGTTTCGGCGCTAACCTGGCGGCGGGCCAGACGGCAAAGCTGATCACCGCCGAGATTCAACCGGAGGCGGCTCCCACCGGTTCGACCATGGAGCTGGTCGTCGTCAGCCCCACGCTGACCGCCACCGACGCGGCATTCCAAGCGGCTCTCGAACAGTCTGTGGCAGGCCTACTGGGCGATGCACGGGTGACCAGAGTCGACACCCCTTACAGCGTGCCGGCCAGCGCCCAGTCGAGCTATGTCTCGAAGGACTCGCACGAAGCGCTCGTGATCGTCCACTTCAAGGACTCGTCTGTCGCAGCACAGAAATACGTCGGGCAAGTCATCTCAGAGATACGTCCCAGCGCCCTGAAGGTGTACGCGACCGGCCAGGTGCCCATCAACCTCGCCTTCAACAACACGCTCGAGCAAGACCTGCAGCGCGCCGAATACGTCGCGCTGCCAATCACCTTGATCCTGCTTGTGCTCATCTTCGCATCGGTCGTCGCGGCCCTGTTACCCATCAGCGTTGGCGTCCTGGCGATTGTCGGCGGAGTCGGGGGAACGCTGTTCCTGGCGCGCTTCACCGACGTGTCCCAGTACGCGATCAACGTGGTGACGCTGATCGGGCTGGGCGTGGCGATCGACTACTCGCTTTTCATCGTCAACCGGTTCCGCGACGAGCTGGCAGCCGGCGCATCGCGCGAGGATGCCATCGCGACCGCGATGTCCACGGCCGGCCGCGCGATCACCTTCTCGGGCATCACGGTGGCGGTCGGCCTTTCGGCGATGTTGTTCTTTCAGGGCACGTTCCTGGCCTCGATGGGGGCTGCCGGTGCGATCGTGGTCGCCGTCGCGGTGGTTTATGGCTTGACGTTCCTGCCCGCGCTGCTTTCGGTCCTCGGTCCCAAGGTCGATCGTGGGCGACTGCCGTTCCTCGGCAGGCGCAAGCCCGCAGGCGCCGGTGCATGGCATTCGATGGCCGTGTGGGTGATGCGAAGGCCGTGGCTGGTGCTCTTGCCCGCGCTTGCGCTCCTCGTGGTGGCCGGCACGCCCTTCTTGCAGCTGCGTCTTGCAAACGGCGACGTCGACCAACTGCCTCCGAGTAACGAGGCGCGCCACGGATACGACCTACTGGTGAACGATTTCCCAGGTCAGGACCAGACCACCATCGAGGCGGTCGTCTACTACCCCGATGGCAGCCCGATGACCGCGGACCATGTCGGAGCCATCTACGACCTTACGCGGCGTCTTGCCGCCCTGCCCTATGTCCTTCACGTCAGCAGCTTCGTGAACGTCGACTCGAACCTCACGCGTGAGCAGTATCAGAACCTGTACTCGGGGCCGGCCACACAGCTTCCGAGTGCTCTCCAGCAGGCGCTCGCGTTGGGCGCCGGCAAGCACATCGCGCTCATCGGTGTGGTCACCAACAAGCAGTACACGAGCGACGAGGCGCGCTCGATCGTGACCGCGGTGCGAGCGGAAAGCGTGCCGGGTGGACAGGTGCAGGCCACCGGGGCGACGGCTTTCGACCTCGACATCGTCAATTACATCCTCGAGCGGACCCCCATCGCGGTCGGCTCCGTGCTGCTCGTCACCTATGTCGTTCTTTTCCTCCTCACCGGTTCGGTGATCCTGCCGTTGAAGGCGGTCCTCACCAACCTGTTCTCGATCTCAGCGTCGTTCGGAGCCATGGTCTGGATCTTTCAGCAGGGTCATTTCAGCCAGCTGCTTGGCTTCAGCCCGCAATCCATCGATCCGAGCATCCCGGTGATCCTGTTCAGCATCGTGTTCGGGATGTCGATGGACTACGAGGTGCTCTTGATCAGCCGCATCCAGGAGGAGTACCGCCGCACCGGCGACAATCAGGCGGCCGTCGCGATGGGGCTGGAGAAGAGCGGGCGTCTGATCACAGGCGCGGCCGCGATCATGGTGGCGGTGTTCCTCGCATTCGCCCTGGCGAACGTGGTGATCATCAAGGCCATCGGCGTTGGGCTGGCGATCGCGATCGCTGTGGACGCCACTATCGTGCGCATCCTGATCGTGCCGTCGGTGATGCGCATCCTCGGCCGCGCGAACTGGTGGGCGCCAAAGCCTCTCGCTGCCCTGCACAGCCGGATCGGCGCGGGCGAAGTACGTCCAGCCGCTGAAATCGCCTGAGAATGCCAGATGCGCGGCGGCATAGAAAAGGAAAGGGGCGCATTTCGCGCCCCTCACCAATTTGGGGGAGTAGAGGTCTGGTTAGGTCGGGCTAGCCAGGAGGCTTCGGCTCGCTGGTCCCGGGCCCGCCGCGCAGCAGGTCGCGGGCCTTGATGAATTCCTCTGCGGTGATCTCGCCCATCGCCAATCGGCGGGCCAGGATGTCCTCGGGGGATTCGACATGCGTGGGAGGGCCTCCCAGGACCGCAGTTCGAGGCATCGCACGAACCGCCCAGAGGACGAGCAGAACGATGCCTGCGACGATCGCCAGCCATGACAGTCCGCCGAGAATCGCGAAGAGGAAACCGAGCGCGCCGACTGGCTCGGGGTGCACAAACATCAGTGAGAACCTCCGGATACGACAATTCCGGGGCCGGGACGGCTCGTCACCGGTTGACCCTGGTTGAAACCGTCGTCATTGCCCGCGACCGGCTGGCCACCGCCGTCCACTGTGGCGGGCGCGGTGGTCTGGGCAGATGCCCCCGGGATCGTGGCGGCGCTGATCCACGCGATGAGGGCTACAGCCGCTGCGGCGGCGACCGCCACCGCGATCGTCAGATCGCGCAGCTTCTGGACCGCGGTGTCCCGAACCATGGCCATCTCCGCCTGCCGCCTCACAGTGGGCACGTCTCGATCATCTCCTAGCTGCCTGAACCACGTCTGGGAGAACCCTTGGAACTTGCTTAGAAACGCCGCTACTGGGCCAGAGGTAACTCGACCTCGAAGGTCGCCCCGCCGCCTTCGGTTTTGGTGACCTTGACCCGGCCCCCGTGCGCGGCGACCACCGCGCTGACGATCGACAGGCCGAGGCCGGCGCCGCCGCTGTCGCGGCTGCGACTCGGGTCGGCTCGATAGAACGGTTCGAAGATGCGCCCCACGTCCCCGTCAGCCAGCCCTGGTCCATGGTCTGCGACCGACATGCGCCCGAGGCCGGCATCGGTTGCGACGGCGACCTCGATCGGCGTCTGGTGTGGGGTGTGGACGAGGGCGTTGCGCATGAGATTGCCCATCACCTGGCGCAGCCGCGTGTCGTCACCCGTGACGATCACGGGTCCGTTGGCGCTCAAGTTGATCTCGCGCTGCGGGGCGACCACCCGCGCGTCCGCCACCGCATCGTTGGCGATGGTCCGAAGATCCACCGCCGACTTATCGAGGGGACGTCCCTGGTCGAGGCGCGCCAGGACAAGGAGATCGTCGACGAGCCCCGTCATGCGGATCGATTCCTCCTCGATGCGGCGTCGTGCGGCCTCGGAGTCCTTCGGCGAGTGTTCGGCGCCGCGTCGCAGCATTTCCGCGTATCCCCGGATCGAGGTCAGCGGGGTGCGCAGCTCATGCGATGCGTCCGCGATCACCCGACGCAGGCGGTCGTTCGACGCTGTGCGTTCTGCGAAGGCGGCCTCGATCTGGTTCAGCATTGCGTTCAGCGCTCCACCGAGCTTTCCGATCTCCGTTCTTGGCGTGGAAGGCTCAACGCGTCGTGTGAGATCGCCGGCCGCGATGTCCTGTGCCACCGCACCCATCCTTTCGAGCGGCTGCAGGCTGATGCGGATGATCAGGAATGCAAGGATGGTGGTCGCCGCCACGACGGCAAGGCTGATCACGAGTTCGAGGAGCAGGAGCACGCTGAGTGTTGCCTGGGTTTCCGTCAGGGGAATGGCAAACACCACGACCGCACCGGGAAAGGAGTTTTCAGACCAGTGGGTAAGGCGGAAGTGGGATACGCCGCCGGTACCGTCGACCGTCACTGGATTGGTCGGGGTGTCCGTCTGAGTGGCGGGAAGAGACTTCGGCACCATGGGCGAAGCGGTCGAGATGCTCGAGCCACCGAACTGCCGGACGACGTAACACACGGCAAGAACGGAGCCATTCGAGCCGATCACCTCGGTGACCGTCCCGGCAGGGAAGTTGGTCGAAGAGCTGGGCCCGCGGGTTTGACAATCCGGGCTGTTGAGCACCGCGACAGCGGTGTTGACGGTTGACCGAGCCTGCAGCTGATCGTCGATCCGGCTGAGCAGTGAGCTCTGGAGCATGAGATACGTTGCGATGTCGGAGATCAGCAACCCGATCACCACCAGCGAGATGACTCCGAGTAGAAGTCGCCCACGAAGCGACTGGATCACGGCCTTGGGGCGCGAAGGACGTAGCCGACGCCGCGCACTGTTTGCAAGAGGGGCGGCTCGAACTTGTCCACCTTGCGACGAAGGTAGCTGATGTAGGTCTCGAGCACGCTGGCGTCACCACCGAAGTCGTAGTGCCACACGTGGTCGAGGATCTGGCTGCGGGTGAGGACGCGACCCGAGTTGACCAGCAGGTAGCGCAGCAGCCGGTACTCGGTGTTGGTCAGGTCGACGACCTGGCCGCTCCGTCGAACCTCATGGCCCTCGTCGTCCATCTCGAGGTCGGCCAGCATCAGCTTCCCATCCTGCAGCTCGCTGCCGCCATGCCTTCTCAGGACAACCCGGACCCGTGCCATGAGCTCTTCGACGCTGAACGGCTTGGTCACGTAATCGTCTCCGCCCACCGTCAGCCCGTGGACCTTGTCCTCCGTGGCGTCCTTGGCGGTCAGGAAGATGATCGGGACCTTATGGCCCGCTGCGTTCAACCGCCGGAGCACCTCGAGGCCATCGATGTCGGGCAGCATGACGTCGAGGATCACGAGGGCAGGGGAGAACTGGCTGACGGCCGTGACCGCACCGCGGCCGGTGGCCGCCGTTTTGACGCTGAACCCTTCGTAGCGCAGCGCCATCGCGACGAGCTCCGTGATGTTCGGTTCGTCGTCGACCACGAGGACTCGCGCCCCGTCCCCGTCCCTGTTCACGGCGTTCATGGTGCCTCCCAAGTCTGTGAGTTTGCTGGGAAATCAGTGTGGACTAGCTTGGTTTTGGCCATCCCGAAAGGCGGTGCACCGATCCGCCGCGGTCCACCAGGCGGGCCGGGAGCCGGCCGGCCTCGAGCCACTGGACGGCGCCTGGGCCCATGACGATGGCCGCGGTCGACGCGATGTTGGCGTCGACGCAGGTCCCGGCGACCACCGTGGCGGTCCGCCAGGGACCGTCGCTGGGAAGCCCGGTGGACGGGTCGATGATGTGGTGAAGCGCCACGCCACCGCGAGTCCATTTGCGGACAGTGGTGCTCGACGTGGCAATCCCGCCTGACCGGATGCTTATCGTTTCCTCGCCTTCTTCAATCGGGGCGCCGCTGTCCTCGCTGGTCTGGATCAGCCAACCCTCGGGTGGCGGATCGCCGGCGACCGAGATGTCGCCGCCCAGGCTGACGAGCACACCGCCGCGTCCGATCTTCGACAGTGCGGCCGATGCCGCCAGGTCGGAGGTGAGCGCTTTCGCCGTGGCGCCGAGATCGAGGTCGATGCCGCGAGGGAGCCGCACGGTTCGCGCTGCCTCGTCAAACACGATCGCCTGCCAGCCGGGGATTCGACTGACCACCAGGTCGAGGGCCATGCCGTCCGGCGCCACCGCGTCGAAGTCCGTGTCGTAGCCCGCCAGCTTGAGGGCCGATCCCACCGTCGGATCGACGGCGCCGTCCGTCAACCGCGCGCCGCGGAGGGCGGCGGCGATCAGCTTCGCGAGGAGCGGGCTGATCAGCATGTCGCGGCCGGGCGCGGCGTTGAGCCGGCTCAGCTCGCTGTCTTCGTGAAATCGGTTGGCGGCAACATCGACTGCTCGGACGACCTCGTCGACGGCTGACTTGGCCGCGGCCAGATCAGGCTCGTGGGTGACGATCACTCGCAGCGAGCCGCCCAGGGCGCGGTCATCGGCGATGCCGAGGGCCGACCCGGATTTCCTCAACTCGCCTTGGTGCCAGGTGGAGGCGGAGGCCGGCGTTCGACTCGTCGCAAGGCGAGGGCCAAGACCGGGCAGCTGTCGACGGCCTTCTGCGCGTGGGCCATGAGGGGCCCCGGAATCGGGCCGGGCGCGATGATCGGGTATCCCCAATCGTCCAGCGCGATACGTTCCGGAAAGAGTTCGGCGCACAGGCGGCTGCCATCGCATTTTGTGCGGTCGATCCAGAGCTCCGTCTGCGCCATTTCAGGAGGCGCGCCTGCCGCGCGCGCCCGCCGCCGCCGTGAACTCCGGCTCGAAGACGGTCAGCGCCGATTGCAAGAAGGCGACGGCGCCATCCGGGTGGCGGCAGGCGCCGCGCCCCTTGACCATGGCGGTCCAGCGGTGCAATTGGGGCAGGTCGCCATGGTCGGCCTGGCGCGCCGCGATTCGAGTCGTAGCAGCCGACAGGCTGCGCAGGCCGAAGAAACAGGGCCCACATTGCGCTGCGCTCTCGTTGGCGAGGTGCTGCATGATGCGCGCCGAGACATCCAGAGGGTCTGCGGTCTCGTCGAGGACACTGACGACTCCGCAGCCGAGCGACCCGCCTGCCGCGCGCAGGCCGTTCGGGTCGAGCGCCATCGAACCCGCCTGTTCGGCCCTGATCCATCCGCCGAAGTAACCGCCAAGCAGTACAGCGCGCGTCTTTCCGCTCACGCCGCCGGCCAGCGCCAACACCTCATCGACGCTGCAGCCTGAGGCTACCTCGATGACGCCAGGCTTCGCCACGGCCCCGCTCACAGTCAGCAGGATGGTGCCCGCAGCGTGATGCCGGCCAAGAGACTGGAACCAGGCATCTCCGAAGCGCGCGATCAACGCCGCATGGGCCAGGCTCTCCACGTTCTGCACGAGGGTCGGCCGCCCATCCACGCCTCGCTCAAACGGTCGGGGTGGAATGGCCACGGGAGCGGCGACCCCGGAGTTGACGAAGTTGACAGCGGCGGTTTCCTCGCCGGCCACGTAGCTGGGCGGTGCACCAAGGAGGTTCAGCCGGGCGCGCTCGGCCGGTGGCCGTTCCGCCAGGGCGCGGGCAATTGCTGTAGCGGCTCCTCCGTGAGCCTCGCCCACATAAAGGAGTGTTCTGCTCGCGCCCACGGCATCCGCGGCGAGCAGAGCCCCGTCGATGACCAGATGCGGCCGCAGCGCCATCAAGGTTCGATCCTTGCGACTGAGCGGCTCGCCCTCAGCGCCATTCGCGATCACTACAGCGGAGCCCCTCGAGCGGCTTTGGACTGACCTCCATTTGACGCCGACCGGAAACGACGCGCCACCTCTGCCGACCAGGCCGCTCTTATCGAGGGTATCGATCAGTGCGCGGTCGCCACGCGGACGATGACCGAGCCGCGTGGTGTGGTCGCGGAAATTCTCCGCGCCGGCAGATGACGGCGGGCCGGCAAAAAGGCTGAGCAACGTCACTTCACAACTTTCCTGGATACCCGCTCACGGAACTTGGCACGATCGGCTGCGAGCGGATCGGGCGATCTGAGCATAAGGCGGGCACCGACAGCCACGACCACGGCGCCGATGCAGATCACATCAATCGCCAGCATCCACGCCGCCCAGGTGTCGGTCCCGGTGCCGAAGCCGTGCACCACGGCGATCGGCCATGACGCGTAGGACAACCAGTGGATGACGCGCCACACCGAGTGGCCGATTAGGTCACGCACGAGGCTGGTGACGGTGATGGCGATGAGCAGCTCAATCGCGATCACTCCGAGGCCGAGCCAGAAGGTTCGGTAGTAGGACGAGAATGGGACGACCGCGGCCACCCACCCGAGGTGCGTGAAGGGGTCCACCACGGCGGTCACGATGTGCAGGGCAAGGAACACCACCGCTGTCAAAGCAAGGTTGCGATGGAGGCCCGTGGTCAGGAATCGAGGCCAGCTCGGAGCCTCGAACCGAACAGACGAAAGGACACCGAGCACGACCACCGCGCTGAGCAACACCAGAGAGACCGCTCCAGCGCCCCTGGTGGTGTACCAGAGGATGGTGTCATTCATCGCAGGCGCGGACTACGAGCCGCCGGAGACCGCGACGCCTGAGCCCGAGGATGAGCTGACCGGTGTTGGGGAGGCCTGGACACCGGTGGAGGTGGTGCCGCCGGACGTCGAGGTCGTCCCCGAGGACGTTGACGTGCTTGCGGTCGCACCGGAGGCGGTGGTGGCCGTTCCAGGGTTCGTGTAGGCGCTGACCGTGCCGAGGATCCCAACTCCGGCGATGGCGCCGAAAGCCAGTCCTGCGGTCAGGCGGTTGAGCATCCTGGTCGCGGCATCGCGAGCCTGGATTCTCCTGTCAGTCGTGTTCTCGTTTTCCATGGTCTCCACTTTGTCGGACTGCACTTGATCGTTGCTGTGAGAAACGTGTGAGTTTGCTGAGAAGTAACGCGCAGCTCGGCCGATCAGCCGATGAACTGACAGTAAACTCTGGAACGCAGCCCTCGTAGCTCAGGGGATAGAGCAGGACGGTCCTAACGTCAAGGTCGGGGGTTCGATTCCCTCCGGGGGCACCATTTCCGTTGGCCGGTTTCAGGCGCTGCCCGTCAGGGTTTGGTGGTCGTCAGGCCTTTCAGGGGCGGTAGGTAGGGCATCGGGTCGGTCACCTGGTCGTTGACCCGAAGCTCGAAGTGGAGGTGTGGGCCCGTCGACATCCCGCTCGTGCCTTCGAGGCCGACCCGCTGTCCCCGAGCGACGCTGTCGCCGACCCTCACGTCAGTTTCGAGCAGGTGGCCGTACAGGGTCATGATCCCGCCGCCGAGAGCGACGATGACGTAGTTGCCGTAGCCGACCGTGGTGTGGGCCACGGCTACGACGACGCCGCCAGCGGCCGCGGTCACCGGTGTGCCGTAGGCAGCGGCGAGGTCAATTCCAGTGTGGAAATGCGGGTACGGGCCAAGCGGCGGCTCCAGCAGCAGCTCGCTCGGGCCGAATGGCTGAGTGATCCGCGCGCCTGCGATCGGCCATGAGAGCCTGAGGCCGGGGAGCGATGTTCCTGCCGGCAGGGTGCGCGTCACCATAGCGATGCCCGCACCCACCTGGGCCTGGCTCCAGGCTGCTTGATAAGCCCTCTGGATCAGCTGTTGCTCCTGGCGCTCTAACAGGGCCGCCAGGGCTGCAGTTATGTCGGGAGGTTGGTTGGTGAGGTCCGCCTTGGCTGCGGAGAGCAGCGACATCAGGGTGCCGAGCTGGGTGGTGATGTCGTTCTGCAGCGCGATCGCAGAGCTAAGGGCTGTCAGGTTGGCGTTCAGCTGGGAGACCACGCCGTTCTCAGTGCTCAAGGCAGCAAGTTGAGCGGTGCGGACAGCCTGGAGCTTTGCGAGATCGGCTTCCAGCGCGGCCTCGAGGGCGTGCGCGCGCTGGCCCGCCACAATCAGGTCCGCAGCGGCGACCAGCGCGTCGTGAAGGTTGCCGGCGCGGGCCATCTGCACGAGCCAGGAGTCAGGCTGTCTCGAGATCGCTCGGGCGAGGGCGGCCACCTGCGCCTGCTCCACGTCGATACGGCCCTGCGTATCGGCGATATTGGTTTCCAGCTGGGTAATCTGGGCCTCGAGCGCGGCGATCTTCGCTTCCTCGCTCGTGATGTTCGCGTTGAGGTTCTGCTCGCTCGCTGCCGATTGCATCAGCGCGATGCTCAGCTGCTGCTGGCTCGACAGTGCCCTGGCCAGGTCGCCGCCGAGACGCTTTCGAAGCTTGTCGTATGCGGCCTGATTTGGGTCGGGCGGCGGTGGACAGGTCACGCGAGAACTCGAAACGCCTGGGGTCGGGCACGTCGCGTAACTCACCGAGATCCCGCCAGGTATGAAGCAGGCGATCAGCGCGCACACCGTGATCAGGCGCGCGAGTGCTCGCCTCATGCGCGGATTCGACGAAATCCGAGCATCGCTGTAATGGCGCCCAGCGCAAGACCAGTCACCATCACGGCGGCGGCCACATAACGCACCGAGTTCGGACCGACGCCGGGGAGGATCTGCGAGTAGGTCTGCGACCCCAGTGCGGTGGCCAGCGCCCAGACGCCAAGCACCGCCCCCGCTGCGAGCGCGCCCGCCAACGCGCCGGTCATCACGCCCTCGGTGACGAAAGGTCCGCGCACCATCCACCCTCGGGCGCCGAGAAGGCGCGTCACCGTCACCTCGTTCTGGCGCGCGGCGGCAATCGAGCGCATCGAGTTGGCGGCGACCGCGTAGGCCACCACGGTGAATAGAAGCAGAAGGCCGGCGCCTACGCCGCCGACGACGAGGGCGACGTTGCGCAAGCGCTTGTACGTGTCCGGGTCATAGGACGTTGGATAGGTGGCGTCCACGGCGGGGTCGCCGACGACCTCCGCGGCGACGGCAGCAACTTGCCCCACCGACGTCACCTGAACGTCAAGGCTGGCGGAGAATGGGTTCGAGGCGGTGAGCCCCGCCAGAGCCCCTAAGCCCGGTTTGTTTTGCGCGTCCTGAAGCGCCTGCGCGGCGCTGACCTCGGTCACCGAGCTCACGCGTGAGTCGCCACGCAGCTTGCTTTCGAGGGCCGCGATCGCCGGCGGTGAGGCGTCCGTCGCGAGATAGACCCTGACGATCGATGCCTGGCCGGCCTGCTGTCCGGCCACGGTGGCGACCGAGATGCCGACCAGTGCGAGCATTCCGCAAAGGACTAGAGTCATCGCCATCGAGCCCAGGGCCGGCGCCGTCAGCCGGAGGTCGCGAGCCCAGCTGCTCAGGCCGCTGAGGACGACCAGGCGAAAGCTGTTCGCCGCCAGCGCGCTGAGCCTGCGCCACAGCCGCAGCCTGACAACCGGCACCGGGTGCCCGTTGGTCCGTGAGCGGGAGGACGCCGGACGGATTCGCCGCCACAGGGAAAGACTGGAAGCCTTGCCATTGACATGCGAGCGGTCACGGCTGACCAGGACCTGTCCGCTCGGCAGCCTGAGGACTCGATGCGCGGCGAATGTCGGATGGTGAGTGGCAACGATGACGGCGGTGCCGTTGGCGGCGGCCTCTTCGAGCAGCCGCATCACGATCCGTGCGTTGTCATCGTCGATCGACGCAAGCGGCTCGTCCGCGAGGAGCACTCGCGGCCGGCCAGCGAGCGCGCGGGCGACAGCGACCCGCTGCCTTTCCCCGGCCGAGAGCTGGTGTGGGTAGGCGCCTCGGCGGTGACCGAGGCTCAGGGATTCGAGTGCGTCCATGGCCCGCCGCCTGATGGTTCGATACGGAACCTCGGGGTCGCCAATCTGCATCGCGAAAACTAGATTTTCAAGCGCGGTCAGGCGCGGCAGGAGACGCTGCTCCTGATAGACGAAAGCCACCTCGCGGCGAATGCGGCCTAGCCCGCGCCGCCACCACCGATGCAGGCCTCTGCCTTCGACCCAGACCTCTCCGCGGTTCGGCCGCAGCTGGCCGTGAATCAGCCGAAGCAGAGTCGTTTTGCCGGAACCGCTGGGACCGGTGACCTCGACCATCTCACCCGGGGCGGCCGAGATGCTGATGTCGCTCAGCACGGTGACCCGGCCGAACAGCTTGGAGACGTGCGTCAGCTTGACGACTGGCAGGGGCGCGATGGAGCCGTTGGCCCCCGGTCCATGCGCGGCCCCCACTCCGTTTGTGGCTCGCGCCCCCCTGGTGGATACCGCTTGAAGTCCCACCCTTTCCCGCCCACCAGATTAGTCGAAGCAGGTGACGGGCAGGACTCCGACAGGGAACTCA
Source organism: Candidatus Dormiibacterota bacterium (assembly GCA_036495195.1). Lineage (GTDB taxonomy): Bacteria > Chloroflexota > Dormibacteria > Dormibacterales > Dormibacteraceae > Palsa-872. The sequence goes on from DASXNH010000114.1 coordinate 20,243, forward strand.
TAGGAAACTCCCAGTCGGCAACAATTTGCCGCCTGATCAGACCGCCCGATGGCCTTACGAGCACCCGGTCAACGACAAGGGCGCGGCCGCCACTGCGATCGAGAAAACGCCGCCGGACGGTGCTGCCGTGACCAGCCGGCTGCCATCGCTGTTCGCTGTCACCGATCGGTCGGAGAAGGCGCCGACCACTGTCGCTTCCCCGGTCACCTCGCGCGGAATGTAGACAACGGTTGGGGGATCGCCTGCCTTCCCTTGAGCATGGAGGGTGAACGCACCGGAGTCCGGGTCGTAATGAAAGTTGGGCGTAGGGTCGCCGGAGGCCTGGGGATAGACCCTGGCCAGCAGCCGCTCGCGATTGGATCGGAGGCAACCGCTCGACTGCACGGAGGTGGCGCTTTGGGCGCAATCGATGCCGTCGTACATGCCCCATGCGGAGCCGCCTCCACAATTCTCCTTCCACGTCCAGAAGGCAAAGCCGACGACATGCTTTTCTTGCTCGAGCAGCTCGCTGGCCAGGATTTGCGCGTCGTCGGAGCGGAAGTCTCCAAACTCGGCGACGAACAGGGCGGCGTTGAGTGTCACAGCTTCGCGCCGCGCCAGCGAATAGGTCTGGTCATACCCGCTCCATGGGTAGCTCTTCGGATCGAGCTTGAAGAGATGGTCGAGCGAGAACACATGAGTGTAGGTATGGATCGAAAGCACCAGGTTCGGGTATGAGCTCACTGGAAGTCCGAGGTGAGTTGGAAAGTCCGTGACATGGCGCAGCAGCCCGGCCTCCATGAAGACGAGATGGTGCTGATCGTGCACGCCCAGGTCGGGATAGCCGCATGGTGCCGGCATGTAGAAGCCGGTCCAGCACGGAAGCCCGTCGCGCACGCCGGTAATGGCGTCTATCGCCCGGCGATAAAAA
>DASXNH010000115.1:0-11667 GCA_036495195.1 Candidatus Dormiibacterota bacterium
GAGGAATCGAACAGCGGCTCGCGCGTAACCGATGGGGGCGCCCGTATTCGCATCGACGACCCTCAGGTGAAGGAGACGCATGCCGAGAGTGGCGCCGCTCGAGCCCCAAAAATAGATCCAATAACCCACCTGCACCACCAGCGCGATCAGGTAGAGAAGGAGGAAGACGCCTCCAAAGGCCGCGGCGGCGGCATTCTGGGTGTCCTGGCTGCTCGCGCTGGTCCGGTTGGCAAAAATGCCGCCGGCGATGGCGAACACGGCGAACACAATCCCGAACGGTATGCCTAGGATCAAGCCGTCGACCAGCCTCGCGACCAGGCGGATCCAGAAGCCGGCGTAGGTGGGCTGCGGGCCCTGGTACTGAGGCGCCGCGTATTGCATGGGCGCCGGCGGCGGGGGAGGAGGCGGAGGTGGTGGGTTCTGCATGCCTGAAGCCTCCTGGTAGCTGGTACCGGTTCGCGGAATTCGCTCTGCGCGGTATCATAACGACGCTTCTCCACTCCGAGGCGCAACCATGCAACTGAAAGCTTCCACCCGCACAGTTCTCGGCAAGGCTTCGCGCCGTCTTCACGGCGAAGGCAAGCTCGCTGGAATCGTCTATGGGCATAATGCAACCCCAACGCCGCTGGTCCTCGATCGCCTCGAGTTCCAGAAGGTGTTCACCAAGTCGGGGCGGACCCACCTGGTCGACCTGGCCATCGACGGCGATCGAACCGAAAAAGTTCTGGTCCGCGAGATTCAGACACATCCCCGCCGCCTGGGCCCGATCCACGTCGACTTCTACCAGGTGAGCCTGGAAGAGAAGATCACGGTCGAGGTGCCCGTCCACCTCGCCGGCGAGTCCGCGGCGGTCAAACGCGGAGATGCGGACGTGTTGCAGCCGATTCACGCGGTGCGGGTCGAGTGCCTGCCGACGGACATCCCGGAGGCGTTCGAGGTCGACCTGACCCCACTCGAGGAGATCGAGGCGGAGTTCCGAGTCTCCGAGCTGAAGGTTCCCAAGGGCGTCACCGTTCTGATGGATCCCGAAGAGCTCGTGGTGAAGATCGTCCACCGCCGAGAGCTCAAGGTCGAAGAGGAGGCCCCAGTGTTGGAGACGGCTCTCGTCGGAGAGGGCGAGGAAGGGGCAGAGGCAGGGGCGCCGGCCGCCGAGGAAGCCGAGACCGAGAAGTAGATGTCGCTCAGCGACATCTCGTCGAGCCCGCTGCTCTACATCCTGCTGGCGGGGGTGGTCTTCGTCGTCTTCGTCGTCGCGGCCCGATTCATCGCCCAGCAGGTGGCCGAAGCGCTGCGCAAGCGCGGGTTGCGCGAGAACGTCGTCGTCGTCGGCAGCCGCGTCATCACCGTCGCACTGATAGTCGTTGGCGCACTGTTCGCGTTCGGCATCGCGGTGCACAGCGACAACGTCACGATCCTGGGTGTCGTGGCGGCGGTGATCGTCACCAGCTTCGGCGCCCAGGACCTGCTCAAGGATTACGTGTCCGGGTACTACATCCTGCTGGAGCGGAACATCAAGATCGGCGACAGCATCTCGTTGGAGCGCGGCAGCGGAGTCGTTTCGGAGGTGCGGTTGCGAGTGACGTTGCTGCGCAGCGAAACGGGCGACACGGTGATCGTCCCCAACTCGGAGCTGTTCACGCGTCCGGTCACGATCCATGCACACCCCGGGCCGGCGCCGGAAAGCGCGCCGGAGACGAAACCTAAGCCAGCGCCCCGAGAATGACCCGCCACAGGGTCTGAAGCTGCTCGCCGTCGATCTCGGTCTCCTCGGTCAGCAGCTCGCGGATCATCTGAGAAGCCAGCTCAACGTGGAATCCCGCAGCCACCTGGGTGGCCAGCGACCGCAGGTGGTGCGTGTGGTCGGGCTTGTCGGTCTCGACGGCAAGGTCCGCGGTCACCTTTTCCAGCTGAACGAACTTGGCCCACTTGGCGACCTCGGCGCTGCCCGATTCGGGTGAGTCGGAGAGGTGCAGGCAGTTGACGCCGCCGAAGATTCCGTAGCGTTCGCGCAGCGATCCCGGCCTCGATTGGGCGATGCGCGTCTCTCCAAGGTCGTAGCGCATCCGCTCCAGGGCCTCTCCCGATGCGGTCACACGCCCGACCGCGAGCGGCAGCGCGCTCATGAAGTCCACCAGCCAGGGAAAGAAGGGCCTGTCCTGCAGAAAGTCGTAGTGACTTTCGATGAGAGAGGCCGGCGGCTGGAACCAGGCCAGAGATTCAATCTTCCAATCGCGCTCGGTCGACAGCCAACCCCAGAGCCCGGCGCGCGCGGCGAGGCGGTAGGACGCATCGGGTTTGAAGATGAGGAGGGCGTCAGCCATGAGCCGTGAAAGTTTACTTGTCTCCCTTCCTTCGCGAGAAGGGCACGGCTGTCAGCCGGGTTTCTTGTCTCTCGCCCCTGGCTTGTAGACCTTGCGGCCCTTGAGCTTCTCGGGCATGTGCGCCTGGTCCGCGACGCCGCCTTCGAAGTCGTGCGCGTACTTGTAGCCCTTGCCATAACCCATCGACTTCATCAGGCCGGTCGGCGCGTTGCGAAGATGAAGCGGAACGGCCTCATTGCCCGTCTGCTCGATCAGCTCGCGCGCGGCCCCATACGAGGTGAGGGCCGAATTGGATTTCGGCGCCAGCGCGAGGTACAGCGCCGCCTCGGTCAGGGGAAGCACCGCCTCGGGCATGCCCACGAAATGCGCGGCCTGCTGCGCCGCGATGGCAACCTGGAGCGCATGGGGATCGGCGAGGCCGACATCCTCTGCCGCCGAGATGACGAGCCTGCGGGCAATGAAAAGAGGATCCTCGCCCGCTTCCAGCATGCGAGCCATCCAGTACACCGCTGCGTCCGGGTCGCTGCCGCGAACACTCTTGATCAGGGCCGACACGATGTCGTAGTGCTGGTCGCCGGACCGGTCGTATAGAAGATGTCTTTGCTGCAATGCGCTCTCGATCTGGTCGACCTCGATCGTGCCTTCGCCGGCCAGTGCGGCGGCCGCCTCGAGGCCGTTGAGGGCGACCCGCGCATCGCCTCGCGCATTCTCGAGAAGGCTGTCGAGCGCCTCGGGTGTGATCTGAGCGCGGATCTCGCCGAGCGCTCGCTCGACGACGACCTTGAGCTCTGCAGGCTCCAGCGCCTCGAGGCGGAACACGCGGCTGCGCGAGAGAAGCGGTGCGATGACCTCGAACGAGGGGTTCTCGGTGGTCGCCCCGATCAGCGTTATGGTGCCGTCCTCGACGTGGGGAAGGATGGCGTCCTGCTGAGCCTTGTTGAACCGGTGGATCTCGTCGATGAAAAGGATGGTTCGCAGCCCGGCACGGCGGTGGACCTTGGCCTCAGCCACCTGCTTTCGCAGGTCGGCCACGCCGGAGGTGACGGCAGAGATACCGACCAGGCGTGCCCTGGTCTCGCTCGCGAGGAGGCCGGCCAGGGTCGTCTTGCCGCTGCCAGGTGGGCCCCAGAGGACGATGCTCGGCAGGTGACCCGAGCGGGTGAGCTCCCGGAGGACGTCGACCACGCGTCGCTGGCCGACGAGCTGGTCGAAGGTGCGGGGTCGCATTCGCGTGGCCAGGGGAGCGCCTGGCTCCGGGCCGGACGGAGCCTCGAACAGTTCTCCTTGATCCACGCCCTGATTCTGAACCCAAGCCTCAGGCGGGATGCCGCGCCCGAGTGCGGAAACGAGTTCGTTTTCCCTCGTATAGACTGCGGCCATGTCCACCTGCTGGTATTGCAGCTCAGAGCTGCCTGACGGGGCCCAGTACTGCCACCGCTGCGGCCACAGCCAGACCGACCGCTCCTCGAGCCCGCTGTTCGGCGTGGTCGACCCGGTGACGGGCATCTGGAACTCAAAGTTCATCAACGCTCTCGTCGGCCAGGAAGCCAACCGCGCGGTGCGCTACCACCGGCCCCTTTCTGTGCTTGTGGTCGAGCTCGACCACGCTGAGCATATTGACAAGGAGCTGGGCCATGCTCAGCTCGACGGCCTGTTGCGGGAGATATCGGAACGGCTCGGCAAGTCGATACGCGACACCGACACCGTGGCCTTCCTCGATGCGGACGGTCCACCGCATTTCGCCATCGTGTTGCCTGAAACCAATGAGCAGGGCGCGACTCTGGCGGCTGACAAAATCAGGCGCGGGATCGCGGCGCACGACTTCGCAACCGGAGGTAACTGGCAGCGGATCACCGTCAGCTGCGGCGCCGCCACGATCGGGGTGATGCCGCAGGGTGAGGAGGAGGCCGGCCTGATGAACCGGCGCGAGTACACAGGCAACCTCGTCCGCGAGGCGTATCACGCTCTGGAGGCGGGCCGCTCGGCGGGCACCAACCGTACCTCGGTAGGCGCCTTCCGAAGCTAGGACAGGTGCGGTCGGTACGTCCGCTTCCGTAGCATCAACGTCGACTTGGCACCCACTCGCGTCTACCTGATCCGCCACGCCGACGTCGAGAACCCGCGCCGCCTGCTCTACGGACACCTCGATGGTTTCCAGCTCAGTGCTCTGGGGCGCGCGCAAGCACTTGCTGTCGGCGATCGATTGACCTCGGCCGGCCTCAAACGGATCGTGCACAGCCCGCTCGCCAGGGCGCATGAGACCGCCGAATTGATCAACTCCCGGCTCGCCGCCCCGGCGATCCTTGAACCGGAGCCGGAGCTGCGTGAAGCCGAATTCAGCCGCTACCTGCAGGGCCTGCCCTACTGGCAGATCCCGGTCCGCCGTCCCCTCTGGTTTGTGCACAAGGCCAAACGAGGCCTGCTGCCGGGCGACGAGGCGATCGATGCGCTCGGGGGACGTGTGCTCGACGTCATGAAGCGCCTTGCCCGCGAGCACCCTGGCGACGCGATGGCGATCGTGAGCCACGCCGATCCCCTGCAGGCCGCCTGGATACTGCTCGACGGTCGCGCCCACAACGAGCGCGAGCTCTATCGAAAGGTGGTCGATCGGGCCGGGGTCCTCCAGGTCGACCTCGAGGGCGACAAGCCCATCGCCTGGGAGTATTTCCAGCCTCCCAAAGTTGCCCATCCAACCTCTGCCGTAGCGTCGTGAATCCGCCCGGGCGGTTCCCCGACGGGTTCCTCTGGGGCACTGCGAGCGCCGCCCACCAGGTCGAGGGAGACAACCGCAACTCCGATTGGTGGGAGTTCGAACAGAAGCCGGGCGCGATCGCCAACGGCGATTCGTCGGCGATCGCCTGCGATCACTACCACCGGTACCGTGAGGACTTCGCGTTGCTTCGCGAGATGCAGCAGAACGCACACCGGCTGTCGATCGAGTGGTCGCGCGTCGAGCCGACCCAGGGCGAGTTCGACTCACGCCAGCTCCGGCACTACCGCGACGTCCTCGGCGAGCTGCGAGAACAGGGTATGCAGCCGATGGTCACGCTGCACCACTTCACAAGCCCGCTGTGGTTTACGCGAAAAGGCGGCTGGGCGGCGGCCGGCTCGGCGCATGCCTTCATGCCCTTCGTTCATCGAGTGATTGACGAGCTGGGCGACTTGATCGGGCTGTGGTGCACCATCAACGAGCCGAACATCTATGCGGCGAGCGGCTGGGTCACCGGCGAATTTCCACCAGGACGCAGCGGCGACGTCGCCGGCCTGTACCAGGTCACGGGCAACATGCGACGTGCCCACGAGCTGGCCTACAGCGCGATCAAGCGCCGCTGGCCGGACGCGCTGGTCGGCCTCTCGCACCACAAGTTCCTGATGCTGCCGGCCACCGCGAAGCGGCGCGACCTCTGGGCGACGAAAACCGCACAGCTGGCGCTCGACCGATGGCCCGTGGCCCCAGGCCGGCTACGCAAGGTGGTGGAGGCGCCCTCGGACTTTGTTGGTATCGCCCACTACTGGGGGCAGATGTGCGCCTTTGATCCCCGCCTGCCGCAGCATCAATTCATCAGGCGATATAACGTCCCCGACACGCCCGTGACCGACATGGGCTGGACCTCAGACCCAACCTGGATGCGGGTGGTGCTCAACGAGCTGAAGGCCCTGGGCAAGCCGGTCTTCATCACTGAAAACGGACTGGCGAGCAACGACGACGAATGGAGACAGCGTTACCTGAAGGACATCCTGTCCAACGTGTTGCTGGCCATCGACGACGGGGTCGACGTCAGGGGTTATTTCCACTGGACCAGCATGGACAACTTCGAGTGGGCTCGGGGCTACACCGTGCGATTCGGCCTCATCGACGTCGATCGCAAGACCCTCGAGCGGCAGATCAAGCCCAGCGGGAGGCTCTACGCGCGCATCGCGCAGGCGAACTCCCTGAGCCCCCTCCCCTGAGGCGCGGGCCCCCGCGACCAGGACGCGAGGAAGGGGGACGATAGACTCAGGCCGATGAACCGAAGGTCGGGATCGATCGCGGCCGTGGCGATAGTCCTGAGTTCCGCGCTGATGCTCTCGCTGGCCTGGGGCCTCCAGCATGCGGCGATGCAGCGGCCCGCCCTCATCGGCAACGCCGCGCCTCAACTCGCAATCCGGCAGTTGGATGGCAGCACCGTTCAGGTCTCGGGCCTGCGCGGCAAGCCTGTGGTTGTGGATTTCTGGGCGTCGTGGTGCGTGAGCTGCGCCCAGGACCTGCCGGTGCTCGCGACCGCTTCCGATTCGCACCCCGGAGTCGCTTTCGTCGGCGCCGCGATGCAGGACACGGCCGGCTCCGTGCATGCCTTCGAGCAGCGGCATCCTCACCCTTACCCCGTCGGCCAGATCGTTGCCGGTGACTACCAGTCCTATGGTGTCGTCGCGCCTCCGGTGACCGTTTTCATCGATTCAGACGGCATGGTGGTCGCATCGTTTGAGGGTCCACTCGATACGCCGACCATCGACCATTACCTGGGGCTCATCTCATGATCCTGGGCATGGTTCCGGGATTGAAGTGGGCGTTGCTGGGCGCGGTCGTCGCGGCCTGCGTCGCCTACCTCGTGTACTCGGCTTCCGGCGGCTCGTCTGAGTACTACCTGACGGTGTCGGAGCTTCGTGCCCACGCGACCAGCGGCGACGTGCGGGTGGCGGGCGTCGTCCAGAACGACGTGAGCCGGAGCAACGGCGGGCTCCAGGTCCTGTTCACCGAGAAGGATGGCACCGCCTCGATCCCCGTCGAGTATCACGGCACCCTGCCGGACATCTTCCAGCCCGGCATCACCGTGGTCGCGGAGGGCAAGCTCGGAGCCGACGGGGTCTTCCACGCACGGGCGGTCCTGGCGAAATGCCCGTCGCGCTTCGCCACCACTCCCTACACCCAGTGATCGGGTACCTCGGCGCGGGCGCCTTGCTCGCTGGGCTCGTGATGGGCGGGTTCTCGGCGGTGCTCTCCTTCTGGGCCGGCTGGCGGCAGAACCCAGCGCTCGTCCAGGTCGGCCGCCGCGCTTTTTACGCGAGCGCCTCGATGATCCTGTGCGCCTCCGTCCTGCTGGAGATCGGCCTCCTCTCGCACGACTTCTCACTTGCCTACGTGACCGAGCACAGCGACCTCTCGACGCCCTGGCCGCTGGTCGTGGCGGCTTTCTATGGCGGGCAGGAGGGCTCGCTCCTCTATTGGGCTCTCGTGCTCGGTGTCCTCGGCAGTGCCTCCCTCATCGCCAGCTCCAGGCTCGGGTTGCGCCTGGCCGCCTATGCCGCCGGGATCCTCGCGGCGATCGAGACCTTCCTGCTGGTGGTCCTGGTGCTCGTGGCCAGCCCGTTCGACCTGCTGTCGATCACACCGCCGGACGGGCTGGGTCTCAACCCCGTCCTGCGTGATGGCGGGATGTTGATCCACCCGCCGGTGGTGCTCGCGGGCTTTGCGTCGTTTGCGATTCCGTTCAGCTTCGCCGCCGCGGCGCTTCTGGCAGGGCGTTCGGACGCCGCCTGGATAGCGCACACCCACCGCTTTGCCCTGCTGGCCTGGGCGCTGCAGAGCACCGGGCTCGTGCTCGGCATGTGGTGGGCCTATCACGTCCTGGGTTGGGGCGGCTACTGGGGCTGGGATCCGGTCGAAAACGTGGCCCTGATGCCATGGTTGGCCACCACCGCCTACCTGCATTCGTCCCAGGTCCAGGAGCGGCGGGGCAGGCTGAAGGCTTGGAACTTCGCCCTTGTGATCCTCGCCTTCCTGCTGGTCGTGTTCGGCACCTTCATCGTCCGCAGCGGTGTTGTGCCCTCGGTCCATACGTTCGCGGTCAGCGCCATCGGGCCCTGGTTCTTTGGGTTCCTTTTCGTTTGCCTGATCTTCTCAATCGGGCTTCTCGCGCTTCGCGCCGGCTCATTGACGAGCACCACCCGACCAGCGCCGACGGTGTCGCGCGAAAGCGCCTTCGTACTGCAGAACCTGCTGCTGATCGGCGTCATCGCCGTGGTCTTCTGGGGGACGGTGCTGCCGCTGGTCTCCGGCATGCTTGGCCAGGAGCGCGTGGTCGGAGTTCCGTACTACGAGCGGGCGGCGGGGCCGCTGTTCGTGGTGCTGCTGGCGTTGATGGCTGCTGGACCGCTGCTGCCCTGGCGCCGCGCCGGCTCGTCGCTGCTCCGGTCGCTGCGCTGGCCGCTCGCCGTCGCCGCCATCGCGGTGGTCGCTTTGCTGGTGGCCGGTGTGCGGTCTGTGCCGGCACTCCTCGCCATTCCACTTGCCGGCGCCGCCGGCGCGACATGCTTGGTCGAGTACTCGCGGATGGGCGTGAGGTGGCGCCGATCGGGGCAGGGCTTGGCTCAGGCGGCCTCTGTCATCGTGCGAAAAAGGCGGCGCTATGGGGCCTACCTTGCGCACCTCGGGATGGTCGTGCTGGTCGTCGGTGTCGCGGGGTCACATTTCTGGCAGCAGGAAAAGGACGTTTCGCTCCGGCCTGGGGAGCAGGTGTCGGTCGCCGGCTACACGCTCACCTATGCCGGTACCGAGCAGAGACAGCTCGCCGATCATGCCGAGCTGGTCGGCGCGATGCGGCTCGGCGATCAAACGCTGGAGCCGGCGCGCGCGACGTATGCGGGTCTTGGGGGCCAGTCGCTGACGCACGTGGCGATAAGCAGCACTCCGATCGCTGACGTCTACGTCGTCCTTGCCGGCTTGAACACTGACGGTTCGGCTTCCTTCCGAGTCTTCGTCAACCCGCTGGTGAGCTGGATCTGGACCGGCGGCGCGATCATCATCCTGGGGGTCATCCTCGGCAACGTGGGGGAGAGGCGGCGGGCGTTCGACCTCCAGGTGGCGCGGTCGGCGAGCCCGCAGCTCGCATAGATGACTCTGATCGTCGCGACCCTGCTGCTGTTCGCCGCCGGCCCGTTTGTGATGTGGCCGCTGATCAGGACGCCGGCTGAGGAATCAGAGCCCGCGATCACCGAGAAGAAGTCGTGAGCGCGATCGTCGCCCACGAGCTCACCCAGCGATTCGGCTCAGACGTTGCCCTTGACGCCGTCGACCTGGCCCTCGACCGGGGCGAACACCTGGCGGTGCTGGGGGACAACGGCGCCGGTAAAACGACGCTGCTTCGGATCCTCGCCACCGCTGCCCGTCCCACCTCCGGCCGCCTCGAGATCTTCGGCCTCGACTCGGTCCGCGAGCGCAAGGCCCTTCGGGCGCGAATTGGTTTTGTGGCCCATGCCCCGGGTCTGTACCCCGCGTTGTCGGCAACGGAGAATCTCGAATTCTTCTGCGCGCTGCATGACGTCGACCGCAAACGCGTGCCAGAGGTTCTGGCTTTGGTCGGGCTCAACGATGTCGCGGGACGTCCGGCCGGGCGGCTCTCGCGTGGTGAGCAACAGCGGCTTGCGATCGGACGGGCCATTCTGCACAATCCACGGCTCCTGGTCCTTGACGAGCCCGACGCGAGCCTGGACGCGCAGGGCCCCGACCTGCTGGCCACTGTCATGCGCGAGAGGACGGTGGTGCTGGCGACCCACGATCACGCGCTCGCCAACCGCCTCTGCCAGCGAACGATGGTGTTGCGCGACGGCAGGTCGCTCGGCGCGGGCACCCATTTGAGGGTGGTTCGTTGAACCGATCGATTGCGGTCGCCTATGCGGTCGCTCGAAAGGACCTGACATCGGAATGGCGCACGCGGGAGCTCGTGCCTGCGCTCGGCCAGTTCGTCGTGCTGGCACTTGTAATCGCCAACTTCGGTTTCCAGATCGACTCGCGGAACGCGACGGTCATCGCGCCTGGCGTGCTGTGGCTGGCCCTCGTGTTTGCGGGGTTGGTCGCCTTCGGTCGCGCCTTCGCCGCCGAACGCGAGCAGGCGTCGCTCGAGGCGATGCTGCTCACGCCGGCGTCCGCAGCCGCGGTCTTCGCCGGCAAGGCCGTCGCGGCCGCGCTCCTGCTGATTGCATGCGAAGCGGTCCTTCTGCCCGCGCTGGCTTTGATGTTTGGCACTCCATTCAATGCCGCACTCGTCGCTGCGGTCCTGATCGCCACCATCGGCATGGCGGCACTGGGCTGCTTGTTCGCCGCCATGGTTGCGCGCGTGCGCTCGAGGGAGGTGCTGCTGCCCCTCCTCACGCTGCCACTGTGGATTCCATTCATCGTTGCCGGCGGCCAGGCCGTCCAGGTCGCGATGGGCGCCGGCGGAAGCTACAACCAGGCGGTGGCCCTGCTCATCGACTTCGACATACTGTTTGTAGTGCTCACATCGCTCGCGGCGAGGTTTGTTCTGGATGACTAAGTACACCAGGCTCGCTGTGGCGGCCGTGCTGTTGATGCTCGTCGCCGCAGCCATGATCTTCCTCTACGCTCCGGAGGACTATCTGCAAAAGGAGCCGCAGCGGATTTTCTATCTGCATGTAAGCGCGGCGATTGCGGCCTTCGCTTGTTTTGCGGTGGTGCTGGGGGCCAGCGCCGCTTACCTGCGAACCGAGAGCGCCCGCGCCGACCGCCTGGCGAGGGCGGCCGCGTTGGTCGGCGTCGTGCTGACAACTGTGACCCTCGTGATGGGCATGCTCTACGCGAAGCCGATATGGGGCACGTTCTGGACCTGGGACGCGAGGCTGACCTCGACGCTGGTCCTCTGGATCATCTACGCCGGCTACCTGCTCCTGCGCCGCCTCGCCGAGCCCGGGCGCCAGGCCGCCCGCTTTGCCGCGGTGGTCGGGATCTTCGGCTTCGTCGACGTGCCGATCGTCTACTTCAGCGTCACGTGGTGGCGCACTCATCACCCCGGCCCGGTGATCGTCAGCAACGCTTTGCCGCCGGCGATGCTGCTGGCGTTCCTGGTGACGATGGCGTGCACGCTCTTCCTGGCCGCCGTCATGGTCGCTATCCGCTACCGGATCGAGACGCTCATGGATGAGGCCCCGTCGCCGGTCGCGCAGGTGCTGGGCGCGGAACGAGAACCGGAGCCGGCTCGATGATCTACCTGGTCATTGCGTACGTGCTCGCGGTCCTCATATTGGGCGGCTTCCTCTGGCTATCGCTGGGCACATTGAGCGAGCTGTCGGCGAGGGCGTCGACAAAGAAATAGGCCGTCCCTTCGAGTCAGCCTCGCCGCATCGGTTTGAATTGGCGAGGCCTTCCCTTGCGAGTCGGCCTCACCCAAAGAAACGCGCCGGCTGCCCTCACTACCTCGTGGTCAGGCGAACTCATACATCGGTACGGCGACAGGATTTCTGGCCCGCAGATAATTCGTCCCAGGTCCCGGCAAACGGGACGCGGAGGGAGGGCGCAAATGGGGTTACAACTACCAGCAGGACATCGTCGGGAGACACCCGAACGGGCTGCGCT
>DASXNH010000116.1:0-33345 GCA_036495195.1 Candidatus Dormiibacterota bacterium
TTCCGCAACTTCATGGGTGCCGTGATCGACGGAAAGGCGTACGCGAAGCACATGGGGGCGATCCAGTACGCGAGCAAAGCGGAGGACGCAAAGGTCATCGCAGGTGGTAAAGGTGACGACAAGATCGGTTGGTTTGTACGCCCGACCGTCATCGAAACCAAGAACCCTGATTTCAAGACCATGCGCGAGGAGCTGTTCGGGCCGATTCTCACGGTGTACCCGTACCCCGACTCGAAGTTCGAAGAGACGCTCGATCTTTGCGACAGGACGAGCCCATATGGGTTGACTGGGGCGATCTTTGCGACGGACCGCTCGGCGATCCGCAAGGCATCCGAGACGCTGGTCAATGCTGCCGGCAACTTCTACATCAACGACAAGCCGACAGGCGCCGTGGTTGGGCTGCAGCCATTCGGCGGTGCGCGCGCGTCGGGCACCAACGACAAGGCGGGCTCACCCTACAACCTCATCCGCTGGATCAGCCCCCGCACCATCAAAGAGACGCATGTGCCGCCGACGGACCATCGTTATCCATACATGGACGCGGAGTGACTCGTCGATCGTCAAGCATCGTCGGAGAGCGAGTTCGCCTGACCGTGCGGCACCGGAGCTGACACGTGAATGGGTTGCCGAGGCAGCAGGCTGAGGAGCATGAGAGCGAGCAGCTCGCCGGCGATCAGCGGAACTGGACCCCAAAAGGGGATGGCCTCCGCCGTGATGACAAGAGCGATGACCGCGATCCAGCTCCAGCCGGGTCGTGGCGAGGTGCGCAGATACAGCCACCCGGCGAGCCCGAGCATCACCAGGTCGTCGAGGTGGAGATACGGGCTCGCGACCAGGCCGCCAACCAGGGCCGGAATAAAGATCCATTCGTCGCCCCGACCGCGCAGCCGGTAAACGAGCACCAGCGCCCAGATCGCGAGCAGGACTTGAATGACCCGCGCCACCGGGACGTTGCCGATGATGCCCGCGATCGTCAGCTCCCGGTTTACGGGCACCCCGGCGGCGAAGGCCAGGCGGTCCTGGTAGGCGGCGATGCCAGATGGGCCAACTGACAGCGCCGCCACGAACGCCAGCGCGCCAATGGCGACGACGCTGCCCCAAAAGGCGCGATACCGCCCGCTCACCAGCAGCGCGGCCGGGACCAGGAAGGCGAGCTGCGGCTTGAGGACCAGCGCGCCCAGGGCGACCCCCGCCCAAAACGGCCGGTCTCTTTGGAGCAGGGCGTAACAACCGGCGACGCTCAGCGCCAGGAATAGGCCGGGCTGACCGAGCTGCAATCCGTAGATCACCGGCAGCCAGCCGATCGCTGCCGCCAGATGGATCCAGCGCAGGCGGCCGGCGCCAGGCGCCACGAGGTACCAGGTCCAGCCGAGAGCGCCGAGGAGCAGGGCGCTCCACACGAAATATGCGACCTGGAATGGCAAAAGGGTCAGGGGCATGGCGAGCCAAGCCACCGGGGGCGGGCTGATATAGCGCGCGAGCTCTGCGATCTGGATTTGGGAACCGAGCGCATCGAGCGCCTCCTGCTGAAGCCGCAGGTCATAGATGTGTTGCCACCCATGACTGAGGCCGATCTTGGCCGCCGCGTAATAGAAGGTCAGGTCGTTGTGAAAGTTGTCCGATGCGTACGCCTGCGCCCACTGGTCGAGGTCGAACGCGGCGAAGAGAGTGGCGGCGACGGCGCCCGCGGTGAAGGCCAGGTTGCGCCGGTACTGAGCTCCGCCCATCCGCGCCGAATGGTAGTTCGCTACGGTTACCTGTCGTGGCGGTGACCGGTTTCGAGGCTCGAACGATCGAGCTCACCGATGGGTCGAAGGTGCTGGTGCGCCCAATCGTCCCGGAGGATGAGCCATTGCTACACGAAGCGGTGGCCGCGATGTCCGAGCGGACTGTCTATTTCCGATTCTTCTCGCCCATGAAGCGAATGTCCGATGCACTCGCGCACCGCCTCGCGGTGGTTGACTACAACGACAGGTTTGCGCTGGTCGCGACGACCACCAAGCCTGCCGGCAAAGAGCGAATCGTGGGTGTGGCGCGATACGACCGAGTTCCCAATACCGAAGTCGCGGAGACAGCGGTGGCGGTCATCGACGAGTACCAGCGGCGGGGCCTGGGCAGTGCGCTCCTGAGCATCCTGGGCAAGGTGGCCCGCGAGCACGGGATCAACACCTTCACGCTCATCGTCCTGCCGGAAAACCAGCAGATGCTGGGGTTGCTGAGAAAGATGGGCTGGATCCACCGGGCCAAGCTGACCGGCGGTGTCTACGACATCAGCTTCGAGCTGCCTGCGGAGTAGCCAGGCGACGTTTGGCCCCCTGGTGGGGGGTAGGGGAAGGCACGTGCGCCGCGCTCCCGGACCTAGAGGCGTTCGGCGGCCAGGCGCACCCCGAACCCCAGCAGGACGACGCCCGTCACTCGCTCCATCCATTGGCGGACGCGGGGCGCGGTGATGAAGTCCCGCATACGCGTCACGAAGAATCCATAAACATTCATCCAGGTCCAACCAATCAGGGCAAAGATCGAGCCAAGCAGGAGCAGCCTCGGCAGCAGGGCCTGGCCAGGCGCTACGAACTGAGGCAGAAAGGTCACGAAGAACACGCCCAGCTTCGGATTGGACAGCGCCGATATGAAGCCCTGCCTGAAGATGGCGTGGGCCGGTGTGGTGGGCGGGGCTTCGGCCAGCAGGTCGCTGTGTCGCCGTCGGGAGTCGATCAACGTTCGGATGCCCAGATACACGAGGTATGCGGCGCCGGCGAGCTTGAGAATGAACAGCAGCTCACCCGAGGACCGCACCACCGCAGACACGCCAATTGCGGTGGCAGTCACCCAGACCGATAGCGCGAGCGCGATGCCGGTGGTGGTCAGGACGACACCGCGCCGGCCGTGAGCCAGCGCATTTTTGGTGACCACCGCCATGTCAGGTCCGGGCGTCACGGCAAGGAGCAGGGAAACTCCGACAAAAGCCAGCAGGGTGACGTCCACTGCCGGCCTAGGTTGCCACCGTCAAGAGGCCCAGCGGAACTCCTGCAACAGGTAGTCAAACGACTGGCCCTCAGGTATCCCGCTGGCATAGTCCTTGGTGTCGGCGGGATCGACGGCGAAGACGACGACCGCCACGCCGCCGCGAATGGCGGCAATGACCGCGAAACGCACCTTGGTTGCTGTGGTGCCTGACCCGATGAAGTTTGCGGAGTAGATTGCGCCCTCTCCGTCCTGGACGCCGATGTGGGCTCCGCGAATGTCAGACACGTGAGTCACGCTTTGATACTTGGATGATGGAAGGGCAGCCAAGGTCTTGTTGATGAGCTGGCCTGTGGATTCTCCAGACGGCGAGCCAATCACCTGCAGGATGCCGGCCTGGGTGCTCAGCGCAATTCCGTTGGCGTCCTGACTCTGCACCTTCCAGCTCGAGCTGTAGTCGATCTCGAAGCCGAACGCATTGCTGTGGTAGGTGTCGGCCTCTGGTAGCGGAGCCACGAGCTGCGGGCCGCAGTTGGCGGTGCATGGCGGATGCGTGCCGACTGACCTCGAGATCGCGAAGGCGGTGATGATCACCACAGCGACGGCGAGGATCAGGATCAGGCCGCCAACGACCATGACCTGTGGCACTTTGACCCTGCCCGCCCCGGGGAAGGCTCCGGGCTGCGCGACGCGGTATCCATATGCGGAAGGAGGGGCTGCGGGAGGCGCCGCCACAGCAAACACCGGCGCGGGCGCGCCTGCGGCCGCGAGCTGCGGCGCGCCGCATCGCCCACAAAAGGCCGAGCCGCGAAGGAGCGGCGCACCGCACCGCCCGCAGTACAAGGTCTGCACCGCCATCAGACGCCTGTCGCCTGCGGTCGCGAGTGCTTCGACGAGGCGGAGCGGTTGACCCCACAAGCCGGGCAGAACAGCATCGTGGGCACCACGCGATGGCATTCGGGGCACGGCGCATCAGGTCCGATCTCATGCAAGGCGCCTTCGGCCAGGAGGGCTCGATGAATCACGAGCCGGAGATAGAGCATGAGCCCGATCGCCGCCAGCGCGGTCATGACCACCTGCACGACCAGGTCGGGAATGATAAAGGTGAGCATGCCGACGACTATCTGCGCGCCAAGCGCCACCACCAGAGTTGTCAGGATGCTCGCATACCAGGCGCCTGGTGAGCGGCGAAGGTCATACCGGCGGAGCCAGAGCGCGGCGGTGATCAAGCCAGTCGTGCTGGCGTTGATCAGGGAAATCAGGATCCCTGCCTGAAGCAACCGCAGCGCCCAGTCCAACGCCGATCCGGTTCCTACCAGCGGGCCCCCGATGAGCGGCCCCAATGCCGTGAGGGAGCTGGCGAGAGTAAACCCCAGGGCCGAGGCGGCGCCAAATGTAAGGCCGTCGAGCGGCTCTCGTAGCTGGTTTCTGAACTGGTACAGGAAAAGGGGACCGACCAGCATCAGCGCCTGCGCCGCAATCGGGACGACGACGCCGGCAAGCACGAATCCCGTGCTGCTGTCGCCGTTGAGGTTGATCTGAGCCGCAGCCGCTTCCAACGTTGCTGTGAACAGGAAGCCCAGGATCGCGCCGGCCACCATCGTCACCCCGATCACCAGCCATGGCTCGCTTTCGTACACCTCGATCTCGTAGAGGTAGAGGAGGTAGAGCGCCGGGAGCAGGAACACAGCCACCGCGGTCGCCGGCGCCAAGAGGTGAAGCGCGGCGAGCAGCACGACCAGGGCGCTCCCCCCGACGAGCGACCAGCGAAAGGCACCGCCACGCCTGTGGGTGAGGTGCGGAAACAACGTGGTGACGATCGACAGATGCGCGACCGACTCCGAAGGCACAGCGGCGAAGGCGTGCCGGCGGGTGGCGCTTGCGGTGACCAGATGCGCCCCACAGTGCCCGCAGAAGTCGCCCTCGGGGACGCTCATCCCGCAGTGGGGGCAGAGCACCAGCGCCGGCCTGTCGTTCAAGCGCCCCCTCCTTTTATGTAAAGGATCCAGGCTTGGTCCAGCGCCGCTGCGTCCATGCTTCCCAATCCCGTCGCGAAGTCCCAGCCGGGGCCGGCGTCGGTAGCGAGATTGTTACCCGACGTCACGTCGTGAAAGGGTGGGGCGGGGAGCTTCGAGGAGTTCTGAGCCATCCAGTACAGGGCTGGATTCGCGAAGCCTGCTTCCCGGAGGCCCTTCTTCTTGAGGTCCTGGTTGACCAACGCCGTCGTGGCGGCCCAAAGCGGGGCGGCTGCTGAGGTTCCGCCGGCCTGTCCCGCCCGACCCTCGAAGATGAAGCTGAAGCCTGAGCTCGGGTCGGCATCGCCGGCCACGTCCGGCACCTGACGCATGCCCTGGGCGGATGCCAGGGCAACGCCGTTCTGATAGGACGGCCGGGCGTAATAGCGGCTGACACCGCCACCGGTACCCGCTCCCTCGATCGGTCCGTTCCACGCCATCTCTTTGAAGTACCCGCCGTTGACCGCTTGAAAAGCCGTCGTGCCACCGACCGATGTGATGTTCGGTAGGGCCGAGGGGAAGTCGACGCTCAGGGTGGTGCCATCGCCGCAGCCGAACGCGCCGGCGTCACCACTCGCAACGAAGTGGGACATCCCCTGTGCGACGGCGCGGTCTTCGATGCTTGCAATCAGGTTGCGATGGCCACTGGGGATTCCCGCTTCGCACTGCCCGAGGCTGTCGGAGATGATTGAGCCGAGGTGGTCCGTGACCATCTGGTCGAAGGCACGATCCGCGAGAGCGAGCTGCGGGCCCGCGAGGTAGATGACGAGCTTGGCATTGGGTGCTATCTCGTGAATGATCTCGAGGTCCATCACCGTCTCACCGGCCGGGGCTTCTGGGGTCCCCCAGCTGGGGTCGCGTTTGATGGTCAGCAGAGGCTCGAATGGGGGCAAGCCAAACTTGGTGGCGAACTTGTCCAGGTCGCTGAGGTTCGGGAGGTTATCGATCTCAGGTAGGACGATGGTCTGGCCGGTGCCATCGAGCCCCTGGCTTCGAAGCGGTGCCAGGTTGTAAAAGGTCTTCGTGTCGGTCGGGGTCAAGCCGCCCGGCCGGACCGCATGGCTGAAAGCCGTCGTGTAGTTGTCCAGCCCGGTGACGCTGTCCACTATCGTCGCCAGCTGCGCAGGTATGCGGGGCTGGTCCAGGGATGCGTAAAAGCTCGTTCCGTTCGCCAGCCGGTAGTTCTGGATGGCGACTCCAAGCAGCGCTGCGGCCGCCGGAGCCGGCCCGTCAACGGCGATCAGGCCCGAGCTCGGCGACCAGGTGGCGTGAAGGCCCCGGGCCTCGAGCACGGCAACGGCCGCCTGCACGAGAGCCGGATCGGGACCGAATTGGCGCGCGTACTCGGAAGGACTGACAGTCTGCCCGGCCGCGAGCAATGTGGCGAGTCGCTCCGGATCCCGGCCTTTGAGCCCCAGGCTCAGATAGACCTGGGTGGCGGCGCCGGCGGGTCCAAGTGGAACCGCTTGGCGGATGGCGGCCGAGAGCGGGACTGCCGTCGGGGATCCTATCCTCGCCGGCGCCGGCGCGGCCAAGCTGCCCGCCAGCGATGCTCCGGGCTGGGCCGGCCCGCACGCGACTGCGGCCACCGCGCAGGCAGCGGCCGCTGCCAGCAGGGACTGGACTCGCTCTCTCACCGCAATCTAGCTTCCCAGACCTCGGTCTCGAATGCCAACTTGAAGCCGAGCTTTTCGTATGCGTCGAAAGCTCGGGTGGGATTCAGTCCGTCGACATACAGCGACGCGTGGCGGGCGCCTGCCCTGTGCAGCCGAACCAACGACTCGGCCACCAGCCAGGTTGCCAGGCCTCGGCGCCGGTGCCCGGGCAGGGTGCCGACCGAGCTGATCAGACCTACCGGTTGTGGGCGCGCATCAGCGTTGTAATGAACGATCTGGCTGAGGGTCAGCGCCGCCGAACCTCCGCCTGGGGCAAGTGCCATCAAGCTGAGCTCGGGAGGCCGCCCGGCCATGAGCTCGTCCTCTTCGCGAGGCGAGAATCGCCAGTGGTCCGCAAACGACAGGTTGTGCGATTCCGCCCAGCTCACATCCGGCACAGAGGTCGCGTCATGGAGCTCGTAGCCGGCGACCGGCGATGGCGTTGGCGGGGCGACCGCGAGGCTCCGATCCATTCGCCACCACGGGCGGACGAGCTCGAGACCCAATCGATCGAGCCCATCGCTGTGACCACTGCCACGCCAGACCAACGCGAAGGCCGCCCCAGCCGCCTTGGACAGACCCAGACCCCACCTCGTGAGATCGTCCAATAGCTCAAGCCGGTCAGGCGAGGCCGAGGCCTCGACTATGGCGATCGGTCCGGCGGGAGCGGCACGGCTGGATACCAACACGGCTCCGTCGATCTTTCCGCCCGAGCCCTCAACGATGCGGGCACTGGCCTCCCAGTCAAAACCGTGAAGCATCCTGGCCATGCGATTCTCGCTGGGAACGCAGTCGCGCCTGCCCGCACCCACGTCGTCAGCCCATAGATCCAGCACGCCGGCCAGGTCCCCCGCTCGGCCTTGTCTCATGCGATGGCCCGCGCGACGACCTCGTGCACCTCAGGCAGCGCGCGACGGATCTGCTCTTCGAGCTCGGACTCGACCTGGTGCGCGTGCTCGAGGCTGACGGCACCGTCCAGCTCCGCCACCACATGGGCGTAAATCCGGTTGTGCCTATCGCTCAGCTCGACGTCGACACACCGCCGCACCTCGGGGTGCGACTCAACCACCTCGCGCATCTTTTCCGCGAGCTGCGTCCTGCGACCTGTGACATCCTCACCCTGCACGACGTGTGGTTCCATCGGCTCGAGGTGGATGTCGATGCGACTGGCGTCGGGCAGCTCGCCACGCAAGGTGCGTTCCAACTCGGCACTGGCCTTCGAGGCTGTCGCCAGGGTCATGTCGCCCGGCAGCTTCGCGTGCATCGTCAGGTGTAGCGACCCGTCGTGTTCACGCTCCACCGTCACGTTGTGCAGATCCCTGACACCACCGTTGCGCGCCGCTGCCGCGTGCACACGTTCGACCAGGTCGCTTGGCCGCGTCTGGCCTTCCACCGCGACGGTGAGGTCCAGCGACGGCAATGCCGCTTTCGCCGCTCGCTTTACCTGGTCGACCAGCGCCCCTGCAGCTTCGAGCGACAGCATCCGAGCCGTGGCGACGCTTGCATCTCCGATCAGGTTCGGGCCGGACCGCCGCACACGCACGGATCGCACCTCGCGCACCCCCTTCACGCCCTGGATTGCGGCGCGCAGCTGCCTTGCCGCACCCGCGGGCGCGCGGTCCATGAGGATGTCTCCCGACCGCCATGCAATCTTCGCGGCCGAGCGGGCGATTGTCGCCGCCACCACGAGAGCTGCCACCGAGTCCGCCCACGGCAAGCCGATGGTCACTCCGACCAGGCCGATCAACACTGCAATGGTGGCGAGGACATCGGCAAGGCGATTTGTCGCGTCGGCTCGAAGCGCTTCGCTGTCGGCGGCCCGGCCGACGCCGCGCAGGATTCCGGCGCGACCCGCTTCGATGACGACAGTCCCGATCAACAAGGCGAACGCGTAGCCCGCCGGGTTCACGGTGCCGCCGCCAGCTGTCAGCCGATGCAGGGCTTCAAAGGCGATGCCCAGGGCGGTGATGATCATCAGCATGCCCTCGGCGAACGCGGCAACGTTCTCGGCTCGACCGTGGCCGTAGGGGTGCTCGGTGTCGGCAGGCTTGCGAGCGGTTCGGACGGCCGCGAAAGCAAAAGCGCTCGCAATCACGTCGAGGAGGGAATGCGCCGCCTCGCTGAGGATGCCGAGGCTTCCTGTCAGCACCCCGACGACGAGCTTGCCCAGCACAAGGGCAACTCCGACCAACACCGAGACCAGTGCAACGAGCTCTGGCCTCCGCCCAAGGGCTTTCACTCAACGAACTGTACGGAGCCCGCCTTTACTTGCATGCAAACCGCCCGAATGGGGCGCTACGCCGCGATGGGCTCACCGCTTCTCCCGGCGTCGCTTCTCCATCTTCTCGACCGCTTCCCAGTGGGCCGGGTCCGCCCAGGTGCGCGCGAATGCCTGGACGGTAGTGTCCTCCAGCTCTGGGTTGCGATGGGGGCGGACAGCGTTGACCGCGCTCTTGATTCCTGCCACCGCAGCGGCAGGGGCTGCCGCTATCGCGCTGGCGACCTCCCCCAGACGCCGATCGAACGCGGGGCTCGGAACCACCATCTCCACGAGGCCGAGCTGCAGCGCTTCGGCTGCGGGCAACGGCTGCCCGACGAGCAGCATGCTCAGCGCGCGCGCGCGGCCGACGAGCGATGGGAGCCTCTCCGTCGCGCCCCATGCCGGCATCAACCCGAGGTTGACCTGGGTGAAGCCAATACGTGCGTGCTCCGCCGCGATTCGGAAATCGCACGCCACGGCAAGCTCCGCGCCCCCACCGAGTGCGTCGCCGTTCAAGCCGGCGATAACCGGGATCGCGAGCTGGGGTATGCGATCGAGGGTCGCGCGCATTCTGCGGGCCATCGCCGCAGCCTCCGACTCGCTGCGCATCCCGTCGAGCTCCTTGATGTCGCCGCCCGCACAGAACGCTTTCTCGCCGGCGCCCCGAATGACGAGAACCCGAGCGCGCTGAAGACGAACCGTTTCGAGGGCCTCGTCGAGCTCGTCCATGGTCTGCAGCGCGAGAGCGTTGCGGGCCTGCGGCCGATCGATTACCAACAGTGCCACGCCGCCGACGACCTCGAGGTGGAGGTCCCGCAGCGTTAGCCGCCCCCGACCGGGCCCTCGAGGCCTGGCCTGGTCATCTTCCCGAGGTCGAGGACCTTGTTCAGGTTTGCTTCGGAGATGCCTTTCGTGCGCGCCACCTGGCGAATCGATCGGCCCGTGCGCATGGACTCCTTGGCGATCTTGGCCGCCTCGTCGTACCCGATGATCGGGTTCAGCGCAGTGGCGAGCATCGGGCTGCGTTCGACCAGTTCCGGTCCTCTGTCGGTCGCCTGCAGGCCTTCAATGCAGCGTTCGGTCAGGTTTCGCGCGGACGCTGCGAGGAGTGTGATCGACTCAAGAGATGTGACGCCCGCCACCGGCATCATCACGTTCAGCTCGAAGAGGCTGCCGGACTGCCCGCACAGGGCGACGGTGACGTCATTGCCGAACACGCGCGCGACGACCATGGTCAACGATTCGACGATCACCGGGTTGACCTTGCCGGGCATGATGCTCGAGCCCGGTTGCGTCTCGGGCAGGCGAAGCTCTCCGAGTCCCGCAATCGGCCCCGAGCCCATCAGCCTGATATCCGAACCGATCTTCCAAAGGCTGGTGGCGATGGTTCGAAGACCGCCATGAGCCGCGACCAAGACGTCAAGGGTCGCCTGCGCGTGGAAGTGGTTGCGAGTCTCATGGATGGCGATGCGCGTGGCTTTGGCGAGACGCGTGCTGGTCATGCGCGCGTACTGCGGGTGTGAGTTGAGGCCGGTGCCGACGGCGGTGCCACCGAGGGGCACCTTGGCCAACTCCTCGATCGCTGCCTCCGCCCGGCGGATCGACTCCTCCACCTGACCGGCGTACCCCTTGAACTCCTGGCCGAGTCGGATTGGTGTGGCGTCCTGGAGATGAGTGCGCCCGGTCTTCACCACCGGCCAGAACTCCTTGCTCTTCGCCTCGAGGGCTCTCTCGAGAAGGCGGAGCGCAGGGATGAGCTCGTCCGCAATCGCCACGGCGCATGAAATCTGGATCGCTGTCGGGATCACGTCGTTCGATGACTGGCCCAGGTTCACGTGGTCGTTGGGGTGCACCGCCTTTGACCCACGTTCAGCGCCCAGTATCTCGATGGCTCGATTGGCGATGACCTCGTTGGCATTGGTGTTAGTCGATGTGCCGGAACCTGTCTGATAAATGTCGATGGGGAATTGGTGGTCCAGGTCGCCGTCGATCACCTCCTGCGCGGCGGCCGTAATCGCTCGCGCCCGCCTTCTCGAGAGCAAGCCCAGCTCCAGGTTGGTCTGAGCGGCCGCCTTCTTGATAAGCCCCAGCGCGCGGATGAACCGGCGCGGGAACGGCTGGCCCGAGATCGGGAAATTCAGGACGGCGCGTTGGGTCGAAGCGCCGTAATAGGCGTCCGCAGGCACTTCGACCTCCCCCATGGAGTCGCGCTCCACCCGCACCTTGCGCGCCCGCGCGCGTCGGTTTGGCCTGGCTGCTCGCTTCTGTGGCATTCACGGAGATTCTAGAGTGGCTGTGCAATGCGATTGGCGGCGGTCGATGTCGGCAGCAATACCGTTCACGCCTTGGTGGCCGACGTGGTCCGCGGGCGGCTGATCGATGTCGCCCATTACGTCGAGATGCCGGAGCTCGGATCCCAGGTCGCACGGACCGGCGCCATCGGACCGCGTGCCAAGACGGCGATACGTGCCCTCCGGTCAGTCGTCGCGCAGGCTCGGACGCACAACTATGAGGTCCTCCTGGCCGGGGCGACCGAAGCGGTCCGCCAGGCGTCGGATCGGGCTGCATTCGCTCGCGATGCAGGTAAAGCCATCGGCACGCCGCTCCGCATCATCGGCGCCCACCGCGAAGCTGAGCTGAGCTTCCTCGGCGTGGCGTCCAGCCATGCGGGGAGGCGCGAGTGGTTGATGGTCGACCTCGGGGGTGCCTCGACGGAGATCGTGGTCGGCAATGCTCGCAATATGGTGCGCTCCGCCACGTTGCCCATTGGGTCCGGTGTTCTCGCCAGCGCACATCTTTCGGATCCTCCCAGGCCCGAGGAGCGCGCGCGGCTGCGAAAAGCAGCCCTCCGCGAGGTGACGCACGCGCCCGATGCCGACGTCGACCGTCTGGTGGCGACCGGTGGCACGGCTTCAAACCTGCCGCAGGTGCTTTCGAAGCGGAATCCGCCCACTGTCCTCACCTCCGCTGACCTCCTCACCTGCGAGAGTCGCCTCGATGCGGGGAAGGCGGCCGACGCGGCTGTCAAGGTCGGTTTGCCGGCCAATCGCGTCAAGGCGATGCGGGCAGGAGTCGAGGTACTTCTGCTGCTGCTGGACTGGTATGGCCTGGCGGTCCTCCACGTCAGCCACCAGGGGTTGCGACACGGCATGCTGCTGTCCTATCTCGAACGGGGCCAGGATTGGTGGAAGCCGGCCGAATAGGCCGGCGGTGGCGGCTTCCGAGGTCGGCAATTACCTTTCGGTGCAAGTGGGTAAATTGAACTGATGGCCGTGCGAGACCGCGGAACCACGCTGAAGCTGGCGCTCGCCCTGACGTGCCTCGTCCTGGTGGTCGAGCTCGTGGGCGGGCTTGTCTCCCACTCGCTGGCGCTCCTCTCGGACGCCGGCCATGTTCTCACCGATGTCTTCGCCGTCGGCCTGGCCTGGTTCGCCGTCGCCCAGGCCAACCGCCCTGCCGACCAGCGTCGAAGCTACGGCTACCATCGCGTGAGCATCCTGGCGGCGCTCGTGAACTCGGTCGTCTTGATTGGGATCGTCATCGCGATCGGCTACGAGGCTCTGCGTCGCCTGGCGAACCCCGAACCCGTGCAGAGTGGCATCGTCATCCTCACGGCGCTGATCGGCATCGCGATCAACGCCTACGTCGCCTTCGGCCTCCGGCGCGATACCCATAGCCTGAACATGCGAGCGGCTTTCCTCCATGTGGTCGGCGACATCGGAGCGTCGATTGGAGTCGTGGTGGCCGGCCTGGTGATCCTCCTGACGGGATGGCTATACATCGACTCGCTGCTATCGCTGGTCATCGCCGTCCTGATCGCGTTCGGCGCCTGGAGGATCGTGCGCGAGACCGTGAACCTTCTGCTCGAGGGCACACCGGCTGACATCAATCTCGCGGCGGTGACGGCTGAGATCAACGGAACGGAGCTCGTCACCAGCGTGCACGACCTCCACGTATGGGCCCTCTCATCCGATGAGATGGCACTCAGTGTTCACGTGGTCGTTGGTGATTGCCCGCTCGGCGAGGCGGAGCACGTCGTGCGAGATCTCGAGAAAAGGCTTTGCGCGCGATTCTCGATCGGGCACACGACGATTCAGGTTGAAAGCTGCCACCCCTGCGGGGAAATCCATCACGGCGCCGGAGAACACAACCACCCGCACGATCACATGCGTGTGATCAGCTCAGCAGCGCCTCCTCCCGCTGCAGGATCCGTCGCGCCACTGCGATAGCCGACGCGTAGGTCGAGTCCATCCCGCGGTAGCTGAGCCCGCGCGCCCCAAGGGTGCGCGCCTGCGTGTAAGGGGTGTCTGAGGCGTAGTGCACGATGCCGAGGTCGAAGGTGACCCGGGCCATGTTGACGCTCTCGCCAAGCGGGTAGCGATCAGGCTGCGCGATCTCATAACACGCGTCGAGATAGGGCCCGGCCTCCATCTCCACCACCGTGTAGCGGCCGTGGTAATAGAAGTCGAGATAGTCGCGGTTCTGGAGGAAGGTGCCTCGCACGGCGACCGCACGCTGATTGTCGAGCGCGGACCCGTAGACGAGGTTTGGTTGCACATCACCCGCCGCAAAGCAGTTGTCCAGCCAGTAGGTATTGCCGGAGTGCTCGTTATGCACCACGTTGGGGATCATCACGTCGCCCACATCGGCGTTGAGGGTGGCCGCCTTACCCAGCACATAGACGCCGGCGATCCATGCCGCCTGCTCGGCGACCTGGCGGAGGATGTGGTAGGCGGCCATGCCGAGCGGGTAATCGACGTTGAGGATGCAGGCGCCGGACGCGCGGAGCTTCTGCTCGTTCACCTTGCCGACTCTCGGGTCGATCGCCGACGGGTCGAGCTGCGACAGCTTGAACACCTGCGCCGCAGAGTCGACGCCGGTGCCCCTGGCGGGGACGTGGCGAATTCCGTTAGCCGCTTCCATCTCGGCGCGCCGCTGCCTCTGGCGCTCTCGATCGGGGTGCGTGTCGAAGAGATGGCGGGCGCTGTAGTACAACCAGTTGTCGGGCGATGCACGGCTGGATCCGGCCTCGAGCTTGCGCCTCTCCTCGTCGAGCTCGGGATGGTTCCGCCGAACCCAATCGCGGATCTCGGTGTCGAATTGCCGGGCGACGCTAGTGAGCACGTTGATGAGGCTGTGGGCGTTGGACGAGACGAAGTAGACAGGCGCGTCGCGCACGCCCAGCTCGTCCATCGCCGCCGCGATGGGGAGCCACCACCGGCTGGCGTTGCGCGCATAGCCCAGATGGCTGCCGCCGACGAGGCGCAAGACGATCTTGCACTCCTCGTGCTTGATCGAAGCGAGGGTTTCTTCGAACCTCTCGCCCCAGGCATCGTGCAGTCGGCGCCAGTCATCCTCACTCGCGCCTGCCGCCATGCGCGCCCGCTCGTCGTCAAGCTCGACGTCCTGCAGCGCGTGGTGCAGCTTGTTCCATTCGATCTGATAGGCGACAAGCGTTGGGACGAGGTCGTCGATGTCTGAGTTGGACGCGATCAAGACCGCGAGCGTCGTACCGTCCTGGTACCAGCGCCGGCGACGGGCGGGAGCCTTCACCGCGTTCCAGCTGAGGATGTCGGCTCCGAGCACGGCCCTGAAACCCTGCGGGCTCTGGCCCATGACGACGTGGCGGCAGCGGCTGATGGCGTTGGGCAGGCGCCGGACCGCATAAAGGAGAGCTCCCATGTCGGTCTGGGGCTCGGCCGCGAGCGGGTGGAGGACCGACCCCATGCCCAGGTGTGACTGCACAAGGGACTCGATCTTGATGTCGCCGGAGCTCTGCAGCATCGTCGTGTACGTACGCACGTACAGCTCGACCGCATGCCGGCCGGCCCAACCGACCTTGGGAGGCGATTCCATAGGCCGACTATAGGATGACGGCCCCCAAAGGCCGTTTACAAAACCTTGACGCCGGTTTGCGGACCCGTTTGCTCCGCTGGCGGTTAATGAGTCAAATGAAGTACCAACTCGCGAACCTGAGCTCTCGACGAATCTTTGGCCTGGCGGTCGGCGCGGCTGCCGTCTCCGGCGCAGCCGTTCTGGTCACCGCTTCGGCTGCGGCCTACAGTGTTCCGTTCCTGTCTTCGTCCAACACGCCGCAGGCAACCACCGCCACCTTCGCCCCGGCGGCCGCCCAGCCCTCAGCCCTGTGTAGCGAATTCCTGGCGCACTTTGCCGCCGACCTGAACACGAGCCAGGCCGCCTTTAACGCCGCATTCCAAAAGGCGATCGGTCAAACGCTCGCCGACCAGGTCAAGGCGGGAAAGCTGACGCAGGCCAGGGCCGATGCGATCAGCAAGCGGCTGGCCGGCAGGGCGCCGTGCGCGATCGCGCCCAGGCTCCAGCCACAGAACCTGCTGAGCGCGTTCAGACCGGCGCTGCTGAGCGCTGAAGCTTCAGCGCTGGGCATCACCGACACGACCCTCAAGGCCGATCTGGCCAAGGGCATGACGCTGTCTCAGATCGCGAGTGCTCAGCACGTCACCGAGGCCGACTTCCGGAATCGGGTGATCGTGAAGCTGAAGCCCGTCCTGGATGCCGCTGTGACCAACAAGCAGATCACTCCGGCCAGGGAGCAGGCGATCATCAAGCGGCTGCAGACGGGACAGATTCCCCTGTGGAACAAGCCCGCCCACAAGCCGGCCGCAGAACCCACTCCGATAGGCTCGAACGGCTAACGCCCGACCGATTCGACAACATCGCGGCGCCCAAGACCCGCGGCTCGTCCACGGGCGGAACGAGCCAGCTCTTGGTCATTCCTCCGGCGGGGCGCCCAGCCGCTTCATCAGCTCTTCGAGCAGCTCCCGCGTTTCGGGGTCGGACATCAGCTTCTGCTGCATGTCCTCCGCGGACCGGCGGATCTCGGGGTCGCTGAGGAGTCGTTCGGTCATGCCCTGGAACCGGGCTGCCATGTCATTCATCGCGGCTTCCTGAGCCACCTGGATCAGGATCGGCTGGCTGGCGGCGGCCACCACCGCCTCGGCCTGGGCGCGGACCATCTCGATGCCCTTGCAGCCGAGACACTCGCCCTTTAGCCCGCAGTGGCAAACCTGGGGTCGCAGGCGGTCGAGAGCGAGGTGCAGCTCTGACATGTCGGTTGGCCCGGCCATGCGTCTAGGTTAGACGCCCTTTTTCTTGCCTGCGTACATCGAGTCGATCTGGTCAGCGTACTTCTGCGCCACGACCTTTCTCTTGATCTTCAGCGTTGGTGTGATTTCCCCGGCCTCCTCGGTGAAAGCGCGGGGCAGGAGGGTGAAGTATTTGATCGCCTCCCAGGAGCCAACCCTCCTGTTGACGGCATCCACCGCCTGGTCGATGAGCGCGATCACGCGCGGGTCCTTGACGAGATCCTCGGGTTTCCCGGGAAATCTCTTCGTGACCGCCGCCCAGTCGGGAACGATCAGAGCGGTCACGTACGGCCTGCCCTCGCCGATCACCACGGCCTGCTCGACCAGGTCGTCGCGCTGGATCTCGAACTCGAGCTGTTGGGGAGCGACGTATTTGCCGCCCGCCGTCTTGATCAGGTCTTTCTTCCGGTCGGTGATCTTCAGGAATCCGTCCGTATCGATCTCGCCGATGTCACCGGTCCTTATCCAGCCGTTCTCCAGCGTCTCCGCCGTCGCCACCGGGTTCCTGTGATACCGGAGCATGTTGCCGGGGCTGTTGACCAGGATCTCGCCATCTTTCTCGATTCGCAGCTCGATCCCCGGGAATGGTTTGCCCACGGTGAGAAAGCGGTGCTCGGTCAGCGTGTTCGAGCAAGCGCCCGATGACGTTTCGGTCATGCCCCATCCATTGAGGATGGGAACGCCGATCGCCCAGAAGAACTCCTCGATCTCGCGGGCGAGCGCGGCACCGCCGCTGATGAAGAAGCGCAGGCGCCCGCCGACCAACCGCTGCCGTAGCGGGCCGAGAACGAGGTTTTCAGCAAGCCTTCGCTCCGCTTTCAGGATCCGGCCTGGTGCCGTCTCGTGTGAGAATCGCGTGCCGACGCCGATGGCCCAGTTGAAGAGCGCACGGCGGAACCCCGGCGCCTCGCGCACTCGATCGATGACCCGGGAGTGCATCTTCTCGTACACACGCGGAACGCTGAGCAGGATGGTCGGCTGCACCTCTGCGAGATCTTCAGCCAGCCGGTCGACGCCGTGGGAGAGCCAGAGCTGCCCACCGATCATGAGGATGGTCATCGTGCCGTTGATGCGTTCGAACACGTGGGAGTAAGGAAGCCACGAGAGCGTGTAATCCGCCTCACTGATCGGATGTACCTGGATGACCGAACGCGTCACGTCAACCAGGTTGCGATGAGCCAGCTCGGCTCCCTTCGGATCACCTGTAGTGCCGGACGTGTAGACGACGGTGCAAACGTCGTCGGGCCGGAGCGCCTCGAGGCGCTCGACCACCGCTCCGAGCTTGTTTGCAGGCTGAGCCAGCCACTCCTCGACCTCCGAGTCCATCGTCACGATCTTCTTGAGGGTTTCGTTCGGCTTCAGCTTGGCGGCCATCTTCGAATCCGACGCGATCGCCAGCACTGCCTCGCAGTTTTCGATGATGGTCTGCGCCACCTCGGGCACGGTGCCCGAGTAGATGGGAACCGCGATCGCGCCCGCGGCTTGAATGCCGAAATCGCAGTACAGCCACGAGAGGCTGTTGGGTCCGATCACGACGACGTGGTCGCCGGCCTTGACGCCGGCTTCCACGAGCGCTGACGCGACAGCCAGCGTGGACCGTTGCATGTCCGCCCAGGTCGCGGTTTCCCAGACTTTGCCAACCGGGTAGTGCGCGAGCGGCCGGTCGCGGTACCGGGCGGCCTGGCGGAACAGGACGCCGACCGTCGTGCGGTCGGAGATGGCGTCCGGATTCAGCTGCCGGTCTGCTGTTCCCTCATCCGATGTCCGAACGGACATCGATTGGTTACTTGACCGCTTTGACGGTCAGCGTGAGCGTGCCTGACGGCACGCTGACAGTTATCTTGTCGCCCTTCTTCTTACCCACCAGGGCACGGCCGACAGGGGACTCGACAGAGATGCGGCCCGCCGATGGGTCGCTTTCAACCGCGCCGACCAGGTGATATGTCTCGGACGACCCCTCCGTGTCCACCACGTCGATGGTTGAGCCTGGGCCGGCGACGCTCGAGTGCGACTCCTTGATGATCTGCGCCCTGCCGATCATCTCCTGCAGCTCGTAGATACGGCTGTCGAGAAGGCCGACCTCCTCTTTCGCTTGTTCGTACTCGGGGTTGTCCTCGATGTCTCCAGGCTGGAACGCCTCCTTGAGCCGCTCGCCCGCTTCGGCACGGCGCTTCAACGCGACCTCGAGATCGCGCTTGAGCTTCTCCAGCCCCTCTGGCGTCAGCAAAACAGGTTCGTTCAGGTCCATAATCCCCGGCCTCGGGCCAACAATAATACCCGCCATATGGATCCGACCGATCTGCGCGCCGGGCTGGCGGAGCGGCTTGCCGGCGACCAGCCGATTGACGCGTCAACGTTCAACGCCGCGTGCTTCATGCTCTCGAGAGCTCTTCAGGACATGCGGTTGACGGTGCCCGAGGCCGCGCCATTCACCCGCAGGCTCCTCCGGGTGGCCGGGCGCATCGTCATCGACACCGGTCTGGACGAGTCATCGGCCGACACCTGGCCGAACACTGAAGAGATGGCGTTGCTGTGGATCGACGAGGCGCTGCGCGAGCTCGGCTACGAGGTTCGACCCGCAACCGACTCTGGCCGTGCGGAGCTGCGGCCCGACCAGGCGTGAGCCAGGCGGCGGTCGGCGGGCACCGCTCCGGCCTGGCCATAGTGGCTACAACCGCGCCAATGCCGAGTGGGATAGCGAATTTGAATAGCCTCAGCCATCATTGGGGTGCGTTGTTCACCGATCGAGCTGGCGGAGCAGCATGCGTATTCGAATAATGGACAGGGAGCCGCTTCAATCGCTGGGAGATTTTTGGTAAGCGGCACGGCACCAGTGCCCCGTGGGTCCCAACCGGTGACATCCAAGGCACGCGCACGCGCGGACTTTCGTCGCTGGCAGGACGTACGAGCGCGCGCGATGGACGCGAAGTTCGACGAGGACCGGCGCCGCGTCGGCGAGAGAGTGGCGGTCAACTTCCGTTGGCTCTTCCTGATCGTCCTTGCGGTTCTCAACAACGTCACCACGGTGACGACCTTAGAGGGCCGCGATGCTGTCGACATCCTGCTCGGCGCGTGGGCGGTGATGAACGTGGTGGTGAACATCATGCTGGCCCGGGGATACCAGCCCGGAAAGCAGTTCAGCCTGACCACGATGTCGTTCGACATCTTCTTTGCGACGGGCATCGTTTACCTTTCGGATGGCTTCTCGAGCCCGTTTTTTCTCGCGCTCTTCCTTGCTGTCATCACCAATGCCGTCCGTTTCGGGGCCGCCGCCTGCGTCACCTCTGCGCTGGTCATCTCCTTCATCTACCTCTTCATCGGCGGCTCGTTCACTCCGGCCAACTTCACCACGGACCCGAATGCCACGATCGGCAAAGTTTTCCTTTTCCTCGTCGTGGCAGGCGCAACTGGCTACATGACCCGCGAGCTAGAACGCGAGCGTCGGCAGGCGGTGGAACGCGCGGCCCAGGCGGACTCGCTGCGCGAGCTGAGCGTGACGATGGTCGGCGACACCGACATCAAGGACGTGTTCAAGCTCGTCGTCCGCCACGCAGTCCAAATGACGTTGGCAGACCGCGGCCACCTGGTCCTCGTCTCACACGACGGGTTCGAGATAGGAGCCAGTGCGCCGGATGGCGAGGCCGCAGGCGATGCGCCTGATTTTCTCGACCAGGAGAAGCTATCAGTGGCTGCGCGCACAGGAGAGGCCCAGTTCGGGGCGGACCGGAGAACGCTGATGATTCCTATCGCGTCGGGCGAAGGTATGACCGCGCTGCTCACGTTGAACAAAATCAAGGGCACCTTCACCAACCAGGACCTTTTCTCGCTGGCCGCGCTTTCCGGCAGCTCGGCGGTCCCGCTCGCGAATGCGCTCCGCTATCACCGGAGCACCCAGGAGGCCACCACCGACGGGCTCACGGGACTGCTTAACGTGCGAGAGTTCCGGCGGCGGCTCGCGGCGCTCTTCTCCCAAGTCAACAGGCGCTCAGGCACTTTCTCGGTGATCCTCATCGACTTCGACCATTTCAAGTCGGTGAACGACCAGGTGGGCCACCAACAAGGTGACCTTGTGTTGCAGCTTGGCGCCAGGATCGTGCGCTCGGTGGCACGAGCCCAAGACATAGTGGCGCGATACGGCGGCGACGAGCTCGTGGTGCTGTCGACGGATAGCGATGCGCTTGGAGCTCACCGGTTGGCGCATCGCATCGTCGACGCCGTCCACGAAGCGTCCATCGCAACGACGCCGGGCAGCCACTTGACCTTCAGTGTGGGAGCCGCGACGTACCCAGGCGATGGGTTGACGGCGACGGAGCTCGTAGCGGCTGCGGACCAAGCGTTGTACCTGGCGAAACGCGAGGGAAAAGATCGCGCATGCACGTTCCCTCAGCTGGTCACCGAGCTGGAGCTCGACGACATCAGTCTCTTCTCTGTGCTCGCGGAGGCAGGTCCGCAGGTGGTCGTCGCGGTCGCGCACGCCGTCGATCACCGCAGCCCGCTTACGCAGGGACACTCAAGCCGCATCGCCGTGATCGCCGACGCGCTCGGCCGTCATTCGACCTTGCCGGTGACTCGTCTGGAGGATCTCCGGACTGCAGCTTTCCTCCATGACGTCGGACACATGACCCTCACGGCCGGCCAGGGGTTCGAGGTGCCGGGTCACCCCGAATCGGGTGAGAAGATCCTGAGGCGTGCGAAGTTTCCAACGGATGTCCTGGCGTACGTGCGCGGCCACCACGAGCGATGGGATGGAGGAGGCAAGCCAGACGCGCTGGCCGGAGAAAAGATTCCGCTTGGGGCTCGCATCATTGCGGTGGCGGAGATGTACGAAGCGATGTCCGCGGGTCGCGGGGGCGAGCGGCTCGAGGCACTGGTGGCGTTCGATCGGATCACAGCGGGAGCGGGCACCGAGTTCGACCCGGCACTGGTGGAAGCGTTGGGGCAGAGCATCCGAGACGGAAGCATCGACCTGTTCATCCCGACCCTCGCCCTTCCGGCGACCGCCCAAACTGTCGTCGAGATCGCGCCTCCGACGTCGGCCCTGCCCTGAGAGGCGACCGGCTCGGGCCGCTCGTCAGGGAAACGGCAGGCGCGCGCTCGCGCGCTTCTTGACCTTTCGGCGCAACCGGACAAGCCGTGATTCGAGGCTCTCTGTTTCATCGGGCATTCGCTGTTGGGCTGCCTCGACCACATGAAGCGCTGTGTATGGGTCGCGCCGGCGCCATTCCAGGAGGCGCGCGCGGGCAACCGCCACACGAATGTCATCGGTCGCATGGGACTCCAGCCAGTACAGCAATCGGTCCGCGGCCTCGATCGAGCCGCGGCGCACCAGTCGCCTCGCTAGCAAAAGACCGGCGGTCGCCGCAGCTTCCCCTTTCGCGAAGGCGGTGGCGTTGCGGAGCGCTCTCCATCCATCGGCACGAGCGCCTCGTCGAAACCGATGGCGGCCGAGGGCCAGCCAGTCGGCGGCATCCATGCCCGTGTCACCGCCCCGAAGTCGTGCGAGCAGTCGGGAGTGAAGGTGGACGAGGCTGATGACGTCGAGCCGGTTGTGCTCGAGCGCCGCCTCGAGCAGCGGGCTCGTGTCGTGGCGGAGGTATTCGAAGTAAGCGTCGGGCACGAGAGCGCTGGCGATCGGGTCGTCGCGTTCGTAACCCAGCAGTCTCTCCTCCACCGACCTGAGGTTGCAGCTCTCCAGGCGGTGGCGGTACAGGGCCCTGACGAGGGTGAGCAGGTCGACGTGCGGGGGATGGGCGAGCTCTCCGGGCATTCGAGCCATCACCCAGCGTGTCCGCAGAACGGGCAGATCGAAGGAGCTGCCGTTGAAGGTGGCCACCCCTTGCGCCGGCTCGATCTCGGCCTGGAGCGCATGGAGAAATGCCGCTTCCATGCCCGGCTGAGGGAGGAAGACTTGCGCCACCCGCAATCCACATTCGATCGGCGTGGCGACCGCTGCGGCGAAGACGTAGGTTCCCGCTCCACCGGATAAGCCGGTGGTCTCAGTGTCGACGTACGCGATGGAGCCAGGGTGCGGTTCGAGCGCCGGCATCGGAATCACATCCTGGCGCAGCAGCGCGTCGCCAAACGGCGTGACGACGACCTCGAACCCGCGCGGCAGCGAGCGCTCGAACCGGAGTTGGATCCGCGGCGGTGCGCCTAGACGGGCAAGGCGCTCGCGAAGTCGGGAGGTCGGCGGCGGGCCATCGACGGATCTTTGGTGCGCATACGGGTCATCCACGTGGTTGCCATCTGCCCTTCCCTCTACACGTTTCGACGGATACGCTCCGCTGTGATGCTCGATGCCGCCTAGCAGCTGACCCAACTTGCCACCGAATCCCTCGCCGCCAGCCCTTGCCCGGCTTGCATCAGCTTGAGACATGCCTCCTTGGCTCCTTCCACAAGGTGCAGCGGTCCGATGCAGGATGGGCATCCCGCCAGGCATGGGCAGTCGCGCACGAGCGCCGCGCCTTGCTCGAGGAGATCTCGATGCAGCTCGTACATGCGGGCGGCATAACCGACGCCGCCCGGATACATCTCGTAGACGGTCACCGTCGGCAGCCGGGTGGTAACGGAGCGCACCTCGGCCACCGCGCCAAGGTCACGCGGATCGCACATCAACCGCAGGCTCGCGACATGGCGCAGCGTGTGGGCCATTCCCTGCAATCCCGCTTCGAGTGTCTCGCGCCCGAGGGTGCGCCACAGATCCTCGTCGACGGTGATCCAGTAGCCGGTGGTGTGGAGCGTCTGCTCCGGAAGGTGGATAGGGCCCGACCCGATGTTCTCGTGGGTGTGGAATTTGATCTTCTTGAACATGCTCGCGAGAGCGGTGATCTTCAGCTCGCCATGGTTTCGCGACAGCCCACCCGGATCCGGAGATGAAAAGGTGTCCAGGACCTGCACCGTGACCGCCGCGAGGGCGTCGGTGTAGTAGTCGACCTCGACGGGGTGGACATAAGCTTTCTTCTCCTCCCAGTCAAGGCGCTCGACGTGGTACTGCGCGCCCTCATGGAGGTAAATCGCCTCCTCGTGCAGCAGCACAGGCGCGGTGAACTGATCCATCTCGCCGATGACTTTCGGTCGCGGCTGGGAGGTGTCGATGATCACGACGTTGTCCGCGGCGATGCGGCGCAGGTGAATCTCGTCGGCGGGGAAGGCCTGCCGGCTCCAGAACCACCGGCCACCTGAGCGCGAAGCCGAGCCGTCCTCTTCGAACAGCTCGAGCAGCTCATGGACATCGGCGCGTCCGAGGCGCTCTTGGTCTTCGAACGGCAGCTCGAACAGGCCGGCCTGCAGGTGGCCCGCGAGCAGCAGCAGGTTGTCCGGATCGATGAGACCCTCCTCAGGATCCGAGCCGAGGAAGTATTCGGGGTGGCGGACGATGAACTGGTCGAGCGGCGAGCTCGATGCCACGAAGACGCCAACCGACCCTGACCGCCGCCCCGCCCTCCCCAGCTGTTGCCATGTCGACGCGATGGTGCCGGGATAGCCGACGAGGATTGCCGTCTGGAGGCTGCCGATGTCGATGCCCAGCTCGAGCGCATTGGTGCTGACCACGCCCGTGATCTCTGCGCTGCGCAGGCCAGCCTCGATCTCCCTTCGATGCAGGGGCAGATAGCCGGCGCGATATCCGCGGACGCGCTGGGTGGCATCGAGCCTCGGGGCCAGATCCTGCCGGAGATAGCTGAGCATCACCTCGACCTGCAGGCGGCTGCGGCAGAAGACGATCGTCTGCACCCCGCCACGGATCCATGGCGCCGCGATGCGGCGCGCCTCGAGCATCGAGCTGCGACGGATGCCCATCTCGCGGTTGAGCAGCGGAGGGTTGTAGAAGATCAGCCGGCGCTCGCCGCGTGGCGCTCCGTTGCGCTCCACGAGCTCGATGTTGTCCTCCTCGAGCAATTTCTGTGCGAGCTGCAGCGGATTGGCGATGGTCGCTGACGTGCAGATGAAAGTCGGTTTCGATCCGTAGAAGGCACAGATTCGTTTCAGGCGCCGGATGACGTTCGCGACCTGGCTGCCGAAGAGACCGCGATACATGTGCAGTTCGTCGATGACGACGAAGTCGAGGCTCGAGAAAAGCCGGCGCCAGCGCGTGTGATGTGGGAGAAGGCCCGCATGAAGCATGTCGGGATTGGTCATGACGATGTGCCCGCCTTCGCGGATGGCCGTGCGACGCCCTGGCGACGTGTCCCCGTCATAGGTATCCACGCGAAGATCGATCGGCAGTCCGTGCTTGAGCGCGCTGAGCTCAGCCAGCTGGTCCTGGGCCAGCGCCTTGGTTGGAAAGACGTACAGGGCCCGCCTTTCCGGGTGCTCCAACAACTGTTGAAGGACCGGCAGGTTGTAACAGAGGGTTTTCCCGCTTGCGGTCGGTGTCACCACGACCAGGTGCCGGCCACTGCGTACCGCCCTGTAAGAGTCGGCCTGGTGCGAATACAGCTGCGCGATGCCGCGCGATGCCAGCGCGCGGCCAAGCTCTGGCCGGAGATCGTCAGGCAGCGGCGCGAACCGGGCGAACGACGCCGGGATCACGTGATCGAGGGTTACGTCCCCCTGGAAGTGGGATGAGACAAAGGTTGGAGACGTGAGCATTGATGCTGATGGCGGACGTTAGCCGAACATGCGTTCGTAGTCAAGTCATGGCCACCTCGGGGCGGGAGCCCGGTCACGTTTTGGAGGCTCTCCAGCGCTGGCCGGCGGACGTGTCGGTGACGGCGACTCCCATCGCAGCCAGCTCGTCCCGCAGCTCGTCAGCACGCCGAAAGTCCTTGGCGGCTCGCGCCCGCTCACGACCTTCAAGCAGCTGCGCGGCGCCGGCCGGCAGGGTCAGATTGGGAGCCGATCGGTCGAGGTCGAGACCGAGCACCGGATCCCAGCGGCGCAGCAGCTTTGCCTTTTCTCTGGGAGCCAGCGCCGAGTGGGTCAGCTCAGAAACCAGGGCCATCGCGGCGGGCAGGTCCAGGTCGTTCGCGATGGCCGAACGGAATCTCCTCTCGAGGTCGTTGACCTCGCTTGGATTGCCGGTGGCATCGTCGCTCG
Source organism: Candidatus Dormiibacterota bacterium (assembly GCA_036495195.1). GTDB lineage: Bacteria > Chloroflexota > Dormibacteria > Dormibacterales > Dormibacteraceae > Palsa-872. The sequence goes on from DASXNH010000116.1 coordinate 25,052, forward strand.
CAGCGGACCATTCCCGCAGACGCTCTCTCAAGCCATGCAGGGCACGATCGGCGCCGGCGAGGCCGTCCTCGCTGAAGTTGAGCTTGGTGCGGTACTTGGCCTGCAGCGCGAGGTAGCGAAATGCAAGTGGGTCGAATCCGCGGTCCTCGAGCTCCCCGATCCGAAAGAAGTTGCCTGCGGACTTGGCCATCCGGGAACCCGACAGCATCAGAAATTCACCATGGAGCCAGCAGCCCACGACGGGGTGACCGGTAACGCCTTCGGACTGCGCGATCTCCGCCTCGTGATGAGGGAAGACGTTGTCGGCGCCTCCCGTATGGACGTCGAATCGATCGCCAAGCAGTGCCATCGACATGGCCGAGCACTCGATGTGCCACCCCGGAAACCCTGGGCCCCACGGGCTGGGCCAGACCTGTAGCCGGTGCTCGCCAGCCCCCTTCCAGAGGGTGAAGTCACCCGGATGATGTTTCCTCGGATCGACCTCGCCCCTCGTCCCCGCGAGCAGCTTGTCCGTGGTGTTGCGCGAGAGCCTGCCGTAGGCAGGGAAGCTGGCGATGTCGTAATAGACGGTCCCGTCCACTTCGTACGCGTGCCGCTTTTCGATCAGCCTGGCGATGAGCTCGACCATCTGAGGGATGAATTGGCTCGCGTGCGGATAGTGCGCGGCGGGCCTGATGTTGACGCTCGCCTCGTCCTGCATGAATGCGTCGGTGTAGAAGGCTGCGATTTCCTCAGGCGACTTTTTCTCCAGGCGCGCGGCCACGAGCATCTTGTCCTCGCCCCTGTCGAACGAGTCATCGGTAAGGTGGCCGACGTCGGTGATGTTCATCACCTGCTCGGTTTCGTAGCCGAGGTATTCGAGCGACCTCCGCAGCAGGTCGGCAAGCATGAAGGTCCGCAGGTTTCCGATGTGGGCATAGCGATAGACGGTCGGGCCGCATGAGTACATCCGTACCAGCCCCGCCTGGTTCGGGATGAGCGGTTCCTTGGTCCGCGTCAACGTGTTGTACAGCCGGACCACGTCGGGCATATATCTATGCTGCCAGTAATGAGGGCGCATCGACTCGGCTCAGGGGCAACGGCGGATGACGTGGCGGGGCGAGTGCTCGTCCACGACCTCGGCCCCGACCTGCGCAAGGGGACCGTGCTCACGGCCCAGCACCTGGCGCGTGTCCAGCAGGCGGGCGACGTTCATGTGGTCGAGCTGGAACCCGGCGACGTGCACGAGGACGTGGCGGCGCAACGGCTTGCCTCCGCGCTGACCAGCCCCGGCCTGATGGCGCAACCGCCGGTGCAAAGCCAGACGCGCCTGACCGCTGCGCGCCGCGGGCTGGTGCGCGTGCATGCAGACCTGGTCGACGCCATCAACGCCCTTGGCTACATCTCCGTTTTCACCGTGATGGACGGCCAGGCGGTCGCCGAAGGTGAGGAAGTCGCGGGCTGCAAGGTCACTCCGGTTGCCGTGCCAGGCAACCTGATCGCGGCGGTCGAGCAGATCAGTCGCGAGAAGGGTCCGATCATCGAGCTCCTGCCCTTCATGCCGCTGCGCACGTTCGTCGTCGCCACCGAGCGCCTCAAGCCGAAGGCGCGCGATCTGTTCCGCGCCGCCGTCACCGCAAAACTCGGCTGGTACGGGGCGGAGGTCGTTGGCGTGCGTGAGGTCGCTCGCACTGGCGAGGCGGTGGGCGTGGCCTACGCTGAAGCCACGGCGTTGGGCGCGCAGCTGGTTCTGTTCGCGGGCGCTTCCGCGATCGATCCGCTGGACCCGGCTTATGCCGAGCTCACCGCCGCAGGCGGACAGCTGCTCCAGCTCGGTGCGCCGATGCACCCCGGCAGCATGCTGTGGCTGGGCCGGCTCGACGAGGCGGCGGTGGTTGGAGTTGCGTCCTGCGCAGGCTTCGGCCGCTCGAGCTCTCTCGATCTCTTGCTTCCGTTCGTCTTCGCGTACGGGAGGGCCGACGCCGGAGACCTGAGGCGGCTGGGGCACGGGGGCCTGATCGAATCGGGCGCCGGCCGCCGGTTCCCGCCGTACTCCTGATCGAAACCGCGGCTGAGGACCGGGGGCGAACCCGGCCTGGCCGCAACGTCAGGCTTCGGTCTTGATGATTGGCATGGTGAGTTCAGGCCAGGTCGGGCCGCTGATCGCGCTCAGATGGCCGTCGACCGCGTCGACCAGCGGCTTCAGCTGGACACCGCTGTGGGACGGCAGGTAGGGCCGGAGGTAGTCGGCGCCGCTCTTCCATTTGTTAACCGCGCCGCGCCGGTTATGGCGCGTGTAGTGAAGGCAGCCGGCCGCGAGCTGGATCAAGCCCTTGTAGAAGCCCGATTCCGGGCCTTTGCGATCTGGCATCCAGTCGCGCTCCCAGGCCTCGTGCGCCTCCCAGTAATGCCCGCGGTTGAAAAGGTCGATGCCTTCCTGAAGACCGGCCGTCACCGCTGGTTCATGCCCCGTTGACCATGTGGCGATAATCGGTCCGTGACCGGCGCTCCGCTCGAATACTCCCGAGTCAATCTTTCAAGCGACCCCATCTATCGATACCTTCGCATTACGAAGGGCGGTCGAGGCGGGGTGCCTGGTGAAGCCTCCGAGCGTGAGCTCCTGGATGGCGCCTGGTTGCAGCGGCTTCGCCGCATCCACCAGCTGCAGAGCGCGTGGTGGGTGTTTGCGACCGCCGAGCACTCTCGCTTCCAGCACGCGCTGGGCGCCATGCACCTGGCGGGCGAGTGGGCGCATCACCTCCACCCGACCCTCAGCGCGATCTGCAGCGACACGCCCTCGCTGGGATTGGTCGAAGAGACGATGCGTATCGCCGGGCTTCTTCACGACGTCGGCCACGGACCCTTCGGTCACTTCTTCGATGAAAACTACCTCGATACGTGGGGGATAGATCACGAGGTGATCGGCCGTTCGTTGGTGACGGGTCCGCTGGCTCCGATCGTCAGCGCACTGGGCGCATCGCCAGGCGCCGATTTCGAGCCGGGCGAGCGGATCGATCCCAGGTGGGTGTCGTTCCTCATCTCGCCGGCCGAGCTCGAGGGTTTCCATGCTCCGCAGTGGCTCGCGGCCCTGAAGCCCGCGATGGTCGGTGCCTACTCCGCCGACAACATGGATTACGTTCCTCGCGACTCCTATATATGTGGCGTCGCCGCCGGGCCGGTCGACGTGCAGCGGATCATCCATTACTCCTTCATCTCTGAGCGGGGCCTGACACTCCATGCTCATGCGGCGGAATCGCTCTACATGTTCCTGAATGCTCGCCTCTTCCTTTACCACCAGGTTTATTTCCACCGGACTGTCAGGCGGATCGACCTGCAGCTACGGGAGGTCTTCCGTCCGACCCTGGAGCTGGTGCTGGGCGGCAATCCACTCGAGCGCATGCACCGCTACCAGGGGCTGACCGAATGGTCGCTGCTGTCGGAGGTGGACCGCTGGGCTGCCGGCGACGAAGACGCAAGGAGACGCGAGCTGGGCCAGGCGTGGGCGGACGTGGTTGCCCGCAAGCTCAAGTGGAAGCTCATCTACCAGGGGCTGACCGACGCGCGTGAGATCCCGAGCGGAGCCTTGAGCGTGACGCGTGAAGAGTTCGCTGCGCACATTCGCGAAAGGTTGCCGCAGCGCATGCGCGGTATCGAGTTCGAGGTCGACGTCGCCGCACAGGAATCGCGCGCGTTCAACCCGATGACCGAGACCGCGGACATCCTTATTTATGAGCCGCTGGAAGACCGTTACCAGCAGAGCCGCGTCCTCGAGCTTTTCCGGCGTCTGCCGGTCCGGATGGCGCTCTTCCGCATCTTCGCCCGCGATGACAGCCATGGACATGAGCTGATCAAAGCGGCGAACGAAGTCCTGGCTATCGCCTAGAAGTCGTCATCCCCGTAGCCACCGCCGGAGTCGTCGCCATCGCCGTCATCGTCGCCGCCCATGTCATCACCGCCGCCGAAGTCATCTCCGCCACCCCCGAAGTCATCGCCTCCATCGTCGCCTGACGAAACCGTGGCGAAGGTCGACACCAGCCGGTGCAGCGCCGGCTTGCCGCAATGAGGGCAGGTCGGGTCTGGCGATGAGAAGCTCGGAAGCAGCGCCGAGGACTTCTTGCCGCACTCCTCACACCTGTACTCATATATCGGCACGCCTACGATTATCTGCCGTGATCGACATTGCGCGGATCAGGGCTGCAGCCGCGCGAGGGCGCCCGCACGTCATTCGAACCCCCTTGGTGCCGGTCGAGGGCGCCTCGCTCAAGCTCGAATGTCTCCAGCCGACAGGCAGCTTCAAGGTGCGTGGCTTTTTCGCCGCCGCGCTGAACCTGCCAGCTGACCGGCTGCGCCGCGGCCTGATCACAGTCAGCGCGGGCAATGCGGCCCAGGCCTGTGCGTACGTCGCAAAAAAATTGGGGGTCCGCTGCCGCGTGGTGATGTACGACACGGCACCGGCCCTCAAGGTCGAAGGCGTGAAGCGGTGGGGCGCAAACCCAATCCTCATGCCTCGCGACGCGATGCTCGAATGGCTCGCGAATGAGGGATGGAAGTCGGAACCTGAATCCTTCATCCATCCATTCGCCGACTCCGAGGTGATGGCAGGCCACGGGGGACTCGGGCTCGAGCTGTTGGAAGATCTGCCGGACGTGGCTCGCGTCATCGTGCCCGTGGGCGGCGGGGGTTTGATCGGCGGCATCGCGTCCGCGCTCAAAGCCGCGCGGCCTGACATCGAGGTGATCGGCGTGCAATCCGACGGCTACCCGCTGTGGGTTCGCTGCCTCGAAGCGGGCGGCCCGGTCAGCATCAAGCCAGACACCATCGCCGACGGAACGACGGCACCGTTCGACCCGCGCATGTTCGAGCTGTTGAAGGCGTGCGTCGACAGGTGGCTGACGGTTCCCGAGCCGCGGCTGCGCACAGCGATTGCCGAGCTGGCGTCGGCCGCCAAGGTGGTGGCGGAAGGCGCGGGGGCGCTCTCCTACGCGGCGCTCGAGCAGCTGGAGCCGGGGCCGCTCACCGTGGCAGTGGTGAGCGGCGGCAATATCGACCCGAAGCTGCTGGCCTCGCTCCTCACCTAGACCTGGCCGGCACTCCTGGTCATCGCCCACGGGCCCCGACGAAATGCCGCCACCGCCATCCAGATGAACAGTGCGACCCCTGGGATGGCGAACGCGACGGAGGCGGCGGTGAGTGCAACAGGCAGCTTCATGGGGCTCACTGCCGACGTGGTGAAGGCGCTGACCAAGGTGAATGGAAAGGAGACGGTCTGGAGCCCGAGGAGCACGAGCACCGCGTAGAACACCCAGGTCCATCGCCTCAGCGCGCCGATGATCGCGACCGCCGAGATGGCGACGCCGACAGTCGCCCCGACCACCAGGGCCACGGTGATGATGCTGTGAATGGTCGATAGAACATCGGCGGGTGGCGCCGGCGTGGTCGGGTTGAGCGCCGCTTGCTGCTGAATCACCTGGTTGACGTAATCGGAGATCGGGCCGGCCATGAGGAAAGGTCCGGCGACGGCCCAGATCGCGGATGCGACGTAGTAACCGACAACCGACCACTGAAGCGGCTTCGTCCACCCGGTTGGTACGCGCGGCCCCGTGCGGGGCTGCGCATAGAAACCCGGCGTCGCGGGCGCGCCCACGGGAACCCAGGCGGATCCGGTCCAGCGCGACCGCCCATCGTTCGACAGGGTGGTCACCCATCGTTGCCCATCCCAGTAGTAGAGGCCGTCATCGGACAGCTTCAGATCAGGCAGACATCACCTCGTGGCAGATCTCGATTGCTGACTGTACGTCGGCTGCAGCGATGCCGTAATGGGTCACGAATCGAACCCGCCTCGCGTCCAGCGCCTCACCCAGCAGGCCGCGCTGCCGGCACGCTTCCTGGAAATGCGCGCCTGTCATCGTCGTGAGGTCGAAATAGACGAGGTTGGTCTGGACGCGGGCGAGGTCGCAGTCGATTCCGGGCAGCTCGACCAGGCCCTCGGCGAGGGTCCTTGCATTGGCATGGTCCTCGGCGAGGCGGTCCACCATGGTGTCGAGCGCGACCAACCCGGCCGCGGCCAGCACGCCGGTCTGACGCATGCCGCCCCCGAGACGTTTGCGCCAGCGCCTGGCCTGTTCCACCGATGCCTTCGAGCCGCAAAACAGGCTGCCGGCCGGGCAGGCCAGCCCTTTGGAGATGCAGAAGGTGACGGTGTCGGCGGGAGCGGCAATTTCGGCAGCGTCGATGCCCAGTGCCACCGCCGCGTTGAAGATGCGTGCCCCATCGAGGTGGACCCGGATGCCCTGGCCATGGGCGCTGCCGGCGGCCGCCTCCAGGGCGTCGAGGGGCCACACGATGCCGCCGTGCCGGTTGTGGGTATTCTCGAGGAACAGGGCCGCGGTGAGCGCGAAATGGATGTCGTCGCGCGGCCTTACTGCCGCCTCGATCTGCTCCGCGGTCATCACGCCGGCCGGTGTCGTGACTTGCTGGATCTGCACCCCGGTCACCGCCGCGGCGCCCGCCCCTTCATACAGAAAGACGTGAGACTCGGAGTCGGCGATGATCTCCTCCCCCTGCCGGGCATTGACCGCGATCCCGATCAGGTTGCCCATCGTGCCGCTGGGCAGAAAAATTGAGGCCTCTTTGCCCATGCGCGCGGCGGCGACCTCCTCCAATCGGTTCACAGTGGGGTCATCACCCATCACGTCGTCGCCAAGCGGAGCGGTGGCCATCGCACGCCGCATATCAGGCGTCGGCAGCGTCACGGTGTCGGATCGAAGGTCGATGGCGCCCACGCGAATTACTCTAACCGTCAAGTGAGCGCCGACCTGATCCTGGCTCGCGGCAGCATTCGCACGCTCGGTCGTTCGGGTCTGCAGGCCTTCAGTCACCTCGCGATCGCGGGCGGGCAGGTGGCCGCCGTGGGCGGAGCTGAGGTGATGCGGTTGAAGGGCCCCAAGACCCGCGTCATCGATCTGGATGGTGGCGCCGTGCTTCCAGGCTTCAATGACGCGCACGCGCACGTCGTCTATTACGGTCTCACACGTTTTGGCGCGGACCTGGGCGGCGCGCGCAGCGTGGAAGAGATAGTCAAGAGACTTCGCGACCATGGCCGCAGCCTGAAGCATGGCGAGTGGCAGCTGGGGCTGGGTTACAGGGTCGACGAGCTCGCGGAACTCAGGCCACCACATCGGAGTGAGCTGGACCAGGCCACCGGTGATCGCCCTTGTTACATCGATGAGCGCGGCGGCCATGCGCGCGTGGCCAACACCGCGGCGTTGGAGGCGGCGGCCCTCATGGGTCCGGGTCAGGATCCACCGGGCGGCCGGATCGGCCGCGATCGGAATGGACTCCCGAACGGCCTTCTACTCGAAGCCGCGATGCGGCTGGTCGCCGACGTGCAGCCGCCACCTCCGATCGGGCGTCGTGAGGAGGGCATCCTGCAGGCTCAGCTGCTGCTCCTTTCACGCGGGGTGACGTCGGTTGGCGCCGCCGTCAACCGCGGATTTGCCGACGACCTTCGCGCCTATCAGCGTCTCGCGGAGGATGGACGGCTCAAGATGCGTGTCAACGAGTTCCTGTCGTGGGAGCTCCTGGAAGCATCCGAGGGCCTTGGCGTGTTCCGAGGCTTTGGCGGGCACACGCTGCGGGCGGGCCCGATCAAGGTTTTCGTCGATGGCGGCGCGGAGCGGGTTGCCATGCGCTCGGGAGATGGGGTGTGGCGAACGACTCCTGACGAGCTGCGGGCGCTGGTCGATCGCGCGAGTCGCGCAGGCCTTCAGGTCGCGGCCCACGCGATCGGAGATGGCGCGATCGAGGCCATGTGCGACGCGGTCGAAGCCGCCGGGGCGGCCGGCCTCCGGCATCGAGTCGAACACTGCACGATCTGTCCGGCAGACCTTCAGGTGAGGCTCGCCAGGCTGGGAATGGTGGCGGTGATGCAGCCGATGGCTGCGCGCCTCGGCCGCGTAGCTTCTGCGCTGATGTTTCCAGCGCGAGATCGCAAAGATCTCGCGGCCCATGGCCCGCTGGTGAAGGCCGGTGTCCCCATCGCGTTCAGCTCCGACCTTCCGGTGATCACCGATCCCAACCCCTGGCCGGGCATCCGAGCCGCGGTCGAGGACAGCGTCAACGGTATTGGCATTCTTGCGGCACTGCGTGCCTACACCGTTGGCGGCGCCTACGCCAGCTTCGAAGAAGGCCGCAAGGGGACGCTGGAACCAGGTATGGTCGCCGACTTACAGGTCTTCGATCGCGACCCTGTCAGCGAGCCGATGGCGACATGGGATCAGGCCCGCCCGAGAGCGGTCCTCGTGGGCGGAGCCAAG
>DASXNH010000117.1:0-10700 GCA_036495195.1 Candidatus Dormiibacterota bacterium
TCACCGGGCCCCATCTTCTTTCTTTGCCTTAGGCGAGGTCTGGCCCGCGGCTGGCTCACCGGTCTCGCCTCAGGCCTGGGCGTTGCCACCGCGGATGGGCTGTACGCCGGACTCGCCGCCTTCGGGATCGGCGCGGTCACCTCGGCGCTCGTCGGCGAGCGGTTCTGGCTGACCCTGATCGGAGGCGCCGCCCTGGTGCTGCTCGGATTTCGCACGGTCGTGAACCGGCCCAAGGCCGAGGAGCCGGCGCCAATCCCTGATCGATCGGGCCTGGCTGTGGCCTACATCTCGACGCTCGGGCTCACGATCGCCAACCCGGCCACCATCATCTCGTTCGCCGCCCTGGTTGCCTCGCTTGGGGTGGGTATCGGCGAGGGCTATTTGCCGCCAGCGCTGGTCGTGATCGGGGTGTTCGCAGGCTCCGCCACCTGGTGGTGCATCGTGGCCGGCCTCGGCACTGGGTTACGCGCCGGCCTGACCCCGAGCGTTGTGAGAGGCATCAGCGCATTCAGCGGTGTGGCGATGGCCGCTCTGGGCCTGCTGGCCATCCTCTCGACGTTGGAATTTGAGGGAAGTCTTGGCGGCTGAGCGTGGTATTCAGTGATGACGTGACCGACTCGAACGCGCGCACGAGAACGGTGACCTGGACGGATCCGCTGGCCGCCTTGCCGGCGGCGGTGGGCATGTCGGGCCTCGAGTTCATGAAGGCGGTGGTGTCGGGAGAGCTGCCACCGCCGCCGATCATGTCGACGATGGGTATCACCGGGGCCGAGGTCGCAGAGGGCAAGGCGATGTTCCGAGGCGAGGCGGGAGAGTACCTATACAACCCGATCGGTGTGGTGCATGGAGGTTTTGCGATGACGATCCTCGACTCCGCGCTGGGCTGCGCGGTCCACACGACGCTCGCGGTCGGTGAGCGCTACACGACTCTTGAGACCAAGGTGAACTTTGTGCGTCCGATCACCGCCGAAACCGGACCGGTGCGCTGTGAGGCGGTGGTCGTCCACCGAGGCGGCAGGGTCGCCACCTCCGAGGGCAAGCTTTTCGCCGAGACGAGCGGCAAGCTCCTTGCCCACGGGACCAGCACCTGCATGATCATCCCGAGATGAGCGAGCGGTTCAAGCGCTACACGATTCACACAGTCGATGTCTTCACCGATACGCCGCTGACCGGCAACCAGCTCGCGGTGGTGCTCAACGCGGAGGGAATTCCCGGCGATGTGATGCAGCGCATCGCCAAGGAGATGAACATCTCGGAGACGACTTTCGTGCTTGCGCCTGAGAACCCTGCCAACGTGGCCAGACTGCGAATCTTCACCCCCGCCTCGGAGCTCCCGTTCGCCGGCCACCCGACCATAGGTACGGCCTGGGTCCTGTTCACCGAGGGATTGGTTCCTGGCGGCTCGCTGGACTTCACGCTGGAGGAGGGCGTTGGCCCGGTGCCGGTACGCGCGGAGCGCGGTGCCGACAGCCTCACCTTCTGGATGACGCATCCACCTGTGACCTTCGGCGACATCCTGTCCGATCGGGCCGGCGCCATGGCCGCCATCGGACTTTCACCAGGTGACCTGGTACCCGACGTCCCGATCCAGGTCGGTAGCACCGGCGCGCCGTTTGTCTACGTCGCCCTCAAGGATGCGGCCACGGTCGATCGCGCAATCTCCCAGAAAGACCCGCTGTCCAAAATATTCCCACACGGCGTCTTCCTTTTCGCAGCCTTGGGTCGCGATCGGCTGTACAGCCGGATGTTCGCACCGCACGTCATGAACGTTTACGAGGATGCCGCAACGGGGTCCGGCAGCGGACCACTGGGCGCTTTCGCTGTCAAGCACGGGATGGTGCGGCGGTCGCCTGAGGTGTCGCTGGTCAGCGAGCAGGGCACCAAGATGGGCCGCCGGAGCTTGGTGCACATCAAGCTGGCGTATTCCGGGGACGCGGACCTGCCGTCACGCATCGAAGTGGGGGGCTCCGTCGTGCCCACGCTGAAGGGCGAGCTGGCGGGCGGCTGGTAGGGACGAGCTGATGAAGGTCGACAGCTACCGATTCCTCCCCCGAAGCTTTCGCTCCTATTACGAAGGCCGCGGGCCATTCACCGGCGAGGAGGAACTCGTGTGGGTTCCTTTCGAGAAGCGGCTGCAGGAATCGCGCATTGCCCTGCTCAGCTCGGCGGGCCTGTTCCTCAAGCAGTCGCAACCTTCGTTTGATATCGAGCGCGAGCGGGCTCAGCCCGAATGGGGCGACCCGAGCTGGCGCCCGATCCCCGCCCACGTGGATAACGCCGACCGTGGAGTCGCCCACCTACACATCAATGACGAAGACGTGATCGCCGATCCCGAGATCGCACTCCCGGCCCGCCTGCTGGAGCAGCTGGCGACGGATGGTGTCATCGGCGGCTCTGCGGCCCAGCACGTCTCGGTGATGGGTTACCAGGAGCGAACCCTTGTCGGCTGGCGTGACAAGACTGCCGGCGAGGTGATCGCGCACCTGAGGAGCCAGGGCGTCGACGGCCTCATCCTCGCTCCGGCTTGACCCGACTGCTGCTCAAACGTGCCCGTGCTGGCACGATGGATCGAGAAAGCGGGAATCCCCACAGTGGTTGTGACGATGATGCCGGCGGTGGCCGAGGAGCGGCTCACGCCACGTGTGGTAGGGGTGGAGTTTCCTTACGGTCACTCCTTTGGGATGCCTGGCGACAAGGCGATGCAGCGCCAGGTCCTCGAGCTGGCATTGCGTGTGCTCGCCGGCGCCGGCGCACCCGGCACGAGGGTCGACCTGGATGTCGAGTGGCCGGTCCCGCTCAGAGACGCCTACCGAGGGTGGCAGCCGAAAGAGGCGAGCCCGATCGTCAAAGTGCTCCTGGAAACTGGCCGGCGCCCGGGCTAGTCCTGCTTCGGTTCGAGCTTGATCGAAACGGAGTTGATGCAGTAGCGCAGACCCGTCGGGTCCGGGCCGTCGTCGAAGACGTGTCCCAGGTGCCCTCCGCAGTTGGCGCAGGTGACCTCCGTCCGCTCCATGAAGAGGCTGCGGTCGACATGCTCCGCGACCGGCGCGTCATCGGCCGGGGCATAAAAGCTTGGCCAGCCGCAGTGGGCATCGAACTTGGTCTCGGATTCGAACAGCTTGGCGCCACATCCGGCGCATAGATAGACGCCGGGGGTGGTGGTGTCCCAGTACTCGCCTGTAAACGGGCGTTCGGTGCCCTTCTCCCGCAGCACGTGGTACTGCGTAGGGGTCAGGTCGCGCTTCCATTCCGCCTCGGACTTCTTCACCGCTTCCAGTTTCTTCACGTCCACACTTTGCCACTTTTGGATCGCCGGCAAACGGCTCAGCGCCACCCGCCTCCTGTACATTGCAAAACGGATATGACGGCACGGACGAGGCCTCTGCTCGACACGACAACCCCAGAGGGTAAACGCTTGCAGAAGCGCCTGGAAAAAGAGGTGATCATCTGGCTTGCGACCTGCGGGCGCGATGGCAGGCCACACGCGGTGCCTGTGTGGTTCTGGTGGGACGGAAAAACATTCCTCATCTACTCGTTGCCTGGCCAGAAGGTCAGAGACATCGAGGCCAACCCCAATGTCCAGCTGCATTTCAACACGACGCCGGACGGCGGCGACGTCGTCCGAATCGACGGTGACGCGGCGCGTCTCAAGAGATACCCGCTCGCATCCAGGGTGCCGAGCTACATCCGTAAGTACGCGCGCCTCATCAAGAGCTACGACTGGGAGCCCGACGGTTTCTCGCGGCAATATCACATCGCGCTTCGCGTCCGGCCGACTCGCCTCCGAACTGGATGACACACCCATTGCGCTTTGGCATGAAGCTGTCCGGCCAGAGCACCACGATCGAAGCGTTGCGCGCGGTCTGGCGCATCGCCGACGAAGCCGGGTTTGACCACGTATGGGACTTCGACCACCTGGCCTCGATCGGCGACGGCGGCCCTGACCGCCCGATATACGAAGGCTGGGCGTTGCAGGCGGCGATGGCCGAGGCTACCAAGCGGGTCCGGATCGGCTGCCTCGTCACGGGCAACACATATCGCAACCCAGCGCTGCTGGCCAAGCTTGCGGTCACCGTCGACCACCTCTCCGACGGCCGTCTCGAGTTCGGCATCGGCGCCGCGTGGGCGGCCATCGAGCACTCGATGTATGGGATCGAAGGACTTGACCACCGCGTTGGGCGGCTCAGCGAATCGCTGCGGATCATCAAGTCGCTGTGGACGGAGGAGCGGACCAACTTCGACGGCCGCTACTACAGGATGACCGACGCGATAGCGAATCCCAAGCCGATTCAGAAACCGTACCCGCCGATCTGGATCGGGGCGTCGGGCCCGAGCACCATCCGACTCGTCGCCCGGCATGCGGACGTGTGGAACATCGGTGGTGGTGAGCCCAACAGGGTCTTAGAGCTGATCGCGATCCTCGAGGAAGCCTGCACCGCGATCGGCCGCGACTCCTCGGAGATCCGTCGCTCCGTCCAGCTGCGGTGGGACGGAAGCGATGCCCGCAGGCTGGTCGAGGAATGCGCCCAGTACTACGAGCTGGGCATCACAGAGCAGATCATCTATCTGGCTGGCGAGCATCCGGAAGGTGCTGCCGCAAAGGTGGCCGATTCATTGTCCGATCTGCGTCGAATCGAGCGCGTCCATTCCTGACCTGCGCGAGAATTGATGCATAAGCCAGCCGCGTTGATGAGGAGGTAGTGATGGCCGACAGCGTTTACCGGGTAACTGAGCTGGTGGGGACCAGCAGCACATCGTGGGAGGCGGCCGCAAAGAGTGTCGTCGAAACCGCATCCAAATCATTGCGGGATCTCCGCGTCGCCGAGGTCGTCAGGCAGGATCTGACCATCGAAAACGGGAAGGTCACCAAATATCGAGTGAGGCTGAACGTGTCGTTCAAGTACGACGCGCCCGCGCCCAGGGCACGAAAGAAGTAGCCGGCTGAACCCGGCACCGGCGTCGACTGGTGCCGGGTCCTCTATTACGGCGCGCTGGCAGCCATCAGCTGACAGCCCACACCTTTCATCTGCTCGAATGCCTGCTGTCCCGCAACTGAGCTCGCGGCGCCGCATAGGTTGACCAAAACCCGGACCTGGAATTCATGCTTGCGGGCGTCGAGGGCGGTGGCCAGGATTGTGTACTCGGTGATCAGCCCGCAGATGTCGATGTGATCCACGCGCTGCTCCCTGAGGATGTCAACCAGCAGGTGACCGCGAAGATCCTGGGCCTCGAATGCTGAAAACGCGGCGCCGTGCCGGCCCTTGTCCACCACGGCCTGGATGATCTTCTCTCTGACCAGGTTCGAGATCGGGGTGCAGAGCACCGCTCCTGCCGTCCCTTTGACTCCGTGCGGCGGCCAGGTCTTGACGTAGTCGGGCTGGTCCGAGAAGTGGTCGGGCGGATCCTCGTGGAGGTCGCGGGTCGCAACCACAAAGGAGTACTCGCTGCGAAAGTGCCGGACGTGCCGGGCGACGTGGGCGACGACCTGTGCGCCGCCGGGAACGGGCAGGGCGCCTCCTTCCACGAAGTCGTTCTGGAGATCCACGACCAACAAGGCGTTCCTCATGGCGGCGACTCGCCTCCCCCTAAACTGGCCATATGCCTTCGGTGATCGTAGCGGGCGCGCGCACGCCTTTCGGCAAATTTGGCGGAGCTTTCAAAGATGTGCCCGCCGTCACGCTTGGCGGGCATGCCATCCGGGCGGCGCTCGAGCGCAGCGGAGTGGCAGCCCACCAGGTCGACTACGTGATCATGGGCCAGGTCCTCCAGGCCGGCGCCGGCCAGATCACCGCACGGCAAGCGGCGATCGAGGCGGGCATCCCCCAGGAGGTTCCGGCGCTCACCATCAACAAGGTGTGCCTGTCCGGTCTGAATGCGATCGCTCTGGCCGACCAGCTGATCCGTGCCGGCGAGGTGGAGGTGGTGGTCGCGGGAGGCATGGAGTCGATGTCCGAAGCGCCATATCTCATGCCGAAGGCACGGTTCGGCGCGCGCATGGGAAACGCGGAGATGGTCGATTCGATGGTTCACGACGGCCTGTGGTCGACGTTCCTGAATGAGCACATGGGGGAGAGCTCGGACGACGTGAACCGAGAGCTGGAGATCACCCGAGAGGAGCAGGACGCATGGGCGGCGCGCTCACATCAGCGGGCTGAGCTCGCCTGGGAAAGCGGGGCGATGGCCGGCGAGGTGGTGACTGTCGGCATCCCGCAACGGCGCGGCGAGCCAGTGAGGGTCGAGCGCGATGAGGGAGTGCGTCCTGGGACCACGGAAGAGTCGCTCAGCAAGTTGCCGCCGGCCTTCCGGCCGAAGGGCACCATCACCGCCGGCAATGCGTCGCAGATCTCTGACGGGGCGGCAGCGGTCGTGGTCATGTCGGGCGAGATGGCGCGCGCGCTGAAGGTTGAGCCGCTGGCAGAGATCGTCTCGCACGGTATGAGCGCCGATCGGTATGCGTGGCTTCATACGGTGCCGGCGCTCGCTCTGAGTATCGCGCTGAAGAAGGCAGGCCTCGCCGCGAGCGACCTGGACCTGGTGGAGGTCAACGAAGCATTTGCCGCCGTGGCGCTCAACGCGACCCGAATGCTCGACCTTGACGAGGAGCGGGTCAACGTCAACGGTGGGGCTGTCGCACTCGGCCATCCAATTGGTGCGAGCGGTGCTCGCCTGGTACTGACTGTCGCGCACGAGCTGAGGCGCCGAGGGCTGAGCATCGGCGCGGCTGCGATCTGCGGCGGCGGTGGCCAGGGCGACGCGCTGATCGTCCGGAGGCTCGGCGCGTAACCCAGTGAGCGAGCGCGAGGTCGCTCCATACGGGTCCTGGGCTTCGCCAATCAGCATCGACGTGCTCCTCAACGGCGCCGTCGCGCTGGGCCGAGGGACGGTACGTTGGGATGGAAACGACATCTACTGGACCGAGATGAGGCCAACGGAGTCAGGGCGCCAGGTGATCGTCCGCCACAGCGATGGCGTCAACACGGATGTCACGCCGGCGGGCTTCAATGCACGGACCCGCGTTCACGAATACGGTGGCGGGCATTTCGCTGTGATGGATGGAACGGTGTGGTTCGCCAACTTCGACGACCAGCGCGTCTATGTGCAGAAAGGTGGCGGCGAGCCGGTGCCGATCACGCCGGCTGCCGACATCCGTCACGCCGACCTGCGCGTGGATCCAGGGCGGGGCCGCATCTTTGCGGTCCGCGAAGACCACACGACTGGCGCTTCCGAAGCTGTCAACACATTGGTCGCGCTGGATTGGAATGGAAAGCGCGACGCCATCACCGTTGCCAAGGGCAATGACTTCTACTCGTCGCCGAAGCTCAGCCGCGACGGCAAACGCCTGTCGTGGCTGACCTGGAATCACCCGAACATGCCGTGGGACGGCACCGAGCTGTGGGTCGGGGAGCTTGACGCCGATGGCGTGACGACCTCTTCGCGCAAGGTCGCCGGCGGCCCCGCTGAGTCGATCTTTCAGCCGGAATGGTCTCCTGGCGGTGAGCTCTACTTTGTGTCGGACAGAAACGACTGGTGGAACATCTATCGGGCTCGTGGCGAGTTCGACGAGCCGGTGTGCCGTCGGGCGGCCGAGTTCGGGGTGCCGCAGTGGGGATTCGGAATGTCCAGGTATGTCTTCTCCGGCCCCGAAGAGATCATGTGCCTGTACCTGGAGACCGGCGGTACGAGGCTTGGCCGGCTTGACACCAATACCGGCAGCCTGCAGCAGGTCGAGCTTCTTTACAGCGACCTTCGAAGCATTTCGATCAACAAGAGTCGCGTCGCGCTGGTCGCTGCGTCACCCACGCTGTCGGAGCGAATCCTGGTCATCGACCTCGACACCGGTGCCCAACAGGTCGTGATGGTGTCCAATCCGGCGCACATCGACCCGGGCTACTTCAGCGTGCCGAAGGCGATCGAGTTTCCAACCGAGGGCGGCCTGACCGCTCACGCATTCTTCTACCCGCCGAAGAACAAGGATTACGACGGCGCGCCCGACGAGCGACCGCCGTTGGTGGTGCGCAGCCACGGGGGGCCGACCAGCGCGGTCGGGTCCAGCTTCGACCTCGAGTATCAGTACTGGACGAGTCGCGGCTTCGGCATCGTCGACGTCAATTACGGCGGGTCATCCGGTTACGGCCGTGCCTATCGAATGCGACTCAACGGCAATTGGGGCGTGGTCGACGTCGACGATTGCATCAACGCCGCTCGATACCTTGTTGAGCGCGGCCTCGCCGACGGCAGGCGCATCGCGATCACCGGCGGGTCCGCGGGTGGATTCACAACATTGGTCGCGCTGACCAAACGTGATTTCTTCAATGCCGGCGCGAGTCACTTCGGAATCGGCGACCTGGTTACGTTCGCCAGGGACACGCACAAGTTCGAGTCGCGCTATCTCGACACTCTTGTCGGTCCTTACCCCGAACGCGCGGACCTGTACCGGGAAAGATCCGCTGTCAACTTCGCCGCCGATCTCAACTGCCCGGTCATCCTGTTCCAGGGGCTCGAGGACAAGATCGTGCCGCCGAGCCAAGCCGAGGAGTTCGTGGCGGTGTGCGAGAGGAAGAAGCTGCCGTACGCATACCTGCCGTTCGAGGGTGAGCAGCATGGCTTCCGCCAGGCCAAGAACATCAGGCGCTCAATTGAAGGGGAACTGTATTTCTACTCGCAGATATTCGATTTCGCCACCGCGGACGAGATCGAGCCGGTCGACATCAAGAATTTCTAGGTGTCGGCGAGAGGATTCGAACCTCCACGCCCTTTCGGACACCAGCTCCTAAGGCTGGCGCGTCTGCCATTCCGCCACGCCGACAACTCTGAAATTATTACCCTCATACCGACAGGGAGCCCCTGGCCGGGTCTTGTGGCCTACAGTTCAAGGTTCATGGCGAGCGGGTTGACATGAGCAGCAATGGCAACGGTCAACACGTAGGGGGATACCGCGTCCTGCGCGAGATCGAGACCGACAGCCTCGGAGTTGTCTACGAGGCGGAGCATCCACGCCTTCATAGAAAGGTCGCGCTGCGAACGATTGAACCGGCGGTCGCGCGCGATGTCAGCTTCTCGCGCCGGTTCATGCTCGAGCTCCGGTCTTATGTGGCGCTGGAGCACCAAGCCATCCCTCGCCTATTCGAGCTTGCGTACGAGGGTGATTCGCCATACCTCGTGACCGAGATGATCAACGGCCGAACGCTTGACGCGGTTTTCGGCGACGGCGTGCGGTATGAGCCGTTGGGTGTCATTGGTTTGCTGCGCCCGATCGCGAGCGCGCTCGACTACGCGCACAAGCGGGCGACAGTTCATCGCGATGTCAAGCCCGCGAACATCCTTCTCGCTGATGACGGGCGCACGCTGCTGACTGGCTTCGGCCTGGGCATGGTCGCGTCGTTCAACACGGTTCCCGGCACGGGCGCGCCGGTGGCGCCGGACTACGTTGCCCCCGAGCGCCTGGTGGGGCGCGAGGTGGACGGCCGAGCTGACGTCTATTCGCTGGCGGCGATCGTCTTCGAGGCGGTCACCGGCAGCCGCCCCTTCTCGTCGAAGAGCTGGATCGAGACGCTCAGCCGCCGGCTTTACGAGCCCCCTCCAAGCGTGCGCGACTCAGCGCCAGAGCTTCCGGCTGCGTTTGCCGCGGTGCTCCAGCAGGCGATGGATCGAGAACCGGATCGACGACCCTCGACCGCCGGCGAGCTGCTGGACCGCCTCGAGCGAGCGCTCACCGGCAAGAGCATTGAACCGGGCCGCGACGGCTGGATGGTTCGAGCGAAGCAGCGATTGCCGCGCCTACCCGGCCGCCGCGCCTCGACCTGAGAGCCAACCACAGGGGTCCTCTCGTATTTTTAGAGGCCGGCCCGACCGTCGATCATCAGGACGCCGTTGCATGTGAACAGGCGGTCGACCTTGTAGCCGGGATTGATGTTGGTCGGGTCCTGCGCGATGGCCGCACCGATCTGCTGCACGATCTGCGTCGCCGGCACGCTGACGTTGAAGACGCTCGCTCCAACCGGAAAGATCTCGAGCACCCCGCCATGCCAGAAGATGACGACGGTGCCGCTCCAGCTCACGCCGTTATAGGTGCCGGTGCCGGTGATGATGCCCCCAGCAACTGAATCACCCGCATAGCTCAGATTGAGATTTGACAGCCCCGGAACGCTGATGGCGGCGGCCAGATCCTGCGGTGTGTAGCCGTGGCGCACCGCTCCGAATGACGAGATGGTTGCCGTCAGGCAGGGCTCTTGCGAAGCCACGCTGACAAACGGTTCTTCGCCGGCCGCGCCCAGGCCGCTCACACCCACCACGGTTATCGTGTATATCCCGGCTGGCGCCGTGGGCACGAGCACGACAACCGGCGGTGGCCCCTGGTGCGAGTACACGGTGCCGTCCGGAGCCTTGACCTTGAGCGCCATCAGGCTGCCCTGGTATCCCAACGCTGCTTTCACGATGCCGCCGCCCGCAAAGCTGTACGAGTACGACTGCTGCTCGCCGTTGTGAATCGGTGCGCCGATGAAATCCTGCTCCGTGCCAGGGGTCGTCCCCTGGCTCGTCTGGTCGGAGGCCGCCATTTGCGGTCCGAACGGATCGCCGGGCTCGGGCTGGATCGGGCCCGCTGGACCGACACTCCCTGCCGCATTCACGGTCGCCTGCTGGGGAGCTACGAGGTGGACGCTGTTCTTGCCTTCGAGGTCGAGGACGCCGTCGAAGAGCTT
>DASXNH010000118.1:0-7230 GCA_036495195.1 Candidatus Dormiibacterota bacterium
TCGCCTGTGGAGTTCCTTAGCGTCCCTTAGCTCGCTGACCCTGCTCTTCCTGTTCGCCTTGGCCGTGCGCCGGCGATTCCAGGTTGGATGACATCGCGAGAATGATCATCCGCCGGGACCGGGTCGGTCCCGTCCTGAGGCGATTGAGGTCGGTTCAGTGATGAACCCGCCCTCATTCGTTTGGCCCAATCGTCGGCACGGAGATCGGCAAAAACATCGGCAGATACATCGGCAGAAAGATCGGTAAGGCGGGGATAATCCTTTGTGCTAAAGGACTTCGAGCTTCTCATGAGCCCGCATAAGATCGGCAGAAATGACCTCTCCTGAGACCGTTGGCCGTATGGAGCCGATGCTCCTTGATGGAGCCACGGCCCCGATTGCCGATGTGCTCGCCGATTTAACGACGCGGGCATCGACGTTGGGGGCTGCGCTGCATCCCCACACCGCGCAGCAACTTGCGTCGCTCGTGCGCGTCATGAACTCCTACTACAGCAATCTCATCGAGGGGCACGTCACCCGACCGCGTGACATCGAGCGCGCGCTGTCTGGCGATCTCGATGACGACGCGGCGCGACGAAACCTTCAGATCGAAGCCGCTGCCCATGTCCGCGTTCAGGCTCACATCGACCGGCTGTGTGCCGAGGGCGGCTTGCCAGACCCCGTATCCGTAGACTTCCTGAAGGGACTTCACGCAGCGTTCTATCAAGACGCGCCTGAAGCAATGCTCCTGGTTAAGGGGGCTCACCACAGCTTCATCATGGAGCCGGGCCGCTTCCGCGATAAGCCCGACCACGATGTGGAAGTCGGTCGCCATCTGCCGCCTTCGAGCGAGCGCCTCGCCGCCTTCATGGATCGCTTCGCTGAACGGTATGCACGGGACAAGTTGGGTACGGCCGGGAAAATCCTTGCGATCCCGGCGGCCCATCATCGCTTCAACTACATTCACCCGTTCCCTGACGGTAACGGCCGCGTCGGCCGTTTGATGAGCCACGCCATGATCCAAACGGCGGGCATCGGCGCCCACAGCCTGTGGTCAGTCTCACGGGGCTTGGCACGCGGTCTTGAGAGCCGTCAGGAATACATGCAGATGATGGCCCGCGCCGACACGCCCCGTCAGTGTGATCGGGATGGGCGCGGAAATCTCTCGCTCGCCGCCCTGGAAGAGTTCGTCCTGTGGTTCCTGAAGGTCTGCCTCGATCAGGTGACCTTCATGTCCAGCCTGTTCGATCTGCCAAATCTCACGGGACGGCTGCGGCTCTACGTTGAACGCAGTGGTCGCCTGAAGCCGGAGGCGTCCCGGCTGCTTGAAGAAGCGGCGATCCGAGGTGAGTTCGCCCGAGGTGACGCTGACCGGATCACGCGGCTGCCAGAACGGACGGCGCGCATCGTTCTCGGGCAACTGATCGACGAGGGGCTGCTCGATTCAGAAACGCCCAAGGGGCGGGTTTCACTCCGCTTCCCTACGAGGTCGCTCGACCTCCTGTTTCCGCAACTCTTTCCCGCGACCTAACCCGACTGGTCCCTCGCGTCGGAGCGGTGGAGCGATTCCCAATCGTGCGCTCTGAAGTACCCCTCCGCCGAAGGCCGCCTTGTGGATCGAGGGTTGGGCGTGAAGCTGCGCTCTCAAGGACGTCCTTACGAGCGCAGCTTCAAGGGAGAACCGCCGGATCCCAAGGCGGCCCCCGCCGCAGGGCTACAATAAAACGCCTGGGCGGTCGGCAACTCGCAAGATCCTCCTTATCCGCTCGTTGGCAAAGATGCGGACGATCAGCCGACTGCTGGCACGATCCTCCTATCTCCGTGAATCTGAGTAGCCGCAGCATCCTCAGCACCGACGTTACTTGAATTTTCGTCGTGAGCCGAAGGTTGGGAATGCGGACATCCATGCGCGATTCAAGCTCTGACATCCCACCCGCATACACAGCGAGTCGGGATTCGAGCAGCGACGCCGACAGAGCTCCAGATGAGGAGTTTGGTGTCTTCAAGGGTCTGATCGTGGGCGCGCCGATTTCACTCGTCTTATGGTTTCTGATTTACATCGGGGTGCACACACACTCCTCCAATAGCCATGAAGATGGCGATCTGAACGCACGTCTCGGCCGGCGCGGCTGGGCTCTCATGCCCAGCAACAGCAAAGCCATTCGCGAGCGCCTAGCGTCGCACTCAAATTCAGGTCGGGCATGGTCGATCCGACTTTGTACGAAAACTATTGAAGGGAGGATCAAAATGGTTTCGAGGGATATCGTTGTTGTTGCGTTGATGTTGAGCGCTGCCGCTTTGTCTGGCTGTGGGAAATCGGCGAGGTCGGTGCAATATTACGCTGCGCACCCCGATGAGGCCCGGGCAGTCGTGAAATCGTGTCAGACGGACGCGGCGCGCGGGGACGATTGTCAGAACGCCGGGATGAGCCTCGACCATCTCGATCCGGGCACTGTCGATGCCCCGTCGCATAAGAAATATTAAGCAGATGTCGCGCCTGACAAGTCTAGCCGTGTTGTTGGCGCTTGGAGACGCCCCGTGGCACCGGACAATTCAGCGGGCCGGACACGCGTCAGGTGTGTTTGTTTAGATGTCTAGCGAAACACTGAGTGATCGGGTCGACTTTATCGGTTTAGATCCTCGGGCGAAGGGATAAATAGTAATGGCGCGCCCGGAGCGGTTCAAACGTCCGACCCTCAGATTCGTAGTCTTGGGAAAGTCTCTTACTTTCAATACATTACCTGTCGAGAACTGTAACTCTGAGCCGCAGCGCGGGTGTGCGGTGTCAGACTGTTCCATCTGGGCCGCTCGCTCGGCTTCCACTAAGGTATCTTGCTCGCGCTGCAATTCACCCGCCGTGCGCCTCGAAACCGGACATAGAGTCCTCCGTCACGGAGACTTTGTTAGATCGAATCGAAATCCCTCCATCGGTAAGACGCGGGCCCCGCTTGTCGGCGTCCAGCGCGACTCTACACCCCGCGTTTCACGCGGCCCCACTCCTGGCGGATGATCGTCCGGCCGAGCGCGATCACGTCGTCGATGCAAACGTCCAGCTCCACGTCCCGCAACTCCTCGTGTTGCACGTGCTCCAGGGCCGAGGCGAGGGCGTCGTTCAGGCGCTGGTGCTCCGGATCCGAGGCGTTGGTCAGCAGCCGCACCTCCGAGAGGGCCATGAACGCCTTCTCGAACTTGTCCGCCACCCCGAGGCTCTCTGCCGCGCCGACTCCGCCGCGCCACGACTGGGCGGAATGGCGCTTGATCAGCTGGGCGGCGTTGATCAGCGACAGCAGCTCAGAGACGCGGTCGCGGAACTCGTCGATCCACTTCTGGCGGTTCGTGGCGATGACATTGGCCTGGAATTGCCGCCGGGCCACCGTGAGGGTCACCAAGGGGCCCATGACCGAGGCGACCAGCGCAGTGGCGGCCGTGACTAGGCTGATCTCGAACTGGAACGGCATGGATGTCGAAGCTCCGCCTAGAGTGCGGCTTCCCAGACGGCGGCCCGGGGATCGAGCGCGTCGGCCAGGAAGTCGAGGACCGCCCGCACGCCGGGAAGCAAGCCGCGACGGGAGGTGAACACCATGTGCATCACGCCCTGGCGGCGCGCCCAGTCGGGCAGGACGCGCACCAAGCGGCCGCTTTCGAGCAGTTCCCGGCAGGCCCATTCCGGAAGCACGGCGACGCCGACTCCATCCTCCACGGCCTGCCGCACGATCGACGGCGAACTGGAAGAAAGCCTAGGCTCGTGAACGACCTCGACCTCCTCGCCCGCCTGGCTCTGCAGCACCCAGCGGTCCGGGCCGGTAGTGTCCGAAAGGCTGACGGTCGGACCTGCCGAGAGCGCCGCCGGCGAGCTCGGCGTTCCGTGCGCGGCGAGGAGCTCGGGGCTGGCGACCAGAATGCCGGAGCTGCGCGAGATCACCTTCATCTGCAGGTCGACGTCGGTGTCGAGCACCTCTCGCATGCGGACGGCGACGTCCACCCGCTCTTCGATCAGGTCTACCCGCCGGTTGCTGACGATCACCTGCACCCGCAGCTTTGGATATTGCGCGAGCAGGGACGGCAGCGACCCGCTGATCAGCCGGTCCACGCCGGGGGGCGCAGCGACACGCACCAGTCCCTGAGGCTCGGCTTTGCTTTGAAGGACGATGTCGTCGATCGCGTCGGCCTCGCACATCACCGCCCGTGCGTGGCGCAGCACGTCCTCGCCGACGTCGGTGACCTGGAAGCGGCGGGTCGACCGCTCCAGGAGACGCACGCCGAGGTGATCCTCCAGGCCGGCGATGCGGCGGCTGAGCTTGGACTTAGGTGCGTCCAACGCTCGCGCCGCTGCGGAGAACCCGCCGTGGGTCACGACGGCGACGAACAGGTTGAGGTCGTTCAGATCCTGCATGACAGGGTCCCCCGTATCGGTGGTTCAGGGTTGACGGTCAGTGGGCGCCGCTGGTGTCGATCGGGCCCTGCGGCTTGGGTGCGATCCAGATGAGCGTGGCGGCGAAGCCGAAGCAGATGGCGATGACCGCGAACATGTTGAGCGTCGCGAGCATCACGCTCTGGGCTTCGATCAGGTGGGTCAGCAGTTCGGTGGCCTGATCACGCGTGGCGCCCAGGGACTTCATCCACTCGACCAGGCCTTCGCCGAAGTGCATCACGCCGGCGAGTTCGGTCTGGTTGTGGCGCGTGGCGTCCGACCATCCGGTCTGGATCAGCGAGGTGGCGAAGGCGCCGGCTAGCGTCCGCATGAAGTTGGACAAACCGGCGGCGTTCGCCTGATCCTCGTGGGGGACGCTCGCCATCGCCAGGCCCGTCACGGGGACGAAGAACATCACCATGAAGGGTCCGGTCAGCAGGGTGGGCAAGGCCAGCTGCGCGAACGTGACATCCGCGTTGAAGCCCATCCGCCACACGGAGATCAGGCCGAGGCCGACGATGCCCAGCGATACGACGAGGCGCGCGTCGATCTTCTCCACCGCCTTGCCGACGATGGGCGCGGTGACGATCGCAAAGATCCCCATGATGCCGGTCGCGTAGCCAGCCCAGGTGGCTGTGTAGCCCATGTTCGTCTGCAGCCAGAGCGGGATCAGGACGATGCTGGCGAAGAAGGCGCCGAACCCAACTGAGTAGGTGGTGGCTGCCGCGACGAACCCGCGGAAGCGGAAGATCTTCAGGTTCACGATCGGATTGGCTTCGGTCAGCTCCCAGATCAGGAAGGCCACGAAGCCGATCAGCGCGACCACGCCGAGGATGCAGATCTCGGGGGAATTGAACCAGTCCTGGTTCCGTCCCTCGTCGAGCATGATCTGCAGCGCGCCGACCCAGACGACCAGGAGGCCCAGGCCCACGCCGTCCACCTTGGCCGAGGCTGTCGGGTCGGGCTGTCCGCGCAGCAGGAAGACCAGGGACGAGCCGCCGACGATCGCCATTGGGACCATGATATGGAAGATCCAGGGCCAGCCGACGCTGTCGCAGATGATGCCGCCGAGGATGGGTCCCGCCACCGGGCCGATCAGGGTGGTCATCGCCCAGATCACCGTGGCCAGCGTCGCTTTCTCCTTGGGGAAGATGCGCAGCAGAAGCATCTGCGAGAGCGGCATGATCGGGCCGCCCACCAGGCCCATGAGGACCCGCATGCCGAGCAGCATGCCGAGGGAACTGGAGATGCCGCAGAGGAACGAGGCGACAGCGAAGCCCAGGTAGCAGGTCAGGAACACCCGCTGCGCGCCGAACCGCTTCGCCAGGAACCCCGTCAGCGGGACCGTGATCGCCTCGGCCACCGCATAGGACGTGATCACCCAGGTGCCTTGGGTCGAGGAGATCCCGAGGTTGCCGGCGATGGTTGGCACCGACACGTTGGCGATGGTGGTGTTGAGCACCACCAGGAAGTTGGCGAGGCCGATGAGGATGGCGGCCGCGAGCAGCGGCAGGCCGGTGAGCGGCTTCGCCGCGGCGGTGACGGACGTGGACATGGCGGTGCGCCCTTGAGCGGAGATCAGCGGGAGACGTCGATGTCGGCGTCCATGGAGAGCCCGACCTTCAGGGGGTGGGCGGCGAGCTCGCGCGGATCGAGTCCGATCCGGACGGGCACGCGCTGCACGACCTTGATCCAGTTGCCGGTGGCGTTCTGGGCCGGGACGATGGCCATGGCCGCGCCCGTGCCGCCGGAGAAGCCGACAACTCGGCCGTGGTAGACCACCTTGCCGCCGTAGAGGTCGCTCTTGAGTTCGGCTGGCTGGCCGACGCGCACCTTGCCCAGCTGCACTTCCTTGAAGTTGGCGCTCACATAGGCTTGCTGGACCGGCACGACGGTCATCAGCGGCGTACCGGACTGGACCATCTGGCCCACCTGGATGCTCCGCTTCGTCACCACGCCGTCGACGGGCGCGCGGACGACCGTGCGCGTCAGCGCCACCTGCGCCTGCTCCAGGCGTTGGCGCGTTGCCGTGACTTCGGGGTTCTGCTCCAATGTGACCCCGGAGATCAGCACGTCGTTGGCCTGGTGGGCCCCCTGGGCCGAGCTCAGGTTCGCCTGGGCCTGGGCGTAGGCCGCCTGGGCGGACTCCAGGGCGGTCTTGAAGGACGTCACCTCCTCGCCGGAGACGGCGCCGCTGCCGGCGAGTGGCTTGCGCCGCTCGTACTCGACCTGGGCGCGTTGCAGTTCCGACTTGGCGTGGATCAGATCGGCTTCCCGCGCCGAGATTTGGCCGCCGAGCGTCGTGTCATTGGCTTGGTAGCTGCGGATCTTGCGTTCCGCCTGAGCGAGAGCCGAGGCCGCCTGCTCGAGTTCCAGCCGCCGGTCGGTGTCGTCGAGGACGACCAGCACGTCGCCCTTCTTCACCGCCTGGGTGTCGACGACCCGGACCTCGGCGACAGGACCGCTGGTCAGCGCCGTCACCTGGGCGGACTCCGCGTCCACATAGGCGTTGTCGGTGGCGACGTGCTTGGCCGCGACGGTGATCTGGTAGGTCCAGAAGGCGCCGCCCGCGAGTGCGATGCCGCTCGCCAGGGCGAGGAACAGCGTCTTGCGCTTGCGGGTCGGAATGGCCGGCCGCGAGGCGGCGATGGCGTCGATATCGTGGCTGTCGAGGGGCTTGTTCATGGGTCTCTTCCTTCGATTTTGGGTGAGGATCAGGCGCGGAAGCCGCCGCCGAGGGAGCGGACCAGGGCCACGTCCAGGGTGAAGGCGCGGGTCTCCAGGTCGGCGACGGTGCGCGCGGCGCCGATCAGGGCGTCCTGCGCGGTCAGCACGTCGAG
>DASXNH010000119.1:0-5964 GCA_036495195.1 Candidatus Dormiibacterota bacterium
GCCGACGCGAACAAACAGACCATTGCGGAGATCCAGAGCGATCGCGAACTCGAATATCGGCCGTACGTGTCGTGGCGGCTAATCGGCGTCAATATGAACGGCACCCAGATAACGGACCCGGGTCGTATTGAGGTTGCGAACTACGGCCGAGGCCCCGCTATCTACTGCCTGTGCCATGCGACATGGGGCCAGAGCGGTGGCACCTACTATCTCGCGACTACCGATCTCTTCGATGTCAGCCCCAACGAGACCCACAGCCTACCGGTGTCAACACGGGGCGGCTGGGTACCGGATGATGAGATCGCCGGCGTCCAAGGAGCCAGCGCGTTATTCCCGTGTCGCCTCGCTTTCTGCAAGGATCAGCTTGGGAATTTTTACCGGTTCACGCCATACGAGCCGACGCAACAGTGGCGCGAAGAGGCAGGGCCAGCCCCACGCTGGGTGCTTTTCTATCAGAGCTATTACGACAGCCTGAAAAAGGCGTAGGCCCACCCAGTTCGGAAACTCCAGCAAGCATCGGGAACGCAGCGTCGCATGACTGCGAGGCAAGCCCGGTCATCGTTAGCTGATTACGCGTTGGTTGATATCGATAACTGGCCCACTCCTAGCAGTAATTAGGAGTCGGTTATCGCTAGCAACCTGGGGGCGATGGCCGGGTGCAGCTAAAACATCGCCTTATAAGGAGCATCAGGGCCACTAGAGCGGGGCCCCGAAGGCCAGCGACGGAGTCGGCGGATCGAACCGGTCGCCACGCGGCTCGGGGAGAGGCTCCGCTCGCTGCGCCCATTCCGAACGATGGCGGCCTCAGGCCGTGTCTTGAGGCCGGTATCCCAGCAGTTCGATGGCAGAGGTCAGGTCCCAGATCTTCCGCACGTTGTCCGAGGTTCCGAACGCCACCGCCCACCGCACCGGCGACTCGAGTGCGCATGCGACCAGCTGGGCGCAGTCGCGCTGGCTGAGCCAAGTCGCGCGGTACCGCATCAGCATCTCGTCGCGGCTCAGGCGCAGCCAACCGCCGGCTCCCTGCCCTACCGCCTCGACGGGGTCGTCCTCGCGCAAAACCGAACCGATGCGCAGACAGATGACGCGCACGCCGTAACGGTCGGCGTACGTCCTGCCCAGCGCCTCGCCGAATACCTTCGACGCCCCGTACAGGGAGTCCGGCCATGGCGGGTCCGTGTCTCTGTAGACGCGAGGATCGTCCTCGCGGTAAAGGGCGGGGGCACCTTCCAACTCGAATCCGCCGACGGCGTGATTGGATGATGCGAACACGACGAGGTCAACGCCGGCGCGGCGTGCGGCCTCGTAGACGTTGTAGGTGCCGCCGATGTTCGCCTGGAGCACGTCTCGCCACTCCGACTCGACTGTCGCGGCGGCGGCTAGGTGCACAATCGCCGCGGGCGCGGTCTCGCGAACCATAGTTTCGACGAAGGCCAGATCGCTGATGTCGCCGACGTGGTCGGCCGTGCTGGTGGAGCGCCGGCCATGGGTGACCAGTTCATAGCGACCGGACAGGTGCGACTTGAGCACCTGGCCTATTAGTCCGTCCGCGCCGGTGATGAGGACTTTCTTCAAACGGCCGTGTAACGCTCAGCTCCCGGGCGAGCGCTTGGTAGGAGCGACCTTGGCGACCAGCCGTTCCCTGGTGTGCTCGAAGTGGCTCCGCACCGCGGCTCTTGCCCGAGCTTCGTCGCGCGCCCGCAGCGCATCGTAAATGTCGCGATGCACACGCCTCGGAGGACTCCATCGCAGCGTAGGGTTCACATCGAGCGCGGTTCGGATCAGCATCTCCGTCTGCTGAGTCATCTGGTCGTAGACGGTGTTCATCCTTCCGTTACCGGTGATTCGAATGATCTCGCGGTGAAAGGCGGAGTCGGCCGCGAGCGCACGCGCGTAATCCGCGCCCTTGGGGCTCGGCTTGGCGTCCGCCACCTTCCACAAGGCCTCGCTCGCCTCAAGGCTGATGCGGACTTTGTCCAGGTCTTCGTCCGTGCCTTCCCTGGCGAACTTGGTCACCGCCATGCTTTCGAGGCCCTCGCGAATCTCATAGACTTCGGTCAGATCGGCCAGGGTGATCGTCGACACGAAGGTCCCCCGGCGAGGGATGTCGATGACGAATCCCCCACGAGCTAGTTCCTGCAGTGCTTCTCGGATTGGCCCGCGGCTGACGTGGAACTGTTCAGCGAGCTCGGTTTCCACGAGCTTGGCACCCGGCTTCAGCTCCCCGGCGATGATCGCCTGCCGGAGGCCGTTCGCGACGACTTCCCACAACTGTGATTGCTGGACGGGCACCAGGTAGGGGTTCGGCCTCGCCGGCCGCTGCGTGCTCATGTTTACCGCCTACAAGATACAGTCTCCAATCTGGAATTCAGGCTGGACTTTCGGCCTGGTCGACTCGCGTGAGGTGCGCCCAGCGCGGACGCTTGAGCACCTGCGGGTTGACCACGGACGCGGGCGTATGGCCGCTCAGCACCCTCGCAACATTGGTGGCGGCCAGCATCTGCAGTGCGTCCATCGACTCTTCCGAGTAGAACGCAACGTGCGGCGTTACGACCACATTGTCGAGCCGGAGCAAGGGATGGTCGGACGGCAGGCGTTCAGGCTCGAACACGTCCAGCCCGGCGCCGGCGATGACGCCATTCTGAAGGGCGGCTTGCAGTGCGGTGAGATCCACAATGCCGCCTCGAGACGTGTTGATGAGCACCGCCGTCGGCTTCATCAGCGAGAGCCTTCGGGCGTCGACGAGGCGGGTGGTTTCGGCCGTCAGGGGCGCGTGGATGGATACGAAATCCGAGCGGGCGAAGAGCTCATCGATGGGGAAGCGCTCGATGGACATGTCTTCTGAGCGTCCCTCATGGACCGGCCGGTCGGCCGCGATGACCGTCAGTCCCAGGGCGGCCGCGCTTGCGGCCAAGGCGCGGCCGATCCGTCCGAGTCCCACGACTCCCAGCACCCGGCCACGAATGCGGTGGACCGGCATTCCGGTGGCTAGCTCCCAGTTGCCGCCGCGCGTCGCGCGGTCAAAGACGCGTACCTTTCGAGCCAGGGTGAGCAGCAGCGCCAGCGCATGCTCCGCGACCTCGTCCTCACAGTAGGCGGGAACGTTGGCCACGATTACGTCACGCTCGGTTGCCGCCTCAACCGCGATGTTGTCGACGCCGACACCGTAGCGTCCGATCACTTGAAGCCTGGGCGCGGCGCGCACCACCGCCGGGCTGACGCGCTTGAAGCACGTCAGGATCGCTTCGGCCTGCGGCGCGATCGCAAGGAGCTCGCCTTCCTCGCCAGTTACTGCTACGACCAGCAGGGCACCTGCTTTCTCGAGGATCTTGGTCTCGATGTCCACAGTCTGTGCGGGATGGTCGGTCGCCAGGACGACACGCGGTTGCCTGATGGCTGTCACCGTGCCTTCTCCCGGGCGCTTTGCACCGCGGCGCGCAGGCCGGATGCGACTGCGGTTCCGTCCGCACCGACCGAGATGAATCGAAAGCCCCGCGAGTGGTACCGATCGAACTCGGAAATGGACGGAATGTGGACGCCGAGGGCTTTGCTGGCCGATCTCGCCGCTGCCGCGACGGAGTCCAGTGCCTCGGCAAAGACTCTGGACTCGAACTGGCCCGGTACCCCCAATGAGTGGCTCAGATCAGAGGGTCCGACGAAGAGGACGTCGATGTGATCCGTGGCCGCGATCTTCGGCGCGTTGTCGACCGCGAGGCGCGTCTCGATCTGGGCAATGGTGATGATGGAGTCCGAGATTCTGTCGAGATCGCCATGACGCGCCGTTCCATAGCCGGCCCCCCTGGCGCTGAGGGCGACGCCCCGAGCGCCAGACGGCTGGTACCGGACAAAGCTCGCGAGCTCGCGTGCGTCCTCGGGAGTGTTGATCTGCGGCACCATGACTCCGGCGGCGCCGAGGTCGAGCGCCCGGCCGACGCGGAGTCTGCTAAGCGATTCCACGCGAACGATTCCGGCGACCGGTCCGGTCCCGAGGGCGTGGAGCTGACCCACGAGCTCCGCCTCCGTGCCGGCGCCGTGCTCGAGATCGATGAGCGCCCAGTCGATGCCAGTGGTTGACGCGATCTCGGCGGCGACGGCCGAACCGGTCTGAAGAAACGCTCCAACCAGCAGCTGGGCGTCGAGGGCGCGCCGCCGGATGCCTGTGGTGCTCTCGCTCAATTGAACCTCACTCCTGAACTCAGGTGCTGCCGCAGTTCGTGCACGCGGCGGATCGTCTCCATGTCCCAGGGCGCGCGCAGGCTGAGCACGATGTGGCGGAAGCCGGCCGCCACGATCGGCGCCAGCGCACCGGC
This sequence comes from Candidatus Dormiibacterota bacterium, assembly GCA_036495195.1. Lineage (GTDB taxonomy): Bacteria > Chloroflexota > Dormibacteria > Dormibacterales > Dormibacteraceae > Palsa-872. The sequence continues at coordinate 4,311 of DASXNH010000119.1, forward strand.
CACCACCTCCGGTGGCCCGCAGATGATCGTCGAACGGTCGAAGACCTTCAGGCCTTGTCGCAGCATCGACTGTTCGACCCAATCCTCGGCCGTCCGCCGGTCGTCCCGGATCACCACCCACCTGTTCGTCAGCCGCTCGATGGTGGACTCGTCGCGCCCGACCTCCTCGCAGTGCCGGCGAAGCGCGGCGTCGGCATCGAGCAGCGACTCCAGATTCCCTCGAGCGTTCCACATGTCGGCGACCTGCGCAACGATGCGGAGGGTCTTCCGACGGCCTTCGCCCCCGATCAGAATCGGAAGGTGGCGCTGCAGGGGGGCGGGGGCCTGCGTGACCGAGCGGAATGCGTACCATCTGCCCTCCCAGTCGACCCGTTCGCCGTCGAGGAGCTTGCGGATGAGCATCGCCGATTCGCCAAGACGGTCGAGGCGGTCGGCCGGCGAGCCGAACTCGATGCCGTACACCGTGTGCTCGGACTCGAGCCAGCCGGCGCCGAGTCCGCACACTGCCCTGCCGCCCGTCACATGGTCGATCGTCGCCGTCATCTTGGCCACGAGAGCCGGGTGGCGCAGCGTGTTGGCGGACACGATCAGCCCCACGGTCGGCTTGAGCGTCAGCGCACCGATCGCGGTAATGGCGCTCCATCCGTCCAGGACTGGCCCGTCCAGTGGGCCTGTCGGGTTCAGCAGATGATCCGAGGTCCACAGCGAGTCGAACCCGCATCGCTCGGCTTCCAGCGCCGCCTCTCGAAAGCCGGCCCAGTCCGTCATCTGGGGCCACAGGAGAGCGCCCAGGCGCAGGCCTTTCTCCCGTCTGGCCGCGGATGCTGGGCTCATCGCGCGACCGGATCGTAGATGCGCAGCGCGTTTCCGTGAAACACCGCCTCGCGGTCTGCGCCGCTCACCGGCCCGAGCGCCGATTGCATCGTTAGCACTATGTCCCCGTAATCGCCCAGCAGGCCCGAGATCGGCCAATCGCTACCCCAACAGCAACGGCGTGGCCCGAACTGCTCGTAGGCGAACCGAACCCATGGGCCGATTCGCCGCGAATCCCACGGTTCGGCGGTGAATGTACCCTCACCGAACGACTCGGCGCGGGGGGAGAGGGAGAGCTTGCAAACGGTCGCCGGCAGCTTCGCGATGGCGGCCATGCCGTTCCGCCATTCCTGGCGCTCGTCGTCCGTCGCCTCAGCGTCGAAACGAGGCTTGGCGAGATGCTCGACCACTGCCGTCAGTCGGGGCACGGCGCGCAGAGACTCGGCCGTGGCCCGTAGGTGGAGCGGCTCCACCAGGAGCTCGACCAACAGGCTCTTCTGCTCCAGGGCCGAAAGTGCGTACATCAACCTTGGCTCGGCCAGGACCTCCGGGCCGTGAATTCCTTCCAGCCTGAAGCGGAAGCCACGAAGCTTTGGAGAGCCGGTCCAGCGCTCGACGGTGTGATCGAAGTCTTCGGCCAGCGGGTCGGCATATGCGACAAACGAGAGCACCGCCGGATCGCCGGCCACCTGCGACAGCCATTCGTTCTCCTCTTCGGACGTGCCAGACTCGATGAGCACCACGCTCTCCAGGCCCGCGTCAGCCCCCGCTGCGAGCACGTCGGCGACCTCCAGCGTTCGGTAGATCTTGTCGGGCGGACGCCAGGCTTTCCTCACCGACT
>DASXNH010000120.1:0-5473 GCA_036495195.1 Candidatus Dormiibacterota bacterium
GTGATCATGTTCACGTACTCGGCGAGGTAGTACATCACGAACTTCAGGCCCGAATACTCGGTGAGGAAACCGCCGATCAGCTCCTGCTCTGCTTCCGGGAGGTCGAAGGGCGCGCGGTTCGTTTCCGCGACCGCGGCCATCAGGTAGATGACGAAGCCGATCGGCGTCAGCAGCACGAGCGGGATCGGTCCGGTGTAAGGCCCCCAGTGCACTGTGTAATCGACGATGTCGCGCAGCCGCAGCGAGCCGACGATCATGAACGTCGGCACGAGCGACAGGCCCAGAGCGATCTCGTAGCTGATGAGCTGAGCCGCGGACCGCAAGCCGCCCAGCAGCGAGTACTTGTTGTTCGAGGAGTAGCCGCCCAGCAGGATCGCGTAAACGTTGAGCGAGCTGAACGCGAAGATGAGGAGGACGCCGATGTTCAGATCGGCGATCCAGTACTGGACGTTGTACCAGAGGCCGATCGGGATCACCGCCCACGAGAGGAAGGCGGCCGCCACGGCGATGGTGGGAGCGATCACGTACAGGACCTTGTCGGTCTTGGCGGGGATGAAGCTCTCCTTGAACGCCAGCTTCACGCCGTCGGCCGCGAGCTGCATGAGCCCGAAGGGCCCCACTCGGTTCGGGCCGGGGCGCCGCTGGATGCGGCCGAGCGCCACCCGCTCGAACCACACCGTGTAGGCCGTCGCCGTCAGCACGACGAACAGCAGCACCGCGATGGCGACGGTCACCACGACCCAGTGGCCCACCGCGTTGTTGTAGAAGTCGCTCACGGGCGCGCCGGTCCCATGAGCACCGGCTCCGGCTCCGGCTCGGGGCTCGGTGGCTGCGCCAGGGCCGCCAGGGTGGGAAACGCGCCGGCAGCTTCGCGCTGGATTGGGGAGATGCCGACGTAGTCGAGGGGAAGCCCCAGGCCGGTGGCCAGCTCGCAAAGGACGTCCCACGATTCCTTCAACGGTGCCTCGGCGTCGACCGCCGGCCTCAGGAACTGCACGCGTCCTTCGAGGTTGGTGTAGCTGCCCTGCCGCTCGGCGAAGCTCGTGGCCGGCAGCACCACCGATGCGTTCTGGTGATCTGGGCGCGGAAGGTGATCCCAAACCGCGTGGAACTTGACGCTCGCGGGCACGCCGCCGGTTGGCGGCGGACCCCAGCTGAGCAGAGCCTCGACCCCGTCCAGCGAATCCCAGCCGGCGACGCCGAGCTCGAGGGCGCCGCGCTCGTTGGTGCCGCGGTAAAGCGGCATCAGCTTGGCCCCGACCTTGCCCGCCAGCTCGCGGCACGCCTCCACCAGGCCCGCCGCGTCCTCGCTCCCATGCCCATCGCCGAACAGGATCGCCACCGGGCCGCCGGGCTCGCGCAGCAAGTCGTGGTCGGCCAGCTTGCGCACTTCGGCCGCGGCCTCGCCCGGCTGGTGGCGGATGTGCACGGTCTGGCGGTGCCGGTCGAGGTCGACCGCGTCGGGGTGGATGACGATCAGCTTGGCGCCGCGCTTCGAGACCGCCTTCTTGACGCGCAGGTTGACGACCGGCACATCGTTCTCGGTATCGGAAGCGACGATGACGATGACGCGCGCGTCATCTATCTCCTTGATCATCAGCTGCTCGCCGCTGGGCGCAGGCAGCGCCGTGCGGCCGTGCATCTTGACCTTGGCGCCGCGAAGCGGCCCATCGAGCAACCGCCGGAACAGGAAGGCCTCCTCGTTGGTCAGGTCCTGAGGCAGCGAGATGCCGAGCTTCGAGCCCTTGCCCTTGATCCCTTCCACGACCGCATTCATGGCGACCGCCCAGGTTGTCTTGGCTCCCCGCACGGTCGGCACGCGAAGGCGGGCCGGGTCGTTGACGTCGGTGTAGTCGAAGCGGCCGCGGTCGCAGATCCAGCCCTCGTCGATGTCGTCGTTCTCGCGTGAGGTGACGCGCACGAGCTGGCCGCGCCGCTGCCACAGCGTGACGTTGCAGCCCACGGCGCATTTCGAGCAGACGCTCGGCGTGTGGTGCATGTCCCAGGGTCGCGACTCGAACCGCCACACGCGCGAGGTCAAGGCGCCGACGGGGCAGAGGTCGATGATGTTGCCGCTGAAGTTCGACGTGAGCGGCTGGTCGAACTGGCTGGCGATCATCGAGTGCACGCCGCGCTGGGCGACCGTGAGCTCCTGCTCCCAAGCGACCTCGTCGTAGTAGCGGGTGCAGCGGTAGCAGAGCACGCAGCGTTCGCGGTCGAGGGCGATGTTGGGCGAGAGGGGGATCGGCTTCTTGAAGTGAAGTCGCGGGCCGTCGATGCGGCTCGTGGGATACCCATGGCGGAACGTGAAGTCCTGCAGGGGGCACTCGCCGCCCTTGTCGCAGACGGGACAGTCGAGCGGGTGGTTGACCAGCTCGAACTCGAGGATGTCAGCCCTGGCCTGCACCGCCAATGCGCTCTGCGTCTTCACGACCATGCCGTCGGCGACCGGACGGATGCAGCCGGCCTGCGCGACGGGCGGCCCCGGCGATATCTCCACCATGCACATTCGGCAGGCGCCGACCGGGTCGAGCTTGTGGTGATAGCAGAAGACCGGGATCTCGATCCCGAGCAGCTTCGCCGCCTCCACCACTAGCGTGCCGTCGGGCACTGTGACGACACGGCCGTCGATCGTGACGTTGACCATCTTGAGGTCAGGCATGGACCAGCGCGCCCTCGACTGAACACATGTGGCGCAGGCAGTGCTCCTCGTATTCGTTGCGGAAGTGGCTCATGGTCGACTGGATGACCCAGCCCGCGGCGTCGCCCAGGCCGCACAGGCACCGCCCGCCCTGCAGGCCCTGCTGGACTCGATCCAGGAGAGCGAGCTCGATGTCCGATCCTTCGTTGGCCAGGATGCGGTCGTAGGTGCGCACCGCCCAGTTGCTGCCGACGCGGCACGGCGTGCACTTGCCGCACGATTCGTGCGCGTAAAAGCGCAGCAGCCGCGCGGCCGCCTTGACGACGCAGTGCGAGTCGTCCATCACGATGATTCCGCCGGAACCGCCCATCGTGCCGAGCGCCTTGAGGCCGTCGAGGTCGGTCGAGGTGTCGAGCATCGAGCCCGGCAGGACCTTGGCGGATGAGCCGCCTGGCCAGAAAACCTTCACCTTCCGGCGGGGGAAGGGGCCGCCGGCAAGCTCTTCGATGATGTGGCGGTACGTGACGCCGATCTCGATCTCATAGTTGCCGGGCTTCTGAACGTCGCCGCTCACGGTCACGATTCGCGTGCCCTTCGCCTTCTCGGTGCCGCGCTTCGCGTACTCCGCGCCGCCGTGGCGAATGATCCAGGGCACAGTCGACAGTGTCTCCACGTTGTTGACCGCGGTCGGCTGGCCCCAGGCGCCCTTGATGGCGGGGAATGGGGGACGCGATCGAGGCTGCGCGCGCTTTCCCTCCAGGGATTCCAGCAGCGCCGTCTCCTCTCCGCAGATGTACGCGCCGTGGCCGCGATAGAGACGAACGTCGAGCGGATAGTCGGTCCCAAACGGGTGGTCGCCGAGGTGGCCCTTCGCGTGCGCTTCGGCGATGGCGTCGCGCAGCATCTCGTAGGGAAGGTCGTACTCTCCGCGGATGTAGATCCACGCCTGGTGGCCGCCGATGGCGAACGTCGCGACCGCCGCGCCCTCGATCAGCGCGTGCGGCGAGTTCTCCATCAGATAGCGGTCCTTGGCGCTGCCGGGTTCCGACTCGTCGGCGTTGACGACGATGTACTTCGGCCCGGGATGGTCCTTCGGCACGAACGACCACTTCGTCGCGGTCGGGAAGTCGGCGCCGCCGCGCCCTCGCAACCCTGACGCCTTGACTTCGTCGATGACCTGGGCAGCGGTCATCCCGGTGACCACCTTCCGCAGGCCTTCGTACCCGCCCAGCTTCTCGTAGACCTCGAGCTTGTGAAGGTTGGCCCTGCCAAACCACTCGGTCAGCACCGGTCCGCCCACCGTGCCGCGCTGCTCAGCCAATCTTCTTGGTCCTCCGCACGGGCTTCTTTCGGGGCGGCGCCGGCGGCTCGTCCGGGGAGCCCAGAACCACCGCCTTGGCGTGCCGCCTCACCAGGCGGCGGTCATTGACCAGCGAGTCGATCTTCGCCCGCGTGACGTCTTTCTCATAGCGATGGTCAAGCCTGACGACGGGCGCGTACTCGCACGCTCCCAGGCACTCGACCTCCTCGTACGAGAACATCCCGTCCTTCGACACCTCGCCCGGCTCGCGAACGCCGATGGCGTCCTTCAGCCGATCGACGACATCCTCCGCGCCGCGGAGCATGCAGCTCAGGTTCGTGCAGACGTAAAAGCGATGCTTGCCGATCGGCTCGAGGTGAAAGAGCGTGTAGAAGGTCGCGACGCCTTCGACGTAGCCAGGGTCGAGCTGCAGCGCGACGGCGACCTCGCTCATCGCCTCGGGCGTCAGATGGCCGAGCTCCTCCTGCGCCAGGTCGAGCGCCGGCATCACCGCCGAACGTGGCTCCGGGTACTTCGCGGGCAGCGCCCTGATCTCGTCGAGAAGATGGCTCGACAGCGCGCTCACCGAGGGGTCCCCGTGAGCTCGCGGCGGTGGGTTGCGGATTTCATAGGGTCCCTCATCGGTCCACGTCTCCCAGCACCGTGTCGGCGGTGCCGATGATCGCGATCATGTCGGCGATCATGTGGTTCAGCGCCATGCGCTCAAGGGCCTGGAGGTTGACGAAGGAGGCGGAGCGGAACTTGACGCGCCGCGGCTTGTGGGTGCCGTCGCTGACGATGTAGCACCCGTTCTCGCCGCGCCCCGATTCCACCGCGACATAGGCGTCGCCCGCTGGAACCGAGTAACCCTCGGTGAACAGCTTGAAGTGATGAATCACCGCCTCCATCGAGGTTTCGAGCTCCTCGCGCGGTGGCGGCAGCATCTTGCGCTCGTCGACGTTCACCGGTCCGTCGGGCAGCCGATCCAGCGCCTGGCGGAGGATCTTCACCGACTCGCGCATCTCCTTGATCCGCACGAGGTAGCGGCCGTAGCAGTCGCAATCGTTCGACGTCGCGACCTCGAAGTCATAGGTCTCATAGCCCGAGTAAGGCATCGTCCTGCGAAGGTCCCACGCGACGCCCGAACCGCGGATCATCGGTCCGCTCGCCCCCAGCAGCTTCGCGTCATCGGGCGACAGGCGGCCGATCCCGATGGTGCGCGAGCGCCAGATCGGGTTCATCGTCAGCAGGTTCTCGTACTCGTCGACATGCCCGGGCATCGTGCCGATGAACTTGTCGAGCATCTCGAGGAAGCGCGGAGTCGCGTCGGCGAACACGCCGCCCGGCCGGATGTAAGAGGTGTGCATCCGGAAGCCGGAGATCTCCTCGTTCATGTCGAGGATCGTGTCGCGCTCGCGGAAGCAGTACATGAGCATCGACATCGCGCCCAGCTCGAGGCCGCTGGTGCCCATCCACACGAGATGAGAGGAGAGGCGGGTCAGCTCGGACATGATCACGCGCAGGACCTGCGC
>DASXNH010000121.1:0-1557 GCA_036495195.1 Candidatus Dormiibacterota bacterium
GGCGGCGGGGCGGCTCTGACCGGGGCGTTGCTGGCGATGGGTCTGCTGTCGTGGGAGCACGGACGGGTGCCCGAGTCCCTCTCCCTCGTGCGAGCAGCCGTCGGACGCGCCAGCCGATCCCTTTACGGCGGCGAATTGCCAGATCCGAGGGTCGATCTGGCCGACATACTCATCTCGCTCGACGAATTCGAAGAGGTCGAATCCCTCTTGGAATCCCTCGAGTCACTCCATGGGGATGCCGGTGCCGCATGGGTCCCCGCCCTGGCCGCCTTGCGGTGCCGGTTCCTCATGGCCGCTGGCCAGGCCGAGGCAGCGGTCGCCGTCGCCTCGGCGGCCGCGGACCTCGCCGAGTCGCTCGGGATCAGCGCGTGCGTCGCCTCCTTGTGGGCCACCCTCGCTCTTGCGGCACTGCGGCGTGGGGATCTCAACGAGGCGGCGCATCTCGTTTCGCGCTGTCGCGCTGAGGCAAGCCTCGGCGGATCGAGTCGGTCGGTCTCAGAGATCGTTTGGGTGGAAACGGGGCTGGTTGAGGCGCAGCAGGGCGGCGGACGGGCCCTCGACGCCCTGCGCGCGGACCGTCGCCCGGACACATTCCAGCTGCTGTTGGAGAATCCTCTGGCCGGCCCCTGGTGGGTTCGCACCGCGCTGAACGCAGGAGAGCGCTGGCAAGCGACAACGGTGGCCATGACCTTGCAGGACCTCGCCTTTCAGAACCCGGGCGTCCCCGCGCTGGCCGGGGCGTCACGTCATGCGGATGGACTCATGCAAGACGACCCCGACCTGTTGCTCGACGTCGCGACGCAGCACCGGCGTCCCTGGCTGGCCGCATCCGCTGCCGAAGACGCCGCCCTGGCTCTCAGCTCTCAGGGGCGCGCGGTCCACCTCGTCCATTCAGCGCTCGAGCGAGCGCTGAATGGCTACACGAGAACCGCTGCGTCGAGCGACTCCGCACGGATCCGCCGGCGGTTACGAGCGCTAAACCGTCGTGAGCGTTCAGGACGCGCGCGGATGCGACCGGTATCAGGATGGGCCAGCCTTACCGAGGCCGAACGACGAGTTGCGCTCGCCGTCGCGGAGGGACTGACCAACGCGCAGGCGGCTGACCGCCTCTGCCTGTCGCGCCACACGGTTGACTTCCACCTTCGCCAGACCTTTCGCAAGCTCGACATCAGGTCACGGGTGGAACTTGCACGCTTGTCCGCGCTCGAGACTGCGACCGTCCCGCTGCAGTCATTTGGCGCGATGCCTCAGGCGCTTGAAACATGCACAAGTCCCAGACGTGTCGGTGCTGAGAAACAGGGCCGCCGTTCGGCGACCCACTTGTGATTCATCCGTAGCGTTGTCGGCGGCGGCTCGCCATGGCTCTCCCTTTCTACCTGCTCGACTACCTCGCAGGCTAACTAGAGGGTGAGGGACACCACACAGCTGTGGAGATGCTCGCCGGTACCAAGTGATGTCAATGGGTCGCCAGTCGCTCTGTCGGTGAGCCGGTTCACCGGCGAATGGTCCCAATCCGGGCTCTAGGAGCGCCGCTGGCTCGCGCATCGTCCTTCGCAG
>DASXNH010000122.1:0-2425 GCA_036495195.1 Candidatus Dormiibacterota bacterium
CCCGCAACGAAGAGCACCTCAGGTTCATGCGCGAGCTCGGGCTGCGGTCGGTGCTGAGCCCCAAGCCGCCCCAGGGGGTCTCGGCCACCACCGGCGAGCCACCCGGTTCGATCGCCTCCGATTCCCGATAGCTTCTGCCGCCCGGAACGTCGACGTCAAAGAGGTGAATCTTCCGATAAACGGAGACCACCGCCCCCGAGGGGTCGAGCAGCACCGCGCTGTTGCGGATCTTGTTGCCCGCACCCCGTTCGGGAAAGCCCCCCAGCAAGAGCCAGGTTCCGGTCGCGCGGGCCAGCTCCTGCATTGCGCCCAAAATCGGACCGGTCGGGCCGGTCCCGTCGGTTCCTGGATGGGGCAGGGTCTCGGCGATCGCCAGGCGATGGTCGCGGTCGTTGCCCAGGTAGGCGAAGTTCTCGGGTAGGCCGACCAGGAGCGCACCGAAGGTGGCGGCCTGACGGACCAGCTCACGCGCACGCTCGAGGTTGCCCTCCACGTCCTCGGTCGAGGTCATCTGAACCGCGCCGACGACCAGCTCCGACATGTGAGAGGAAGCTACCACGCCGGCGCGCAACCGGGACCAAACCCCGACCAAACGACCCCCGGCGCGACCGCGCCAACGACAAAAACACCCGCAAAAACACTCGAAGATCCTGAGGTTTAGCCCGAGCGCGGCTGTCTTGCGGACTGCAGATCACCATGTTATAAAACGCGGCCTCGAAAGATTACGTTGCCTCCGTAAAAGGGTGGGCCGCGTGCCCGCCCTTTTTATTGCCCGACACATTTTTGTTTCCAAACATCATGCGAAAGGACCTCCAAGACTTGTGGACGCTCGCTGAACCCTACGTTCGCGACGCAGGCTTCGATCTGATCGAAGTCCAGTTTGCGCGTGAGCAACGGGGTGCGGTGCTGCGTCTTTTCATCGATCGGCCAGCTGGGTCCGAGCAAGGTCAGACGCTCGACCAGGCGCTCATCGGTGTCGACGATTGCGAGCGCGTCAGTCGCGACGTGTCGGCGGCGCTCGACGTGGCTGATAACATTTCACACACGTACTTGTTGGAAGTGAGCTCGCCCGGGCTTGATCGGCCCCTGCGGCGAGAGCGGGATTTTGCGCGGTTTGTGGGGGAGAGCGCACGCGTGCGGCTCGAGGCGGGGGTCGAGGGGCGGCGCAACTTTTCCGGGACCATCCAGGCGGCCAAGGACGGCCGCGTGGAGATCGCTTGTGATGGCCGGTCTTACGAGCTCCCCATCGACGACATCGTGCGCGCGAACCTCATCCCCGATTGGGATCGGGAGTTCGCTCGTGCGGGTGAAGCGCAGCCAGGATCCGACTCACGGACCCCTGGCGACGCCAAGCCCAACAAGAAGGCCGTCCTCGGGGGGCGCGAGGTCCCTTCGAAGCTCGCTTCAAAGCGCTCTTCGAAGGTCCCCTCATCCAATAATCGGAGTGCCTCATGAACGAAGGTGCCGCCCTCGGCCTGGTCCTCGACCAGGTCTCCAAAGACAAGAACATCGACCGCACCGTGCTGGTCGAGACCCTCGAGCAGGCGATCCTGACGGCGGCCAAACGCGCCTTCGGCATGCAGCGCGAGATGGAGGCCAAGTTCAACGAGGAGATCGGCCGCGTCGATCTGTTCCAGATCATCGTCATCGTCGAGGCGTTCACTCCCGGCAACGAAGGCAAAGAGGTGCTTCTCTCCGACGCCCAGCGCTTCGGTCTCAAGGCCGACCCGGGCGACGAGCTCCTGTTTCAGATCTTCTACGACGAGAAGGATCAGGTCAAAGCCGAGGAGCAGGACGCCAAGTACGGTGAGCTCCTCAAGCTGAACCGCGCCTGGAAGGGGTTCGGCCGCATCGCCGCCCAGACCGCCAAGCAGGTCATCCTGCAGCGCGTCCGTGAGGCGGAGCGCGAGAACGTCTTCAACCAGTACAAGGAGCGCAAGGGCGAGCTCATTTCCGGCATCGTCCGCCGCTTCGAGCGCGGCAACATCATCGTCGACCTGGGCGGCGCCGAGGCGGTGCTCCCGGTGCGCGACCAGGTGCCGCGCGAGTCGTACCGGGCCGGCGACCGGATCGTCGCCTACGTGGTCGAGATCGACAAGGCGGCGCGCGGACCGCAGATCATCCTGTCGCGCACCCACAAGGGGCTGCTGGAGAAGCTGTTCGAGATGGAGGTCCCCGAGATCTACGAGAAGATCGTGCGCATCGAGGCCTCGGCCCGCGAGGCCGGCGCTCGCTCGAAGATCGCCGTCCACTCGCGCGATCGCGACGTCGATCCGGTCGGCGCCTGTGTCGGCATGAAGGGGTCGCGCGTCCAGGCGGTCGTCCAGGAGCTGCGCGGCGAGAAGATCGACATCGTCCCCTACGACGCCGATCCGGTGAAGTTCGTCTGCAACGCCATCGCGCCGGCCGAGGTGGCCCGCGTGCT
>DASXNH010000123.1:0-4529 GCA_036495195.1 Candidatus Dormiibacterota bacterium
CCTCACGTGCAGCTCGCGATAGTGATCGGCGTCCTGCAGGTCGCTGTGATCGTGTTTTTGTGGACCACGATGCGCGCCATCGGAGTCAAAGACTGGCAGCTGGCGCTGCTCCTGATCCTCATCGTGATCGGCTTCGAGCCCGTCGTCGGCAACTTCGACGAGGGCCAGGTGAACCTCGTCTTGCTGGCTCTGAGCGGGGTGTGGCTCATCGCGTGGACGGCGGGAGATCGTTGGTGGGGCGGGGCGGCACTTGGAATCGCGGTCGCCATCAAGCTTCTGCAAGCGCCGCTTGGCCTGCTGATGCTGTGGGGAAGGCGATGGAGGATGGTGGTGGCGGCCATGGTCGCGGGCGCGGTGATGTGGCTGCTGGCGGTGCCGCAGTACCTGCCCGAATACCTCTTCAAGGTGGCTCCCGTGCTCGCAGGTGGAACCGGTCTGTTTGAGAATCACTCGCCGGGCGGCACTGTCGCGCGCATGCTCGATCCGGGAACCTTTCTCGGGGCCGTGCGTGACACGAGTCCGGCGGCGCGGGTCATCACCACCGTGATAGCGCTGGTCGCGCTGGCGATCACGTTCTGGGTTCTACGTACTCCGCGCGTCAGGCCAACGGGACGCGCGCTTGAAGCCGCGGCGGTGGTGGCCGTCGGTCCGCTGGTGGCGAGCTACTCATGGGGAACGCACCTGGTCTTGCTGCTGCTGCCGATGCTCGTGCTCACCGCGTGGGCGGTGCGACGGCGCGACTGGATGGTGCTGGGTCTGGTCGCTTCGGGCTGGATTTTGATTGGACCAGGCCACAGCTGGTTTCAGCGGGTGCTCGTGTCGGGCAACCCGAACATGGTGGTGCTGCGGCTGATGGCGGAGTTCGGCGTCGTCGGCATCACAGCGATCTGGATCGCCGCGCTCGTTGCAGTGCGACGAGACAGGCTGGCGCTGATCAGCGCACACCCTTGATCATGCGAACGAAGACAAGGCTCATCATGAACCACACCGCGGCAGTGGCGAACACCACGCGGTAACCGAAGTTGTTGCCCTGCGACTGGTTGAGGTTGTACAGGAGCTGACCGGCCAGGGCCGGTGCGAAGACCTGCGGCAGGGTGAACGAGACGTGGAACAATGCCATGTCTTTGGCGGCGGCATGCTCGCGATCGGGCAGCACATCGCACGCAAGGGCCCAGTCCACTGCCTGGTAGGCTCCGAAGCCCAGCCCGAAAAGGACGCCAAGCAGGTAAAGGACGGTGAGATCGGTCACCAAACTGAAGAGCAGGACCGCCGATACCGCGGCCTGCAAACCGCTGGATATGTATACAAAGACCTTGCGCCGGCCGCCAAGTCGGTCTGACAGGTAACCCCCGACAACAGCCGGGATGACGCCGCCCCCGATAACGGCGAGCAGCCACAACGAGCTGTCGAAGGCGTAGTCCTGCCGGTGGACGACGTCCTTGAAGAAGAAGGCAATGTAGGGCGCTATCGTCCAGATGCCAAACGTGTTGAAGAACCGCGTCGCCAGGACCCAGAAGAAATCGCGATCCCTCAACGGCGCGAGCGTTTCGCGAACCTCCGGAATTCCAGTTGAGGCGTAGACCGCGATTGCCACCGCGACGATCCCCACTCCCGCGGCGGCGAGCCACCAGAACGAGAAAGGGCTCAGCAGCACAAACTCGAGGGCAACAATGGCGAGCACGAAAGCGGTGGCTCCGACCGCAAACCTGGGTGGGATCCTGCGGCTCATCGCGGAGCGCACTCGCTGGAGGGGCGCTTCGGGTATCGCCGCCAGGGTGATCACGACCGAGCCGGCGGTGAAGATGCCGACCACCCACAGGCCGGCGACTGCCCCGGCGTGCGTGCTGCCGAGATGGTCGGGGCTCAAAAGGATGGTGAGCGCAAACAGCCCGACCACGGTGCCCAGCTGTTGCATTGCGTTCAGCAGTCCCGAGGCGCGGCCATTCTGGTGCACAGGGACCACGTCCGGGATCACGGCGCTGTAGGCTGCGAACGCACCGTTGTTGCTGATCTGGACGACGAGATAGGCGGCGATCAAGGCAGGGACCGACCCTGCGCCCGCGAGGAGACCCAGGCCGAACAGGTTGATGATCGTGCCGATGGCGATCCAGGGGCGGCGACGGCCGAATCTGGTTGACGTTCGGTCGCTCAGATAGCCGACCAGCACTGGGATGACGACTGCGAAAACGGCGCCCGCGGAGCTGGCCTGGGAGACCACGAGAGTGCCTTTTGCGGTGCTGCCCGCCACCGCCACCGCCAGGACCTGAAGGATGATCGTGTTCAGCGGTGTCCAATGGACGCCGTCGCCGCCGAACTTGAATACATTGATGGCCAGCAACCGCGGGAAGCTCAGTTCCTTGCTGGCACCCACCGGGCCGGCCACCGCTGCCATAGCGGCAAGGCTAAGTTAAGTAGGCTGACTTCGGGGCCCGAAAGGGGTTAGGCTTTTCCGGCCCTCATGCCACCGATACTTTCGCGTGCCAAGCAGCTCCTGGTTGACGTGCCCAGGCATGGCAAGCTTGCCTACTGCCTGCTTCGCGACGAGCGGGTGCCGGCCGCACCGAAGGCGGTATTGCTCGGCGCCCTCGTGCTGATCGTCAGCCCCATCGATCTCCCGGCGTGGGTGCCCCTGATGGGCGAGCTCGACATGCTGGCCCTTGCGGTACTGGCGGTCAGCACTTTCATCGCGGCGTGCCCTGAAGACGTCAGGCGGGAGCACGAGGCAGCGCTGGAGGCGGGCGAGAGCACATTCGACCGCGACTTCCGCGAGGCGTTCAGCGCGGCGCGCGAGGGGAGCGGGCGGCTCTTCGACAGGATTCGAAGGCGTGTCTGGCGGCGGGATCCATATCAATCGGTATCGGAGGGCTAGACGAAATTGCGGGTGATGCTCACCAAGGACATCCCGAATGTCGGCAGCGCGGGGGACGTGAAGGAGGTCACCGACGGGTACGGGCGCAACTTCCTTTTTCCGCGCCAGCTGGCGGTACCGGCGAACCGGGGTTTTGAGGCGGAGGCGAAGCGGCTGAAGGACGCCGCGACCAAGCGCGAGACGAAAGATCGGGTCGAGGCGCAGGCGCTGGCCGACGACATCAACAACAAGACGGTGGTGGTTCGGCTGAAGATGGGGGCCGAGGACAAGGCGTTTGGCTCCATCACCAATCAGGACATTGCCGCGGCGCTCAAGGCACAGCACAGGGTGGAGATCGATCGCCACAAGATCGATCTGAAGGAGCCGATCAAGACCCTGGGTGAGCACCAGGTTTCGTTGAAGCTGCACCGCGACGTGGATGCCCACGTCAATGTGATCGTCACCCAGGACCGCTGAGGTAAGTCGACCTCATGCAGATGATCCCTCTCTCACCGGGGAGGGTGCCACCTCACGACCAGGACGCTGAGCTATCCGTGCTTGGATCCATCCTGCTCGACCCGTTGTCGGTCGCCAAGGTCCTGCAGTTCCTGCACCCCGAGGACTTCTATCGCGAGAACAACGGTCAGGTCTACAGGGCCGCCCTCGACCTGTTCGCGGCGGGTGAGCCGATCGACAACGTCACCCTCGCCGCGCAGCTGCAGACGATGGGAATGCTCGACCGCATCGGGGGCCGTACGCAGCTCGCCTCGATGCAGAGCGCGGTGCCCACTGCGGCCAACATCGAGTACTACGGCCGCATCGTCAAGGAGAAGGCGTACAAGCGGCGCCTGATCTCGGCGGGATCGAACATCGCGGGGTTCGGCTACGACGATGGGGTGGAGGCGGAGGAGGCGATCAACCAGGCGCAGTCGCTGGTGTTCGGCGTCGCGGACGATCGGGACCAGCGCGAGCTGGCGCGGCTGTACGACCTGCTGGGGCCCGCGATGGAGCGGATCTCGCTGCAGATGGAGAGCGGCCAGGGAGTCATCGGTGTCCCGTCGGGATTCCACGACCTGGACCGCATGACGGGAGGGTTCAAGGACTCAGACCTGATCATCGTGGCGGGGCGACCCTCGATGGGAAAGTGCATAAAATTCGACAGCCTCGTAGTCGATCCGGCTACGGGTGAACGCCTCACCATCGAGGAAGCAATCAGGCGACGCATGCCGACAGTGCATGGTTTCGCCTGGGACGGATCAGTCTCCCCGAGTGACGTTCACGCGTGGGTCGACAGTGGAATAAAGCCTTGCTTTCGAGTGACGACTCGAACCGGTCGCGCTGTCGAGGTCACCGGCCACCATCCGTTCCTGACCGTCAAGGGCTGGCAGCCGCTACACGACATCAAAGTTGGCGAACGGATTGCGGTCCCTAGGTTCTTGCGATGCTTTGGCTCGGGCTCTTCAATGCCCCTCGGTAAAGTACGACTGCTGGCGTATTTCATCGCCGAAGGCAGCTTGACGGGAAGCACGCCAGGATTTACCAATACCGACCCAGCAATCCTCGAGGACTTTCACAGTCAGGTCGCGGAGTTCTTTCCGACACTGAATGTGCGCCGGCATGACATCACTTACTACCCATCAGGTCGACGCGGAGAGCGACCGAACCCATTGACCCTTTGGCT
>DASXNH010000124.1:0-37469 GCA_036495195.1 Candidatus Dormiibacterota bacterium
GCGCTTGCAGATGGTCGCCGCGTTTCTGTGGAGCGAGACAGTGGTGGTGGCGCTTACCGCCTGCATCCTCGCCGTCCTTTTGGGGACCGCGTTGGCGGTGATGCTGGTCACCATCCTCACGCACATCTTCGATCCCGCGCCGGACACGCTCGCGTTGCCGTGGGTCTTCTTCGGGGAGCTGGTGCTGGCGATTCTTGCGGGCGTCGGCGCCGGAGGTGCTGCGGTTCTGATCAGCCTTCGCCGCGCCGACCTCTCACGCACGTTACGCGAGGGCTGAGCGCTCCCGGGTCAGATTACGAGTCCCGGGTGCTGGTGCCCGTTCTTATGTACTTCGACCAGCGGACCATCTTCCGGTTCTAGCAGGACGTCGACGCCGGGGACGACAGGTGCGTTGAGAAGAGCGCCGGCGATCTTGCTCAGGGTGTCGTTGGTGACCTGTCTGCCACGCCGCGCTCCCGAGATGGTTGAAGGGCTGCACCCGGATGCCTTCGCAAGGTCGGTGGCGCTCCAACCACGGCGAGCGAGCTCACGGTCGATTCGAGCCGGGCTGATGCGTACTCCCATTGGAATTGACTTGCACTACCGCGCCGGGTTACAGAAACGGGCAAACCGAGCCGTGGTGGGCGTATGTTCCGACGGGAACGTGCGGACGCTGCGCCTGACGGAACGTCAATGGCGGATCTACCTGGCTGTCTGGCTGGTGGCCCTGGCCGCCGTCATCGGGGTGGCCGCCGGGTTTGTCGCTCCCAAGCTGCTCGAGCGCCCCGCGTCGCCCAGCCTGGTCGGGGATGTCGTCCTCAGCCCTCCGGTGCCCGCGCCGCCTTTCAGCTTGCAGGACCAGAGGGGTGCCGTCGTGTCCCTGTCCCAGCTGCAGGGACGAGTCGTCGCGCTGACATTCCTCGATACGCAGTGCCTATCGCTCTGCAGGCTGCAGGCGAGTCTGCTCGGCAGCGTCCAGGCGGATCTCGGCGCCGGGGTTCCGCTCACACTCGTCGTCGTCAGCGTCCGGCCCGAGGTGGACACGCCCGCAGCGATCGCCACCTTCGCCGACGCCCATGGCCTGAGGCAGCCTTACGCCTGGCTCAACGGCACGAAATCACAGCTGTCCGGGGTGTGGAGGGACTATGGGATCACGGTGCAGCCGGGCGCCGGCGACCTCGCCCACAGCTCGGTGATCTACCTGCTCGACCGGCGTGGAAACGAGCGCGTCGAGTTCGCCGACGTGCCCGATCAGACCTGGTTGGAAAACGACATCCGGCTCCTGGCAAAGAGCTGAGCCTACGCCGCTTCGACGTTCGAGCAAATTCGAGCACGTGCGCAAAATTTTGCCCATTTACAAGCATTCGCCAGGCTGATATGTTCCCGCCGAAGTGGTAGTCGAGCGCACGCCTAGACTCGGCGGACGCGTCGCGGTCGTGGTGCTGGCATTGGCGGTGCTGCTGGCGCTGCTCACCGGCTTCTTGGTCAGCTTCGTGTTCCACTTTCCACCGACGCTGACCGCGCACCCGGCGGGTGTTGGAAATGGCGTGACGATCCATCTCGAGACCGTCGCCGCGGTCCAGGACGCTGTCGCATTCCCTCGGCCCGGCGATCCACATCCCGACTGGGTCAGCTACCTGCCGACCACGATCCTCACGGTGCCCGCCGACTCGGTGGTGACCATCTCGATCGACCAGGAGGACGGCGCCTCGGGCCTTCGCAATCCTTACTGGGCAAAAGCTCAAGGGATCGTCGGCGGGACGTTCCACATGAGCTACTTCGATGACACCGGAGCTGCGCAGGTCGGCGACTTTTCCTCGATCGACGCCAGCACTCTCGCGCACAGCTTTGCCATCCCCGACCTCGGCGTATTCGTTCCGCTGCAGGGCATCGCGGACGCTGCGCCGGCCGGGAGCCACAACGAGATCACCTTCTCTTTCAAAACCGGAAAGGCAGGGGTGTTCCGCTGGCAGTGCTTCGTGCCTTGCGGGGCCGGCAGCATCTACGGAAACGGGAACGCAATGTCGACCTTCGGCTATATGCACGGCCTTCTCGTTGTCCAGTAACGCTTCGAGTAAACCTGCGAGGCGGACCGACCGCACCCACGTCCTGCGTCTCCTGGTCGCCTGGGCGGTGCTGACGGTCATCGGCATCTTGATCGCCATGCAGGTTCACCTGCCGCCGGGCGACCAGTCTCATCAGTCAGGCGACCAGACGTGGCTCCTGCAGCTTATGACGATCATTTCGATTCCGGTCTTCGTCGGGGTCGTTCTCTTCGTCGTCTATGCCGCGTTCGCCTTTCGGCAGAAGGGGACGGTGCTGGAGGACGGACCGCCCAGCTACGGCAACTTCCGCATTCAGGTCGCGTGGGTCGCGGTCACGGCTGTGGTCGTGCTCATCCTCGCCATCATCGGGATTGACGAGCTGGCCAACACCGCCGGCGAGACGACCTTCGCTGCCTCGAGCCAGCCGATCCTGGCCACCGTGGGGACGGCAGCAGGCCATCCGATGCAGGTCCAGGTGATCGGCCAGCAGTGGTGGTTCACCTATCGATACCCGGACTTCGGCGGAGTCGAGTCCACTCACCTCATGCTGCCTGTCGACGCGAACATCGAGTTTCACGTCACCTCGACGGACGTGCTCCATTCTTTCTGGGCCTACCAGCTCGGGGTCAAAGCCGACGCCAACCCCGGCGCCGACAACATCTCGTACGTCACCACCCTGCATACGGGCTCGTTCACGGTGAGGTGCGCGGAGCTGTGCGGCCTCTGGCATGGGCACATGGCTGACAGCAACGGCGGGGTGCTGACGCAGGACGCCTTTGCGGTGTGGATCGCCCAGGTGCAGAAGGACAACACCGGCCTGAAGCTGCCGCCGTACGCCCCGATCTACTTCCCGAGCCCGGCGGTCAAGGGGGCCTAGAGATGGCGACTGCTGATCTCGTCGAGGGCGGGCCGCCGATCATCCAGGCCAGCGAGCGGCGGCTCGTCCTCCCGACCAACCTCCTCACGGGAATCGTGCTTGCCGTCCTCGGCTACTGGGCCGGCGTCCAGCTCGGCAACAGCTTCGCTCTCAACGACGCTCTGAACACGGGAGTCCTGCTGGGCTACACGTTCGCATCGATCATGTTCCTGGTCGGCATCGGCTTCGCGAACTACCCCCTCGCCCGCCTGTTCGGCTGGCGCGTTACGCCGCAACCATCCGGTGACGATCACGCGGGTCCCTGGCGCTACGTGAACCTCAGCCTCGACCACAAGGTGATCGGCGTCCAGTACCTCGTCGCGATGCTCATTGCGATGCTGTTCGGCGGCATCGGCGCCATGTTGATCCGCACGAGCCTCCTCGTTCCTGACCCTCCCATCGTCCCGCCTGACAAGTACCTGACCCTCGTCAGCATGCACAGCGTGATGATGGTATTCGTCGCGAGCGCGGCCATCGTCGGGCCCTTCGGCAACTTCTTCGTGCCGTACATGATCGGGACCAATCGGATGGCGTTTCCGCGGCTCGAGGCTTTGTCCTTCTGGCTCGTGCCTCCGGCGATCGTAATCCTCCTCGCCGCGCCGGTCTTTGGCGGCTTCCAGACCGGCTGGACCGGATACACACCGCTCGCGGAGCAGGCGGACAAGGGCTTCGACAGCTACATCGTCGGCTTCACGTTGATCGGCCTGGCGCTGGTCGTGTCCGGCGTCAACATGCTTACAACCATCATGTGCCTTCGGGCCCCCGGGATGACCTGGACCCGGCTGCCGATATTCGTGTGGGGCGTTTTCTCAGCCTCCATCCTCGGCACGTTCGCGGCGCCCATCCTGGCGGCGGCGCTTTCGATGCAGGCACTGGACCGTACGATCAACACGACGTTCTTCATCTCGTCGGGCGGCGGAAGCCCATACCTGTGGGAGAACCTGTTCTGGTTCTTCGGCCACCCTGAGGTCTACATCTTCATCCTGCCT
This sequence comes from Candidatus Dormiibacterota bacterium, assembly GCA_036495195.1. Lineage (GTDB taxonomy): Bacteria > Chloroflexota > Dormibacteria > Dormibacterales > Dormibacteraceae > Palsa-872. The sequence goes on from DASXNH010000124.1 coordinate 3,930, forward strand.
GCGTTCGGCATCGTGCTGGAGCTGCTGCCTCACTTCGCGCGCAAGCCGCTGTGGGGATATCGGACGGCGGTGGTCGGCCTGCTTGGCGTGACGCTCCTCAGCTGGTTTGTCTGGCAGCATCACCTGTTCTTGAGCGGCATCGCGCCGGCGCTGCGGCCCTTCTTCATGCTCTCGACGGAGATGATCTCGATCCCGACAGGCATTGTTTTCCTCGTCGCCTTCGGGACACTGTGGCAGGCGCGCATCTCGATGACGGTTCCGATGCTGTTCTGTCTGGGATTCCTCTTCAACTTCCTGGTCGGCGGTCTCTCAGGAGTGTTCCTGTCTGACGTTCCTAGCGACGTGACGCTCCACGGCAGCTACTTCTCGATGGCGCACTTTCACTACACCATCGTCGGCGGCGAGATCTTCGCCATCATTGCGGCGACCTATTACTGGTTTCCAAAAATGACCGGCCGCATGCTCAACCAGACACTTGGAAAAATCCATTTTTGGTGGATGATGATCGCCTTCAACCTGGCGTTCATGCCTCTCTTCGCGGCCGGGCTTCTCGACATGCCGAGGCGTGTATCCACCTATGCGGTTTCGCTGCAGGGCCTCAACGACTGGGTGTCGTTCTGGGCCTACCTGCTCTTCGCCTCAATGCTGCTGTTCGCAGTCAACATCATCTGGTCGTGGTTCTTCACCTTCAAGGTGGCGCCGGCGAACCCGTGGCAGGCTCGTTCGATCGAATGGCTGCTGCCAACCCCGCTCGGCCGCCGCAACTTCCGGACGATCCCCGTCTTCACCAGCGGCCCTTATGACTACGGCAACCCATCCGCCAAGCCGGTGGCCGACCTTGGCGGTCCGCCGGACCGCGGTGATGCCGGCAGGATGGGCGGCCTCGGCGTGGAGCCGGCGCCCTCATGAGCCAGCACGCTCCGCATTCGCGCGGCCTGCCGAACCTGGTGGTCTCGGCCCCGGAGTGGGCGCCGGAAGTCGACGCTAGGGTCACGCGTGTCGGAATGCGGATCTTCATGGGCGCCGACGCCATGTTCTTCGTGGCGTTCCTGTTTGCGTTCTTCTACCTCAAGGCGCTGAACAACAACCACGATTGGATGCCTAAGGGCGACATTCACCCCAGGCGGTACATCGGGGGAATCATCGTCGTCCTGCTGGTGGTCTGCGCCGGTCTGGTCGTCCTCGGTGCGCGCTCGGTGGCCACGACCCACACGAGGTCGCGCCTGCTGTTTTGGGCCGCCTTGGTCATCGGCGTCGTGGCAGTTGGGTTCCAGGTCTACGAGTTCAAGCACCTGGGTTTCGACCCCCAGCTCGGCGGCGCATACCCGAGCGTCTTCGTCGGCCTCAAGGGTGCGCTTCTGGTCCAGATCGTCGGTGCCCTGCTCTGGGTGGGCACCCTCATCCACCAGACCAGTCCCACAGGCGACGCGGTTGCCCGGCCCGCGTCGGTTGTCGAGTTCAGCAATTTCATGATCTTTCTCGCCGCCATCAGCCTGATCGTCTATCTAGTCCTGTTTTTCCTCCCCTGAGATGCCCCCGGGTCTAGGGGTGCTCTTCGATTGGCCGTTCGAGCCGGTCGTTCTGGTCGGCGTCGAGCTCGCAGCGGTTCTTTATTGGATCGGCGGCGTGGGTTTGTCGCGCCGGCACCGTAATGAATCCACGGGCCGGTCGCGGGAGGCCGCGTTCTGGCTGGGTCTCCTGTCGATCCTCATCGCCCTCCAGAGCCCGATCGAGGTGCTGGCCCGGCAGCTCTTCTGGGTGCACATGGTCCAGCACCTTCTGCTGATGGTCGTCGCCGCCCCGCTGCTGGCTCTCGCCTCGCCCTGGACGCGTCTGTGGCGTGCGCTGCCGCTCCGGCTTCGCCGGTCGGTCGCGCGACCGGTGTTCCTGAACCCTCGATTGAGCTGGCTGCGCGCCGCATATCACCAGGTGTCGCGGCCATCAGTGATATGGGTTCTGGCAGCTGCCAACCTGTGGTTGTGGCACCTGCCTCCCCTGTACGACCTGACGTTGAGCAACCACCTCGTTCACCATCTCGAGCATTCGCTCTTTCTTGTGCTCGGGATTGCGTTCTGGGCGCATCTCATCGACCAGCGACCCTTCCGCGCGCCCCTGGGCACGCTGGCCCGGGCAGGCTACGTTTTTCTCGCGATGGTTCAGTCGTGGGGCCTCGCCGCGGTCCTTTCGTTTGCGACAGTCCCCTTCTATTCATATGCGTTGCTGCCGTCGCGGCCTGGAGGCATCCCCGCCCTGACCGATCAACAGCTCGGCGGCGGAATGATGTGGGTGCCAGGTGCGATCACGTACTCGATCGCGTTGATCGTTTTCCTGTTCCAGTGGCTGGCTGAGGAAGACTCACGTGCGAAGCTCGTGGGCGTAGAAAAGGGGCAAGCCCATGGCGGTTGAGGCCCCTGTCAAATCCGGCGCCGTCGCGACCCCTCGCCCTGAGCTCGCGTCTTGGTTCCAGATCGCGCGCGATTACATCGCACTGCTCAAGCCCAGGATCATCCTGCTGCTCGTGGTCACCGAGCTCAGCTCGATGATCGTCGCGGCGCGCGGGTGGCCTTCGCCGGGAGTTCTCTTCGGCTCGCTGATCGGCGGCGCCATGGCGGCCGGTGGCGCGGGTGCCGTCAACTGCTGGTTCGACCGCGACATCGACAAGCTGATGCCGCGAACCCGGCGCCGGCCGATAGCCGCCGGCAGGATAAGCCCAGCGGCAGGCCTCCTGTTCGGCATCGCAGTCGGTCTTGGTGGCATCGCCTTGATCGCCGCCTCCGCGAACCGCCTCGCGGCTGTGCTCGCCCTCGCCGGGGGACTGGTCTACGTGTTCGTCTACACGATGTGGCTCAAGCGGTCTACCGCGCAGAACATAGTCATCGGCGGCGCCGCGGGTGCCTTTCCTCCGCTCGTCGGGTGGGCGGCCGTAACCGGTTCCCTCAGTCCGCTCGCGTGGGCCCTGTTCGCGATCGTTTTCTTCTGGACTCCGCCGCACTTCTGGGCGCTCGCGTTGCTCCTAAGCCGGCAGTATTCGGCGGCCAAGGTGCCCATGCTCCCCGTGGTCGCCGGCGAAAGGCGCACGCGCCTGTCGATCCTCTTCTATTCACTTCTGATGCTTGGCGTCAGCGCCATTCCGATCATATGGCTCGGAACCATGTATGCGGTGGCGTGCATCGCCCTCGGGACTGTCTTTCTGTGGCTCGCGGGGCGTGCATCCAGGCGGCGCGATGGCGCCTCCGCGATGGCTCTCTTCCACTACTCACTGGTCTATCTCGCGCTGCTGTTTGTCGCCGCGGCGGTCGCCGCGGCGGTGACGTTGTGAACGCGATCGCACGATCGGGCGCGCAGCGGCCTCCCGGGCACCGGGTCCCGGCATGGGCGCTGGCGTTACCCCTGCTTGTCGTCCTGGTCGCGACCGCCATCGGCGTGGCGATGGTGCTCGGTGACCGGTCCTCGAGCGCCGTGTGGGTGGCGCCGGGCCACGCCAGCGTTGGGGCGCCTGCTCCGAACTTCACCTCCTTCGACCTTCAAGGCAAGAAGGTCAGCCTTTCGGACTTCGCTTCACGCCCTGTGCTGCTTACCTTCTGGGCGACATGGTGCACGGTGTGCAAAGACGAGCTGCCGGCGCTGCAGGCACTCGAGCAGCGTTATGCCGCAAGCGGTTTTGCGGTGCTCGCCGTGAACTATCGGGAAACCAACAACGAACGCATGCGCCAGTACCTGTCGGGAATCAACGTGACGCTGCAATCGGTGATCGACCCCGGAGCCTCGATCGCCTCGGCGTATGGAGTGGACGTCGGGCTTCCCGTCAACGTCGTGGTGGATAACGCGGGCCGGGTGGCTCGAATCATGGTCGGCGAGCAGTCCGTCGCCTCGATCGACAGCGCCGTCGCGCAGGTGGCGGCTCCGGCGGCCTGACCCACCTTCCTCGCCCAGGGCACTGCTTACCGGCAACCACGCACTGGCGCCCACTTGCAAAAGTTCCTGCGCAGGAGTTGAATTTTCCCAGGTAGGGGTACGCGTCGGCTGGTTAAGGGGGACCGATGGGGATTCTGCTGGCTTTTCATCAGGCCTATCAACCGGTGCTCGACAACATCCTGCTGTCGGCGCTGGTCGCCGGCCTTCCCCTCTACGTGCTCTTCATCATGCTCGCGGTCCTTCGTATCCCGGCCTGGATCTGCGCCGTCAGCGCCATGGCGACTGCGTTCGCCCTGGCCTGGCTCGTTTGGGGCATGCCTTTTGGCGTGACGGTCGGAACCGCCACCGAAGGCATGGCGTTCGGTCTGTGGCCGATCAGCTGGATCGTCCTCAACGCGGTCTTCTTCCACAACCTGACTGTTGCCAGCGGCGACTTCGACGTCATCAAGCGCTCGCTGACCCGGCTGACCGAGGACCGGCGCCTGCAAGCGCTGCTGATCGCCTTCAGCTTCGGTGCGCTGCTCGAAGGGATCGCCGGCTTCGGCGCGCCGGTCGCGATCACCGCCTCGATCCTGGCCAGCCTTGGCTTCGAGCCGGTGACGGCCGCCGTCCTCGCACTCCTCGCCAACACGGCGCCGGTGGCCTTCGGCTCGATTGGCATCCCGGTCGTCACGCTGGGCGGCCTCGTCGCCCCGATCCTGCACAAGGATGTGACCTCGACGACATTGGCCCTTTCCGCCATGGTCGGGCGCCAGCTGCCACTCTTCTCAATCCTCATCCCCGGCTATCTGATCGTCGTCCTCGCGGGCTGGCGAAAAATGCGCGAGATCCTGCCGGCGGTTCTCGTCACCGGGATCTCGTTTGCCGTCGTTCAGTTCCTGGTGTCGAACTTCGTCGGCCCCGAGCTGACCGACATCGTTGCTGCCCTCGTCTCGATGGGCTGCCTTGCATTGCTCCTGAGGTTCTGGCGGCCGGCGAGCGTCTGGCAGTTTGCCCATGAGACCGCGGGAGCGGTGAGCCCGGTACGCATCAGCCCCGCAACGGGCCTACCGGTCGCCGCTGCGGACATCCCCGTTCCTGGCGACGACTCCAAGCGCGACGTGCGGAGTCGCGTGATTGCCGCATACGGGATGTACGTGGTCCTCGTCGTTGTCATCCTCGTCGGACAGATGGGCAACCTGCCCTTTTTCTCCGGCCACCCGGTGAACGATCCGAAGACGGCGTTGGCCGCCCCGGCCAACATCACCGCCGACCTCAAGTGTGGAACTCCAGGTTTCAAGCTGTGCCCGCAGCCGTGGATCGGGCCGGACCCGACCAAGGACCGGCAGGCGATCAAGTTTCCCGACTGGAACTTCTACTGGCCCGGAACTTACGAGATATCCGGCGGCAAGCCGGTCTCGCTGATCTTCCGCGAGAAACCGATCGCGTCGGCATCCACCGAGTACGCGCTGACGTTCGACTGGAACTTCCTGGCCGCGGCCGGCTCGCTCGTCCTTTACGCCGTGCTCATCGCATTTCTTTTGATGAGGCTGCGAGGCTCATCGGTGAACTTCCTGGCCGTCTACGGAAGAACGCTCCGACAGCTGGCGCTGCCGATCGTGACCATCGCTTTCATCCTCGCGATCGCGCAGATCATGAACTACTCGGGCATGACGTCGAGCATGGCGATCGCTCTCTCCAAGACTGGCTTCGTATTCCCCTTCGTGGCGGCCTTCCTCGGCTGGCTCGGGGTCTTCCTCACCGGCAGCGACACCTCGTCGAACACGTTGTTCGGACCCCTGCAGGCGCAGACCGCTCAGCAGCTCGGCAACGTAAGCCCGATTCTCACAGCAGGCACCAACTCGTCTGGCGGTGTGATGGGCAAGATGATCAGCCCGCAGAACCTGTCAGTGGGCGCAGCCGGTGTCAACAGGGTGGGGTCGGAGGGTGCGATCTTCCGCCGGGTGATCGGATACAGCCTCATCCTGACCAGCCTGGTCGGCGTGATCGCCATGATCGAGGCGTACGTGATCCCTGGCATCATCCCGTCACCCTGATGGCGCAGCTGAGCTCCAACCCTGATGGGGTCAGCTTCCCGGGGCGACCCTCTCTGCCGCCAACGTCCTGTCCGAAGGCCGGCGCGACCACAACGTTGCTCCGATCCGGATGTTCCGGAAGACCTCCTCGCTGATCAGGAAGCCGGCGAATATCAGGAGCACGCCGAGAAACTCGCCCAGGAAGAACGACCACGTCACCCCAAAGCGGTTGAGGCCGCTCGTCAATCCCGGTATGAATGCGCCGAGCGCGATCAGGATCGTGGCGGGCACACGCGAGTTCACCTTGCCATTGACGAGGGCGCTGGCCGCGGTCGGCGTGGACGCGACCAGGTTCACCGCGACTGCCGCGCCGCCATAGAGCTGAGCGATCACCGGAGTCTTCACCTTGGCGCGCAGCACCTTGCGCTTGGGCATGTACACATAGGCCGAGTAGATGGCTCCAAAGACGAGGCACAGAGCCCCGGCGATGTTGAAGGGGCCGGTGAGAACGCGGACGTAGCCGGGGAAAGCGGTTCCGACTGGAACATGGGTGGCGGGGTCGACAGCCCAACCTGGCGCGGCCAGCGGTGCGGTGAAAACCATGTAGGCGACAGCGATCGAGCCGACGACCAGCACGCCCATCGCGATGTGCGCCGCCAGGCGCGGGCGGATGGCGGTGGCCGCGATGATCGCGATGCCTCCGATGGCCGCAATCGCAAAGGCGACGGTTCCGGCAGTCGCGGAACCTGGATACAGGGGTGCGTTGCCGCCCTTCACGACTGCGTGGCTGAACAGCAGAGATAGCAGCCCGCCGATGAGGATCGTGGCTCCCGCGAAGTAACCGAACCGGGTCTTGGAGAGGAGGTAGATCGTGCCCGCTCCCAGATACGCGGCCACGAAGAATGCGCCGATGAGGTACCACGTGCGATACAACGGCTCACTCCAGCCGAAACCCTCGCCGATGAACTCGCAGCCTGCGCTGACGCCATAAAAGAGGAGGCCGGCGGCCCACACGAGCTGAAACGCTTTCCGCCGCTGCCACCACTGATCGAAGACCATCGCGGCAAAGGCAAAGCTCAGCACCGACGACGCCAATGGCAGCACGACGTTCAGAGTGTTCACGAGGTCAGCCGGCGACAGCGCGGTCGCCGATCTCCAGAACGCCATCCAGGATCTCGAAGCCCTCGTCCAGCTCGGCCTCGGTGATGCACAGCGGCGGGTTGGTCATGATCGTGTGCCAGCGCACGAACGTATGCATTCCCGCGTCAAGCAGCGCCTGGCTGATCGCTGCCATCTCGGGCGAGGTGCTGTTGAAAGGCGCCATCGGCTCCAGCGTCTTGCGGTCCTTGACCAGCTCGATGGCTCCGAACAGTCCGATCGACCGCACCGCGCCGACGCAAGGGTGGCGCTGCTGTAGCCGCCGGTGGTGCTCCTTCAGCACCTCACCCATGCGCTGCGAGTTGCCGACCATGTCGTCTTCCTCGTAGGCCTGGATCGCACCCAGTGCGGCAGCGCATCCGATCGGGTGGCTGTTGTACGTCAGTCCGCCATAGAAGACGTGATCGTCGAAGTACGCGGCCACCTTCGGACGCATACCCACCGCGCCGAGCGGAACGTAGCTGCTGGTCAAACCTTTCGCCAGGGTGATCAGGTCGGGGACGACGCCCCAGTGGTCGACGCCGAACCAGCGACCGGTCCGCCCGAAACCGGTCATCACCTCGTCGGCGATGAGCAGGATCGCATGCCGGTCGCAGATCTCGCGCACGCCTTCGAGGTAGCCGTCGGGTGGGATCAGGATCCCGTTGGTGCCGGGGATCGGCTCGAGGATGAAGGCCGCGATGGTGTTCGCGCCTTCGAGCAGAATCGTCTCCTCGAGCAGCGCGAGCGCAACCTCAGCGCTGTCGATGCCTCGCTGGATACCGTGGTACGGGTCGAGCACGTGGACGACGCCGACGGCGCTCTCGTTCGGCCACCGGCGCGGGTCGCCTGTCGCCTGGATGGCGGTCCCGGTGGCGCCATGGTACGAGCGGTACCTGGCCAGGATCTTCGAGCGGCCGGTGACGGTCCGGGCAATCTTGATGGCGTTTTCGTTTGCGTCATTGCCGCCGAGCGTGAACAGGACCTTGTCGATGTCGCCGGGCAGCAGCTCCGCAAGCTTCTGGCCCAGCCGTGCCCGGACCTCGGACGCCATGAACGGCCCGATGTAGGGGAGAAGGTCGGCCTGACGCTTGATCGCGTCGATGATCCGCCGGTCGCCGTGGCCCGCGTTGACGCACATCAGCTGGCTGTTGAAGTCGATGAAGCGCCGGCCGTCGACGGTATGGAAATGAACCCCCTTGGCGCCGGCCACAGCCAGCGGCTTGAGAGCGGACTGCGCTGACCAGTCGTACAGCGTGTGCCGGAGGCAGAGCTCAGAGATCTCCTCCGCGCTGAGCGCCTTGACGGTTTCGGTCGCCATCTTGGCAATCGTAGCTCCGGGCCAGTTGCGGACGCCCATGCCGGGGCTAGCATGACAAGGCAGATGCAGCAGTCGCCCACTCACGCATTTCGCCAGCAGCTGGAGTCCCTGTACTCGATCTCGATCGAGATCGCGCGCCTGCACGAATTGCAGCAGGTGTTGGACCGGGCGCTTGGCTTTTGTCTCGACCTCACCCAGTCGGCGTTCGGCTTCATCGGCCTGCTCAACGGGAGCCAGGAGATGGACGTTGCCGCCATCAAGGGCTTCGAACCGTCTGATCCGAACTTTTACGACAACTTCCGGCTTATCCCGGTCCGGCCGAGCGTCTTCGGGGTGGTGATCACCAACCAGCACTCGAAGCTGTCCAACGACGTGCTTCATGACCCCGACCGCGTCGGCCAGCCTCGTGGCCACCCTCCGGTTCGCACCTTCCTTGGCGTACCCCTCCAGGTCGGCGAACGAGTCATCGGCATGGTCGGGGTGGCGAACAAACTGAGTGGATACACGTCCGACGAGGAACGGCTGCTCACCACCTTCGCCAACCAGGTGGCCGTGGCGATCGAGAACGCACGCCTGTACGAGGACCAGCGGCGGCTGATCGACGAGCTCGAGCAGCTGCACCGCGATCTGAGCCAGGCAGAGCGCGAGCAGGTGCTTCGCCAGGAGCGCGAGCGCATCGCCGCCGAGCTCCACGACCGGATCGAGCAGGCCATCTTCACGCTTGGCCTGAAGGTCAACTCGATCCTGGAGGGTGAGCCGGTGTCGCCAGCGATCGCTGAAGACCTGGGCGAGATGCGCCAGCTCGCGATCCATACTTCGGAGGCGGTGCGCGAAGCGATCTTCGCCCTCTCGCTGCCCCGGTCGGACGCCGGGGGCCTGCTCTCGGAGCTCCGCCGCCTGGTCCGGGAGACCGGTGCATCGGAGACGATTGAGGCCGACCTCGTCGTCAGTGGCACGCCTGTCGGAATCAGCATGGAGGCGGCGAATACGCTTTTCGTGCTGACGCGGGAAGCCCTCGCCAACGTCGCCCGGCACGCGAGGGCCAAGCGCGTGCTGGTCAGCCTGCGCTATTCCGATCAGCACGTTGACCTCGTCATTCAGGACGATGGCGTTGGGGCTTCGGAGCAGGTGCTCCAGCACTACCAGGAGAGCAGCACCCATTTCGGATTGAAGCAGAGCCGTCGCCAGGTCGAGGCGCTTGGCGGCGCCTTCGAGGTCCACAACGGTGAGGAGAGTGGGCTGGCGATTCGAGCCAGGGTGCCGGCGCACGCGAGAGCGCCCAGGTGATCCGGGTCATGCTTGTCGACGACCACGAGATGGTCCGCGAGGGGCTGATGGCGATGCTCTTGCCGGAGCCCGACATCGAGGTGGTCGCCCAGACCGGCTATGGCGCGGCAGTGACCCGCCTCGTGGAAGCCACCCGGCCGGACATCGTGCTGCTGGACGCGCGCCTACCCGACATCAGCGGCGTCGAGGTATGCCGCCGGCTTGGCGTTTCGCATCCCGGCGTTTTCGTGGTGATCCTGACGACCTTCACCGATCCCGACCTGGTCCAGGAATGCATTCAGGCAGGCGCGCGCGGGTACGTCGTCAAGGATGTCGAGCAGTTCAGCCTGAAGGAGAGCATTCGAGCGGTCTATCGAGGCCAATCGGTGCTGGCGCCGCAGGTGGCGGGCCAGGTCATCCAGCAGGCGCGGACCCGCCCGCAGGGGCGGTCACGAAAGGCGGAGCTGAGCGAGTCGCAGGTGGCCATCCTCCGACTGATCAGCCGCGGCCACTCCAACCGCGAGATCGCGGCCGAAGTGCACCTGAGCGAGAACACCGTCAAGAGCCACATCCAGGAGATCTTCCGCAAGCTCGGAGTGCGAAACCGGGTCGAGGCGGCAATCCTGGCGGGCAAAGCCGGCTTCATTTAAGAGGCCCGCCGGCCACCAATCACCCGAACGGGTGACCAGATTCGCCCTCATGGGTGATGACCGGTCATCGTGGCGGTGGTTTCGTTGGGTTCGGAGGTAAGCGAATGTTTCCTGCCGCTTTTGACTATGCCGCTCCGACCACACTTGGCGATGCCCTCGCCCTTCTGAAGCAACGCGGCGACGAGGCCAAGATCATGGCTGGAGGCCAAAGCCTCATCCCGCTTCTTAAGCTTCGATTCGCCCAGCCGGCGCTGGTGATCGACATCGCCCGAATTCCTGACCTCAACGGCATCCGCCGGCAAAACGGCCATTTGAACATCGGTGCCCTCGCCCGCCACGTGGACATCGAGCGCGACGCCGACCTGGCCTGGCTTTGCCCAATCCTGGTTGACACCGTCCATTGGATCTCGGATCCGCTTGTGCGCAACCGCGGCACCATGGCGGGGTCCGTATGTCACGCGGATCCGTCCGGAGACTGGGGGTCGGTCATGCTCGCGCTCGACGCTGACATCGTGGCACGCTCGCAGGCCGGCGAGCGCGTGACCAAGGCCGCTGATTTCTTCAAGGGGCCGTTCACGACGGCTCTGCGGGCTGACGAGATAGTGACCGAGATTCACATCCCGCTGCCGACCGGTAAGGCGGGCGGCGCGTACAACAAGCTCGAGCGGAAGGTCGGCGACTTCGCCACTGTGGCGGTCGCGGTCCAGGTGGAGCTCAGCGGCGGCAAGATCGCCAAGGCGGGCATCGGGCTGACGGCGGTTGGCGAGACGAACATCAAAGCGACAGCCGCGGAAAAGGCGTTGGTCGGGCACGAGCCAACCGACGAGCTCATTGCCGACGCGGCGCGCCTCGCAGCCGAGGCGGCGCACCCAAAGGACGATATTCGCGGCACCGCTGCATATAAGAAGGACGTGGTTCGGATTTACGTGCAGCGTGGGCTGAGGACCGCGCTTGGCCATGCTCGGGAGGTGAAGGCGTGAAGGTTTCATTGACCGTCAACGGCAAGGAGCGAACAGGGGACATCGAGCCCCGCGTCCTCCTCGTCGATTTCATCAGGACCACCCTGGGTCTCACCGGCACCCACATCGGCTGCGACACGAGCAGCTGTGGCGCGTGCACCGTGTTGGTCGGTGGCGAGCCGGTCAAGGCGTGCACGGTTCTCGCCGTGCAGGCCGATGGCCGTGAGGTCAAGACGATCGAAGGCATCGCGGGAACAGGCGCGCTGGCGCCGATCCAGGTTGGTTTCCACGAGGAGCACGGCCTCCAGTGTGGGTTCTGCACCCCGGGGATGATGCTGCTCGGCGAAGAGCTGCTGACGCGCATCCCCAATCCCACCGACGAGCAGATCAGGTGGGCGATCAGCGGCAATATCTGCCGCTGCACCGGCTACATGAACATCGTCAAAGCGATCCAGCACGCGGCCAGGCTGACCTCGGAGGCGGCGAAGGCGCCCGTTGCCGACGGTGCGTTGGCGGGAGGTGCCGAATGAGCTCAACCATGCACATGCACGGCGGGATCGGAGAGTCAATCAAGCGTAAAGAAGACGCGAGGTTCCTGCGCGGCCAGGGACGCTATCTCGACGATGTCGTGCTTCCAAACATGACCCACATGGCGATCCTGCGCAGCCCACACGCACACGCGCGGATCAAGTCGATCGACACAAGAGCGGCATCCGCGAAGCCCGGCGTGATCGCTGTGGTGACTGGCGAGCTGATGGCCGAGCACAAGCTGGCCTGGATGCCAACTCTCAGCGGTGACACGCAAGCAGTCCTGGCGACTGACAAGGTGCGATTCCAGGGTCAAGAGGTCGCGGCGGTCATCGCCGAGACGAAGTACCAGGCCGAGGACGCGCGCGACCTCATCGAGATCGACTACGAGATCCTCCAGGCGATCACCAGCCCTGAGCAAGCGAAGGAGTCCGGGTCGGCCCTGATCCGCGACGACAAAGAGGGACAGAAGGACAACCACATCTATCACTGGGAGTCCGGCGACAAGGCGGGGACGGCGGCCGCGTTTGCCAAGGCCCACAAGGTCGTCCGCCTTCACACGTTCTACCCGCGCTGCCACCCCGCTCCGCTCGAGACGTGTGGCTGCGTCGCCGACGTCAACGGCGTTACGGGCAAGGCGACCATCTACATGACGAGCCAGGCGCCGCACGCCATCCGCACGGTGTTTGCGCTGGTCGCCGGCATACCCGAGCAGCAGATCCGCATCATCTCGCCAGACATTGGCGGCGGCTTCGGCAACAAGGTGCCCGTCTATCCGGGATACGTGGTCGCGACGGCTGCGAGCCTGTTGCTGGGGCGGCCGGTCAAGTGGATCGAGGACCGTACCGAGAACCTGATCTCGACGGGATTCGCGCGCGACTATCACATGACGGGCGACCTTGCCCTCGACGAGAACGGAAAGATGCTCGCGCTCCGCGTGCACCTCGATAGCGACAACGGAGCATTCTTCGCGGACGCCCAGCCCTCGAAGTTCAAGGCGGGGCTGTTCCACATCGTCACCGGCTCGTACGACATCCCTACCGCGCACGTGACGGCCGACGGCTACTACACGAACAAGGCTCCGGGTGGAGTGGCATACCGCTGCTCGTTCCGCGTGACCGAGGCCAGCTACCTGATCGAGCGATTGGTGACCAACGCTGCCATCGAGATCGGCATGGACCAGGCCGAGATCCGCACCAAGAACTTCATCCGGCCCGAGCAGTTCCCGTACACGTCGGCGACTGGGTGGATCTATGACAGCGGCGACTATCCGAAGGCGCTTGATGTCGCAATGAAGCGGCTGGGCTATGACGCCCTCAAGAAGGACGTCGAGGCTCGCCGCAAGAAAGGCGAAGTGACAGGCATCGGGATCGCGAGCTTCACCGAGGTCGTTGGCGCCGGGCACGGTGCGGACTTCGACATCCTCGGCCTGCGCATGTTCGACAGTGCTGAGCTTCGCGTCCACCCGACGGGCAAGGCGATCCTCAAGCTCGGCGTGAAGTCGCAGGGCCAGGGACACGAGACCACCTTCGCCCAGATCGTCGCGGAGGAGCTGGGCATCCCCGCCCAGGACGTGATCGTCGAGGAGGGCGACACCGACCACACCCCGTACGGCCTCGGCACCTATGCCTCGCGCAGCACGCCGGTGGCGGGTGCAGCGACCGCGATGGTGAGCCGGAAGCTCCGAGAGAAGGCCCGCAAGCTGGCCGCTCACCTGCTGGAAGCTGCCGAAGAAGACCTCGAGTGGGAGCGCGGCAAGTTCTTCGTCAAGGGCTCCCCGGAGAGGTTCAAGACCATCCAGGAGGCGGCATTCGCTGCGTATACAAACCTTCCGGAGGGAATGGAACCAGGGCTCGAAGGCGTCCATTATTACGACCCGCCGAACATGACCTACCCGTTCGGGACCTACGCGGTGATCGTCGACGTCGACAAGGGGACCGGGCAGGTCAAGGTCAAGAGGATGGTCGCCGTGGACGACTGTGGCGTGCGCATCAACCCGATGATCGTCGAGGGTCAGATCCAAGGCGGTCTTGCCGAGGGATACGGCATCGCTTTCCTCGAGCTCATCACCTTTGACGCGGATGGCAACTGCATCGGCTCCAACTTCATGGACTACCTGATTCCCGGATCGATGGAAACGCCCAAGTTCGAGATCGGCGAGACAGTCACGCCCTCACCTCACCACCCGCTGGGTGCGAAGGGGGTCGGGGAGTCGGCGACTGTCGGTTCTCCGGCCGCATACGTCAATGCGGTGATCGACGCGCTTTCGCCTTATGGCATCACCAACATCGACATGCCCGTAACATCGGACAAGGTTTGGGCGGCGCTCCGCTCGAAGGGAGTAACGGAATAGACGACGAGCTACTGGAGCTGGTGCGTGAGTACGCGGCCGACGGCACGCCTTGCGCGCTGGCGACTGTTGTGCGAGTCGAGCCACCGACCTCGGCGCGTCCCGGGGACAAGGCGGTCATCACCGCCGACGGCCGCTTGCACGGTTGGATCGGAGGGAGCTGCTCCGAGCCCGTCGTGCGGCGCGAGGCGTTGCGCGCGCTGGCCGAGGGCACGCCGCAGCTGGTCAAGATCGTGGCCGCCGAGGAGGTCCGGCAGACCCGGAAGCGGGGCGAGCTCATGGTGGCCACCACATGTCCGAGCGGCGGTTCGCTCGACATTTTCATAGAGCCGCGATTGCCACGGCCACTGCTGCTCGTGTTCGGCGAGACGCCGGTGGCGGAGACGCTGGCCAAGCTGGGCGAGCTCACGGGCTTTCGCACCAAGACCGTCAGCCATGCCGGCCTGGCCACCCTGTCGGTGCCGGCGACTGACACCTGGGCTGTGGTGGCCACGATGGGCCATTACGACGAGGACGCGGTCGAAGCCGCGCTCGCGCATCCGAACCTGGATGTCAGCCTGATCGCCAGCACGCGGCGCGCCGCTGCCGTCCGAGCCGAGCTGATGGCACGCGGCGTCGACGAGCACGCGCTGCAGAGGTTGCGAACCCCCGCGGGCAAGGTGCGGGGCGTCACGCAGCAGCAGATCGCGCTGCTGGCGCTGGCCGAGGTCGTAGCGGCACGTCAGAAGCGAGGACCCAGGCAGGCGGTGCAGCCAGCGCCACATGTCGTGTTCGCGACCGACCCGGTGTGCGGGATGACAGTCGACCCGCTGACGGCGACGCACAAGGCGGAGTTCGGCGGAACGACGTTCTGGTTCTGCTCAGCGGGCTGCCAGGTGGAGTTCGAGAAAGAACCTCAGCGCTACTTGCGACCAATCGAAGCCTAGTCCTCCCCAAAACCGGCGACTTGACAGCGCCCCCCGGGCGTGGCAAGGTCGCAGCGGAATTGGAACGTTGCAGAAGATCGGCCGCGGGCTCCAGCAGACAATGCCCTAACCCATGCAGTTGACCGGGCGGGGAGGTCCGACGCCCGGCCGCCTGTCGCGACCGGCCTTCTAACGGATGGAACTGCGCTACGAGCAGGTCTGCAAGCGTTTCGGGGGCGCCGACGCCCTGATCAACCTCGATCTGCATGCGCCGGACGGCTGCTTCCTGGCCATGCTTGGGCCTTCAGGCTGCGGCAAGACGACTGCGCTGCGGCTGCTGGCCGGCCTCGAGGAACCCACGAGCGGGCGCATGTTCATCGGTTCACGGGATGTCACCACCCTGCAGCCGCGCGAACGCGACATCGCGATGGTGTTTCAGAGCTACGCGCTTTATCCGCACAAGTCAGTGGCTGAAAACATCGAGTATCCCCTGAGGATCCGAGGCCTCACGCGAGCCGACCGCCGGCAGCGCGTCGACCAGGTCGCCGGGATGCTCAACATACAGGCGTACCTCGAGCGCTACCCACGGCAGCTGTCCGGAGGGCAGCGGCAGCGCGTGGCGCTGGCGAGGGCAATCGTGCGACAGCCGCAGGCGTTCCTGATGGACGAGCCACTCTCGAACCTTGACGCCCAGCTGAGATTTCAGATGCGGGCGGAGCTTAAGCGACTGCAGAAGTCGCTGGCGGTGACCACCGTCTACGTCACTCACGATCAGCTCGAGGCGATGACGATGGCCGACCTCATCGCGGTGCTGTCGGGGGGCCGGCTTCAGCAGCTCGCGACCCCGGCAGAGATCTATTCGCGGCCGGCCAACCTTTTCGTCGCGAGCTTCTGCGGCTCGCCGCCGATGAATCTGCTCGATGGGACGGTGAGCAACGGCCGCTTTCAGCGCGCAGAGGGCAGCGTTCCGATCAAGAACGGCGCTGCGACGGAGCGTGTGCTGGGGTTCCGCCCTGAGCATGCCGAGATCACGATGCGCGGCGCCCCGGACTCGTTCGCCGGCGAGATCTACGTCGTTGAACCGCTTGGCAGCGAGACGCTGGTTTCCGTGAATGTTGGCGCCGACCGAGTGAACGTCCGCGTTTGGGCAGGATTTCAGGGCCAGATCGGCGACGAATGTGGCGTCCGGCCCGACGCGAGCCGCACCGTAATTTTCGAAAAGGAGAGCGGCCGGCTCATTCAGGGCAGCACCAACGGCAATTCGCAACAGCCGCAACACCCGCAGCAGCTTGGCGCATAGCCAATTAGGAGGACCGGATACATGGCAGAGGAAGCAGGCGTGAAGTCAGACTCGATCTTTTCCCGAAAGCTGAGCCGCCGCGACGCGCTCAAGGCGGGCCTCGTCGGTGCGGCCGGCCTGAGTGCCGGCGCGATCTTCGAAGCCTGCACGATCTTTCCTAAATCCCCCAGCGGCAGCTCGAAGAAGATCGTCATCGGCACTTTCCAGGACAACGCGATGGTGCCCTTCCGCGACGTCTTCGTTAAGCGCTTCCAGAGCGAGACGGGCATCCAGGTCCAGTACAACGAGACCAACTACGACGCCTGGTACCAGAACTCGAAGAACGATGGCCTGCACAAGACCGGCGCGTACGACATCTATGTCCTTGACGACAACTGGGTGCCGGAGTTCGCGGCCGGTGGCGTGATTCAGAGCCTGGACAAGCTGGGGTTCAAGGCGAATCCCGACATCCTGGCCAACGGCCTCAACCAGGGTTACTGGCCGCCCAAGTCCGGCGCCAAGATGAAGGCCTTCGCCGGCACCGCGCCTGAGCTGTACGCAATCGTGATCATCGACGACGTCGAGATCCTCTACTACAACAAGCAGTACTTCGACACCGCCCCGAAGACCTGGGATGACATTGCACGGATCGCGGCGGCTAAGAGCAAGCCAGGAAGCCTCTACGGATGGTCTGCCCGCGGCGTCAAGGGCAACCCCATCATGCAGACCTACCTGCCTTTGCTGAACGCGTACGGGGGCAATTTCGTGAACGACGACTGGTCGCCAGGCTTTGCGGGACCGGAGGGCGTGGCAGCGTTGGAGCGGCTCCTCAGCTTCATCCCGTACATGCCGTCGGGCGTCGCCGAGTTCGACACCGACCAGGAAGTCCAGGCGCTGCTGCAGGGTAAGTGCATGGCGCTGACGGAGTACACCGGCCTGTCGCACCAGGTCGACGACTCCAGCGCCTCCAAAGTGGTCGGACAGATCAACATGGCCGCCACTCCCAGCCAGGTCAAGAGCGGTCCTGCGATTGGTACCTTCATCTGCGGGATTGCGTCCGGCGCGCCAAACCCAGACGGCGCCAAGCAGTTCCTTGACTGGTTCACCAGCAGCCCGATCCAGATCGACTTTGCCAAGACGGGCTCGGCGGCGGTAACCGGCACGGCGCTGAAGGACCCGACGATCGGCGCTCAGTACCGCTGGCTGCCCGCGATCGCCGACGCGGTCAACAACTCGGTGGCGAAGCCGCGATCGCCCGACGAACCGAAGATGGAAGACATCCTGGGCACGAGGCTGAACGAGGCGCTGGTGCAGGCGCTCAGCCAGAAGAGCGGCTACCACGCCATCGCCACCGCGAAGCTGACTCAGGCCGCCAGCGAGATCACGGCCTACCTGAAGTCGCAGGGCGGCTACTTCTAATCGCGGGTCTGGGCAACAACTAAAGAATCTCGATGATCGCTGCTGGGGCGCCTCGAGCTTTGCCGTGGAGCCGGCGGATTTCCCGCGCCGCCGGCTCCTATTTCCTTCTGCTCCCGGCCGCCCTCGTGCTGGCTCTGGTGAGCCTCTACCCGCTCGTCTATGGGGTCATCGCCAGCCTGCGCCACTACCTCTACGGCGTGGACCACGGGTTCGCGGGCGCGGGCAACTACCTGTACGCGATCCAGGACCAGACCTTCATCATGGCCCTCGCGACGACCGCCAAGTACGTCCTTCTGTGCGTGGTCATCGAGACGGCTCTCGGGCTGGCGTTGGCCTTGCTGGTCAATCGCCAGCTGGCGGGCGCGAGCATCTGGCGGATTGGAATCATCCTGCCCATGACAGTCGCACCTGTCGTCGTCGGAGTCATGTGGCGGCTGATCTACGCGTCCGACATCGGTATCACGGACCCGCTGCTGGGCGTGCTGGGTGTGCACGGGGTTCACGTGCTCGGCAGCGAGACCACCGCCTTCCTCGGAGTGGTCGTGCTCGACGTGTGGGAGTGGACGCCGCTCATGTTCCTCATCCTGCTCGCCGGTCTGCAGGGCATTCCGCAAGAGCCTCTGGAAGCGGCGGTGATGGACGGCGCAAGCGGGCTGCGCGTCTTCTTCGATCATGTGCTGCCCATGCTCCGGCCGGTGCTGTTCGTCGCCATCGTGCTGCGCACGATCGACGCGATCGGCACCTTCGACCAGATTTATGTGCTGACTCGGGGAGGGCCGGGTGTTTCGACCCAGCTGTTCAGCATCTACGCATACAACTCGGCTTTCCTGTTCTCTCAGTTCGGTCGGGCGATGGCCATGGTGGTAATCCTGCTGGCAGGAGTGCTGGTCCTGGCTGCCATCGCAATCCGCCTGGTCCGATCGGGACCCGGGACGAGATGAAAGGCTCGGCGCGCATGGCGCTCGTGTACGTCGCCCTGATTGCCGCTGAGGTCTTCGCGCTGTTCCCGTTCTGGTGGATGATCACGACCTCGCTCAAGCACCAGGTCGAGATCTTCTCGGGCCTGGAATTCTTGCCCCAGGCTCCGACGCTGGACAACTTTGCCGCCCTGTTCGACACCTACAACTTCGGCCCTTTCCTGACCAACAGCGTGGTTGTGGTGACTTTCTCGGTTGCCTTCAGCCTCCTGCTCGGAACCCCGGCCGCATACGCGCTTACGCATCTTCCGACCGAAAGTTGGCTGCAGAAGCAAGCCCTGATCGTGGTGCTGCTCGTCCGCATGCTGCCAACGATCCTGCTCGTGATTCCCTTCTACATCGTGCTCGCTGACACCGGGCTGCTGAACACAAAGCTGGGCCTGATCGTCCTCTACACGGGCCTCAACACCGGCTTTGTGATCTGGTTGATGCAGAGCTTCCTGGCGGAGATTCCGCGCGAGATCGAGGAGGCCGCGCTGGTCGATGGCGATTCGCGCCTTACTGCACTGCGCCGGGTGGTGCTGCCCCTGGCAGCGCCGGGCCTCGCTGCGACGGCTATCTTCAGCGTCGTCAATATCTACAACGATTTTCTGATTGCGCTCACGATGACGTCGACTCCGGATGCGCAGACGGTTACTGTAGGTGTCTCGACACTGATCGGGAAGATTCAGATCCAGTGGGGGCCGATGGCCGCCGCAGGCGTGGTCGGGGCCCTTCCGATCGTCATCTTCGCGCTGCTGGTCCAGCGCCACTTTGTGCGTGGTCTCACGCTGGGAGCAGTGAAATGAATCTGGGACTCTTCACCGACGCCTTTCCGAAATGGTCGCTGACCGAGGTGCTCGACTGGCTGGGCCGCGAGGTGCCCAGCATCAGCCGGGTCGAGATCGGCACCGGCGGCTACTCTCCGGTGCCCCATTGCGACGTGCGCGCCCTCCTGCGCAGCAGCCGGACGCGCAAAGCCTGGCTGCAATCGATACGTTCGAGGGGCTACGAGATCTCGGCGCTCAACGTCTCGGGCAATCCGCTGAGCCCACGCCCTGACTGGGCCAAAAGCCATGACCGCCACCTGCGAGACACCATCCGGCTGGCGGCGGCGCTGGGCGTCGATCGGGTCGTCGCCATGTCGGGATGTCCTGCCGCTCCGGGCCGCGGGCGGGCTGACGCGCCGCACTTCGCCGCGGGCGGCTGGCTGCCAGACCTCGAGCACATAGCGGACTGGCAGTGGGAGACGAAGGTCCGGCCGTACTGGGAGGAGATGGTTGGCTTTACCCAAACCGAGTATCCGGCGCTTCAGATCTGCTTCGAGCTGCATCCAGGCACGTACGTGTACAACACCACCACCTTCAGGCTGGCGGAGAAGCTGGGGACGAACCTGGCGGTCAACCTCGACCCGAGCCATTTTTTCTGGCAGGGCATGGACCCTCTCGCGATCATCGGCGCGCTCGGGGGGAAGATCGGTCATGTGCACGGCAAGGACACCACGATGTATCCAGAAAATGCCGCCCTGAACGGCGTCCTGGACAACCGCTGGTTGGGCGACCCGAAGGAAATGCCGTGGCTGTTCTCCACTGTCGGCGACGGCCACTCCGCGGAATGGTGGGATCGATTCGTCAAGACACTGGCAGCGAATGGCTTTGATGGGACCATCAGTCTCGAGTACGAGGACCCGCTGGTCGATGGAGAGACCAGCGTGCGGCGTTCGGCTGAGCTCCTGGCCGCAGCGATGCAGCTGCCAGCCCGCGCCACGTAGCCATCCCGCCGTGATCGATACGCGGATCACCAGAGTCCGCTCGAGGGTCCTTGATCTGCCGTTGCCAGACGACTTCAGACCTGCGTGGGGTCGGAACGTCGTCCAGCGCAACCTGGTGATCACCCTGGTCGAGGTTGAGGTGGAATCCGGCATCGTCGGCGTTACCGCTGCCGAAGCGGGACCCGAAGCTGCGATATCAATCGATAGGTTTGTCAGGCCTCACCTGCTCGGGCAGGATGCCGCGGAGCCGGAGCGGCTGACGCGAATCTTCAGCGATGCGGAGATCCTTGGGGCGCCCGTGTACTGCGTTGAGATCGCCTTATGGGATATCGCCGGCAAGGTGGCAGGCATGCCGGTCCACAAGTTGTGGGGCGCATCGGCCGACCGGCTCCCGGCGTACTGCGCAACTGGAGAGGTGCGCCCGATCGAGCAAAGGCTCGAGGACTGTCACCGGATTCTCGACGATGGATTCAAGGCGATCAAGCTCCGCTTCCATTCCGACGATCCTCGCGACGACATCCGTCTTGTCGAGGCGGTCAGGGGCGCGTTCGGCGATCGCCTCGCCATCCTGGTCGATGCCAACCAGGCGGGGCCTGCTCCCGGGTGGGGCGGCCACGTGCAGTGGACATTCCGCACCGCGCTGGAGGTTGCCAAGGAGCTGGAGCGATTGGGTGTGGTCTGGCTTGAAGAGCCATTACCCCGTCATGACTACAAAGGTCTGCAGCGACTCCGTGACCGTCTCGGAACCCTTCAACTTGCCGGCGGCGAGAACAACCATGGCGTCCACGAATTCAAGCTCCTCATCGACCACGGCTGTTACGACGTCCTGCAGCCCGACGCCGTGCTTTCCGAGGGCGTGTACCAGCTCCGCAAGGTCGCTGCCCTGGCCGAGGCAGCGGGGGTGCAGATGGCTCCGCATACCTGGACCCACGGCATCGGGCTGCTGGCCAACCTTCACCTGGCGGCTTCGATTCCCAATCACGCGTGGTTCGAGTTCCCGCACGAGCCTCCCGGCTGGCCGGCCTCGGCCCTGAACCAGATGCTCGTCTCCAAGCCGTGGATCGACGCCGCTGGTTGTCTGGAGGTGCCTGATCGCCCGGGGTTCGGCTTCGAGCTGGATGAGGAGCGCATCCAGCGCTACACGGTCGCCGAGTTCGGCTGACAGGCGTTGACAAAGCTGTGCCCGACCCAATACGGTGGGACAGCTTTGGAACGCTCCAGTCCCATTCCCCGCCTCCGGTTGCCGGCTTGCGTGGTCTCAGCGCTGAACGAGCCATGAAGATCGAGCGCATCACCTGCCGCGTCGTCGATTTCCCGCTGGAGCGGGACTTTCACCCGGCGTGGGCGCGTGGACGCAACCAGCCGAATCTGCTCATGCTCCTCATCGAGGTCCAGACCGATACCGGTATCACGGGGATCGGGGCAGCCCACGCCGGGCTGGAAGCCGCGATCACGATCGAGCGATTCGTCGCTCCCTATTTCATCGGCCAAGATCCGACCTACATCGAGCGACTGATCCCTGTGCTACGCGACACCGAGATCCTTGGCGCACCCGTGTATTGCATGGAGATTCCGCTCTGGGACCTGGTGGGCAAGATCGCGGGGCTCCCCGTGGCCAGACTGTGGGGCGGCTACTCCGACCGAGTCACCGCCTACTGCGCGACCGCCGAGGTGCGCTCGCCGGAGCGCCGCGTGGAAGACGCGCTACGGATCCTGGGGGAGGGCTACCGCGCCGTGAAGTTTCGTTTCCACCAGGCAGACCCACGGGAAGACCTCAAGGTCGTGGAAGCAGTGCGGGCGGCGGTCGGCGACAAGCTCGAGATCATGGTCGATGCCAACCAGGCCGGCGTCGAACCCGGCCACGGCGGACACCACGCATGGGGCTTTCCAATGGCCCTCCGGATCGCTCGGGAACTTGAGAGCATGAAGGTCCGCTGGCTCGAGGAGCCGCTTCCACGTCACGACTACGACGGTCTCAAGCGGCTGCGCGACAAGCTGGACACGCTGCCGATCGCGGGCGGTGAGGACAATCATGGGCTGCACGAGTTCAAGCTGCTGATCGATAGGGAGTGCTACGACATCCTGCAACCGGACGCGCTACTTTCCGAAGGCGTCGGCCAGATGCGCAAGATCGCCGCACTGGCAGAGCTCGCGGGCCTCGAGGTCGCTCCGCACACGTGGGGCAATGGAATCGGGCTCATGGCCAATCTTCATCTTTCGGCGGCGATTCCAAACTGCCCATTCCTCGAGTTTCCTCACGACCCCCCCAGCGGCTGGACCGCCGCGGCGCGCGACCAGATGCTGAGCGAGCCGCTGACGATCGATTCCGAAGGATGCGTTCGCGTACCAGACCGTCCAGGCTTCGGCCTGGTGCTCGACGAGGAGCGGATCGCACGCTATACGGTGAGCACGCACACGGTCAGCGCCGGCGCTTAGATCGCGGCCTGTCGCTCGCGTCGTCCGATATCGAGCAGAACCCGGCCGCTCTCAACGTGGACGGGAATTACCTTGGCGGCGTAGCCATCCTCCCAAAGAGCCCGGCCGCGCTCGAGGTCGAACTCCCATCCGTGCCATGGACAGGCAATGATCGGCGCATCCTCATCGACCTCCATGGATCCAGGGGAGCTCGAAACAAGACGGCCGCTCACGATCCCGAGGCAGAGCGGTCCCTTCTGGTGAGGGCAGCGGTTGTGGACGGCAAAGAACCGGTCCTTCCATCGGAGAACGCCGATTTCGTGGCCGCCCGCGTTCACGATCCGAAAGCGCCGCTCCTCGAAATCCCCGACCGCGCCAACGTCAGTGCTCAAGTGACCTTCTCCTCCAGAGGGTCGTGCTTCTTGAGCTCCTCCGGATTCCACCCGTACAGACGGCAGGCGTTTTCGAAGAACACCCGGCTGTGCCACTCGGCCGGCAGCCGCGTGGCGAGGTAATCCAGCTCGTCGGCATCCCAGTGGGGGTAGTCGGACGAGTACATGAGCTTGTCCTCCAGGTGCATCGAGCAGAGAAGCTCTATCACCTGCTCGCGCTTTGGTGATATCTCAAGTGGCTGGCTGCTGACCCAAACGTGCTCGGCGAAATATTCGCTCGGCAGACGCTTGACCCACGGCACCTCGCGGCGCAGGCCCTTGTACTCCGTGTCGAAGCGCCACAGCAAGCTTGGCAGCCATGTCGACCCTCCCTCGATGAGGACGAGGCGCAGACGAGGGTACTTCTCGAAGACGCCGTGGGCGATGAAGCTGACGAGGTGCGTTTGAATCGCCTGCGGCCACAACGTATGCGTCTCAAAGTACGTGTTGACGCTGCCGCCGCCGGTGCTCGCTGGGTTCGCCCAGCCACCCGCTCCCCCGTGAATCGCCACCGGACGACCGGTCTCTTCGGCGGCTGCATAGATCGGATGGAACACCGGGTGTCCAAAGCCATGCCCGAGAGGGTTGTCGACGAGCATGACCTGGACCATCCGGGGATTCGCCGCATGCCGCCGCACCTCTGCGGCAGCCACCTCGGGCATCTGGCTGCCGACCATGATGGATGAGGCAAGCCGCGGATCTTGCGAGAGCCACCGCTCGATGCTCCAGTCATTACAAGCGCGAGCAAGCTCGTTGGCGAAGTAAGGATTGTGGTGGCCCGCCAGGTGGCTGTCATCGCCGAAGGTAAGGATCGCCCGCCGCACGTCGCGCGCCTCGAGGAGCTGCGCCCGCATCGTCGGATAATCCCCGCCAGGCTCGCCGCCGCCCATGGGATACGTGTCGGCGCGCATGAAGCCGTGCGGGTTTGGCATGCCGTCCTGCACGGTCAATGGAACCGTCCCGGCGCGGCCGCGGTCGGTGACGTACTCGCGCCACCCGCGCGAGAGGTAATTGATCAGCTCGGCGTCATTGTTCCGAGCGTGATGAACGTCGCAGTCGATCACTGGGCCCGAGTAAGTCGTTTGAGTTTTCCCTCCTGTTCAATCCGGATGGTTGCTTGTGTGCCTCCCTGACCCTCCCCTCCGGAGAGGGGAGGGCGGGAGCATGGCAGCTAAAAACGCCGCGTCAACTCAAAGTTTCGACCTTATCGGCGCCGACCTGGTTGGCAACTGTGTCATGGAGGATCTTGATTGCGGCGTCGATCGAGGTGTTCGGGTCAGTGGCGATCTGCCCTGTAGCCTGGCCGATCCCCTGCACCCATGCGGGGTAACCCTCCTGCTCTGAGGGAACCAGCCTGGAGTTCGGGAGCGCGTCGCCGAATGCCTTGTTAAAGGGCGGAGCGAAATTCAGGAAGCCGTCCGACTTGGCGACGGTCTGGCTGGGCGGGACGAAGCCCGCGCGGTTGGCGATGTAGGTCTGGTTGTCTGCGCTCTCCATGATCTTGATGAGCCCCCATGAAAGCTCAGGGTGCTTGGTGACCTTGGAGATCGCGATGGCCCACCCGCCGAGCGTGCTCGCGCTGCCCGGGGCCTGGCCCTTGGAGGTTGGAAGAGGAACGGCGCTCGCCTCCTGGGCGGCGGTCGCCCAGTGGCGGTTGGTTTCCGTCCATGCGTCGGCAAACCAGTTCGAGCCGACGGCAATCGCGAGCTGCTTGTCCTTCAGCAGTACGACGGGCCGGCCCACCGACTTCGGAGAGAACAGGTCGGAGGTCGAGGCGCCCAATTTCTCGGAGTACACGCTCTTGTAGAAGTTGAAAACTTCACGAAGGCCTGGGCTGTCGACGACCCACTTCTTGTTGGTGTAGTCGAAGATCGTCGGTGTCGAGGATCCGTAGACCAGGTTGGCGCTGCCCTGCAGCACCCCGCCGGCTCCGGCGCTCGTGCCGGCCGCCGTCCACAGCGGTATCACACCCGGATTGCTCGTCTTGACCGCTCGAGCCGCGGTCAGGATGTCGTCCCAGCTCTTGGGCACCCAGGGGAGCGTGATGCCCGCCTTCTGCAGCATCGCGTTGTTGTAGTAGATGGCACTGTTGTTCTCGCCGGTGTTGACGGCGTAGACGTTGCCGTTGATCCGGCTTTCGTCCTGGATGACCTTCGGGAAGGATGCCCAGAACGGTGCTGCGGTTGAGTCGTTCACCCATTTGTCCAGCGGCAGCAGATAGTCGGAGGCCTGCCACTGCCCGACGTAGCCGCTGGGCAGCATGAACACGTCAGGGGTGGTGGATGGGTTCTTGTACTCGAGTGCGACCTTGTTGACCAGGTCGACGTCCGTGCCGTTGAACCCCTGCAGGTTCAGCTTGGCCTTTGGATAAGCGGCCTCGAACTCTGTCTTGACCTTGTTCCACCAGATAACCGATGTGTCGTCGGAGTCGAATACGTAGCTTGTCGAGTAGGCGACCGTCAGCGTTCCTGTCATGTCGTCGGTGGTCGTTGTCGTTCCAGTGTTGTTGCCGCAGGCCAGCAAAGCCAGCGGCAGCAGTGCGAACAGAGCGCCGAGTCGTTGACGCGGATTCCTCATGCATTTCCTCCCTGAATCAGATCTTCCTGCGACTTGGTTTGCACCCTCGGTGCCGTGGCTGGCCGTTGGCGGTCCGGACGTTGCTCTGACTCGGTCGTGGTCCACGCCGCCTCCGTGAACCTGACCGCGGCGCCGCCGTCCACCGGCCGCTGGAGGATCGTCTCCCCCGAGCGCGCGTCGAAAAGGTGGAGGCGGGCCGGGTTGAGCGCCAGCTCTACCTGCTCGCGGGTCCGGACCCCGGAGCGAGGGGGGAATCGGGAAATGACCGAATGGCCACCGCACAGCGCGGTCACGTAGGCTTCATGACCCAT
This sequence comes from Candidatus Dormiibacterota bacterium, assembly GCA_036495195.1. Lineage (GTDB taxonomy): Bacteria > Chloroflexota > Dormibacteria > Dormibacterales > Dormibacteraceae > Palsa-872. The sequence goes on from DASXNH010000124.1 coordinate 30,135, forward strand.
CGGCTCCACCACGTCCACCTCGGCGCGCAGGGTGACAGTGGAATCGGGGCCGGCCGCGGCTCGCCACGAGAGGTCCTCTGGCCGGATGCCGACCTGGACCTCGCCGTCGGTACTGTCGCTGATGAGCCGCGACTTGGCGCTCAAGGGTGTCGTCACACCCAAGAACTCGACGACGGTGCTTCCACCAGTCGACGTGAGACGGCCCGGGAGAAAGTTCATGCGGGGTGACCCAATGAAACCGGCGACGAAGACATTCGCCGGGCTGTCGTAGAGCGTTTCGGGGGTATCCACCTGCTGGAGGCGGCCGTGGTCCATGACTGCAATCCGGTCGCCCATGGTCATCGCCTCGACCTGGTCGTGCGTCACATAAATGGTCGTGACGCGGAAGCGTTCGTGGAGGCGGCTGAGCTCCGCGCGCATCTGCACCCGCAAACCGGCGTCGAGGTTTGACAGAGGTTCATCCATAAGGAAGACCTGCGGCTGCCGGATGAGCGCGCGACCAAGGGCCACCCGCTGACGCTGGCCGCCCGAAAGCTGGGATGGACGCCGCTTGAGCAGCTGGCCAAGGCCTAACACCTCGGCCGTTTCCTTGACGCGAGAATCCACCACGGCGCCGGATTCGCCGCGAGCGCGCATCCCGAACGCCAGGTTGTCGTAGACATTCATATGCGGATAAAGGGCGTAGCTCTGAAACACCATCGCAATGTCGCGAAAGCGGGGAGCGACGTTGTTGACCACCCGGTCACCGATCAGGATCCGCCCGTAGGACGGCCGTTCGAGGCCGGCAAGCATCCTGAGGGTCGTGGTCTTGCCGCAGCCTGAAGGGCCGACGAGAACCATGAACTCTCCGGCTTCGACGATGAGGTTCAGGTCCTCGACCGCCGTTTCCGCGCCGAACAACTTATGGACGCCCTCAAACTTGACGTCGGAGACCATGTCAGCCCCTCACCGCGCCGCTGAAGTTGAAGGCGCCGCTGAAATAGCGAGACATGACCAGGTAAAGGACGATCACCGGCAGTGAGAACAGGAGCGAGAACACCGCCAGGTCGCCGAACTTGAACAGCCCGTGAGAGCCCATGAAGTTGTAGATCTCGACTGGCCCGACCTGGTCGTCGGGGTTGCTGTTGAGCACGAAGGGGATGACGAAAGCGCCCCAGGCGTTGATAAACGTGTAGATCGCGGTGACCGATACTCCGGGGACGGTGAGAGGAAGCACCACCTGCCGCAGGATCCGGAACGTGCTCGCACCGTCGATGGCGGCGGCATGCTCGAGCTCCACCGGCACCGCATCGATGAAGTTCTTCATCAGCCAGATCGCAAAAGGCAGCGAGCTGGCGGCGAGGAACAGGGCGGTTGTGTAAAGCGAGTCGAGCCAGCCGAGGTAGACGTACAGCTGGTACACCGGAACGATCAGCATCGCGACGGGCAGGCCCGACGCAAACAGGATCGCCAGCATGAAGGTGCGTTTGAAGGGGATGTGCTGGCGGGACAGTGGATAGGCGGCCAGCACGGCGAGCACCGTGGTGATGACGGTTGTGGCGCCGGCCAGGATGAGGCTGCTTCGGAAGGCGCTGAGCGCGCCCGCCGTCCCGAGCACATCGGTGAAGTTCGCCAGGGTCAGCGTGGGAAGCTTGATCGCCCAGTCGGGATTGGAGTCCATGGAAGCGAAGACCATCCACAGCATCGGCAGGAGAAAAAAGCCGCCGAGGAGGACCAGCACGATGTTGGCGATGAGCGCTGCCGTCGAGACGCGGCGATAGGGGACGACCACAAGGTTTGCGCGGGCCACTTTTCGAGCCTCGACGGCGCTCATGCCTGGTTCCTCGCGGCTCGCACGAACAGGAGCGAGAAAACGGCGCCGATCAGGACGAGCACAAGCGAGATGGCGGTGCCGTATCCGAGCTGGTGGAAGACAAAGGCTTCCTGGTAGACGTATAGAGGCAGCGTCATCGTCTCGATGCCCGGGCCACCCTGGGTCATCGCATAGATGAGCGTGAATTCGGAGAGGTTGAGGATCGTCACCAGAAGCAGGTTGGTCACGATCGTCGGCCGCATCAGTGGAAGGATCACGAGCCGGTAGCGCCGCCAGACCGAGGCCCCCTCGACTTCCGCCGCCTCGAGCACCTCTGTCGGCAGGTTGCGCAGGCCGGCCGAAAAGACCAGCATCGAGAAAGCGACATTTCGCCAGAGATTGGCGATGGACACGATGAGCATCGGGACCAGCACGAGATAGTTGGCGTCGCGATGCCCCAGCAGGATCGAGAGCGTGCCGCCGGCCTGCGAGAACGCGTACCAGACGAGTGCCACCGTGATCTCGGGCAGCACCCAGGCCACGATGACGATCGATCCCACGACCAGGCGGACCGGCACCACGGCGCGCCGCAAAAGCAGCGCGATAGCCATCCCGAGGACTGACTGGCCGATGATCGCAGACCCGACGACGAAGATGAGCGTCAACCAGGATGACTTGACGAAGACATAATCCCCGAGCATCCGGGTGACGTTTTCGAGGCCGGTGAAAGAGTAGTCACGCGAACGGGAGCCGACCAGCGCGAGGTTGGTGAAGCCAAGGTAAGTTGCGTAAAGGACTGGAAACACGAACAGGAGGCCCAGCAACGCCAGCGCCGGCGTGAGGGTTACGAGGCTGCTCCATTGAAATCGCTCACGGTCGAGCCTCGGTCCGTGGACGGCGCTGGCTGCCACTCTCAACTCCTCCGGAACCAAAAAATGGCGACTGCAAAGCGCGGTGCGTCACTTTGGAGCGTTCCATATTGGAACGTTCCTGTATTGTCCGGGTAGGCAACGGATCAGTCAAGCCCCCCGGTTTGCCTGGGCGCTGTGGGGGTCGGAGCTCAGCCCCTCATGGCCGGGTCCAAGACCACCTTCATCGTCCCGTCCTTTTGCGCCAGCTCCACAGCCTCGCCCGCGCGTTCGAGCGGCATGCGATGGGTCACGATCTCGGTCAGCGGCAAGCGATCGAGATTGCGAGCCAGGAGGTTCATGGCCGGAACATACGAGGTCGCGGTTTCTCCCCCAACCCCGATCACGCTCACGTTCTTCGTGCAGATGTCAGCGTTGGGATTGATCCCGACTGGCCCCATGTCGACAAACGTGCCTGCCTCGACCACCGTGCCGCCATAGCGGACAAGGTGAAGGCACTCCGGATAGGACTGGGCGAAGCCGGTGCAGTCGATCACGATGTCGGCACCGGTATTGGTGTGCTCGCGAATCAGCGCGATCCGCTCTTTTTCGTCCGTCTCGCCCGCATTGATGGTGAGCGTTGCGCCGAACCGTCGTGCCATCGCGAGCCGTGATTCCAGGCGGTCGATAGCGATCAGCTTGCCGCAGCCCATGAGACGCGCCTTCACCAGGTGGCAAAAGCCGAGGGGCCCAACCCCGACGACTGCGACCGATTCTCCAAAAGCGCTCCCGCCCCACCCCGCGTTCAGCAGTCGCGCCCGATCGAAGCCGTGGGTCACGGCCATGATCTCGGTCAACACGGCAACCTCGGATGGCAGCTCGTCCGGGACTCTGAAGAGTGGCGTCCCGGGCAGGAGGTACATGTATTCGGCCCAGCCGCCGAAAAGGTGCGGCGCGATGCCGGAATGCAGGCTGTTGCCATAGTCCTGGAGCCGCTCGCAGAAGTAGTACGGATAGTCGTTCAGGCAGAAAGTGCACCGCCCGCAAGGCACGTTGGCGGCGGGGACGACTCGGTCGCCGAGCCGCAGCGGGCGACCTTCGCTGTCGGGAATGGAGTCCGAACCTCCGATCGCTTCGATGATGCCGACGTTCTCATGCCCGCAGATGAGGGGATACGTCAGCTCCCGCTCATGGTCTGTGCCGGCGTACTGCTTGGACTCACCCCGGTAGGTGTGCTTGTCAGTTCCGCAGATACCGGAGTAGATGACCTTCAGCAGCACCGCCCCCGCCTCAGGTTCGGGGCGCGGGAAATGCTGGACTTCCAGCCTGCCGGGCGCCTGCATGACTGCCGCGCGGACCGTTGCGCTCATCGGTTTGGGCTCACTCCAAGTCTCCTTTTCCGGAGCTGTTGGCAAGTGATTGGAACGTTACAGGATTCAGGCGGCCAGGTTAAATGGGCGCCGTCGACTGACGCCTCACCAGGTTGACCCCGACCAGCGTGGTTCGTGGCGGCCCTTTTACTTTGCGCTCGATGCGATCCACGATGGTCGCGATGCCCAGTCGGGCCAGCTCCTCTCGGGGTTGCGCGACAGTTGTCAGCGAGATCCGGGCCAGTCCGGCCATCGGCACGTCGTCGAAGCCGACGATTGAGAGGTCTCCTGGAACGCGCAGGTCCACGCGGTCCGCGAACTCCTGGAGGGCGATCGCGGCCACGTCGTTTGATGCGAACACGGCGGTTACGCGGTCCGGTCCCTTGAATACGTCGACCAGCTCACGATCGATCCCATCGACTGACGCATGGTCTGCCGGCGGCGACCAGCTGATCCGCACGACCGGTCCGACACCCGCATCTTCCAGCGCCTCGCCATAGCCCTGCCGGCGGGACACATCGGACCGATCCTCCAGCTCGGGAATCGAGACGAATGCGATGCGCCGGTGGCCGGCGTCAAGGAGATGACTCGTGCCGAGCTTGGCGCCGAGGACGTCGTCGACCGACACGACATCGCCCCAGTCCTCATGGCAGCCCACGAAGACGACCGGCACCTGATGCTGGAGTGTTTCGCGCATGGTCCGTGAGTCCCCGGAGAAGGTCAGGAACACAATGCCAGCGACCCGATACTCGAGGAGGGTTTCAACTCCGGCGATCTCGCTCTTGCTGTCACCCTCCGTATTGCAGAACATGGCCGTGTAACCGCGCGTGGCGGCGTGCCTCTCCACGAGCTTGGCCATCTCGGCGAAGAACGGGTTCGCAAGGTCCCCGACCACCACGCCGAGGATGTTCGTGCGCTGCTGGACGAGCTGCCGAGCCAGGACATTGGGCCGGTAACCGAGCTGATCGATGGCCTCCCGCACTCGGCGGCGCGTCGACTCGGAGACGCCGGGAAAGTTGCGGACGACGTTCGACACTGTGGACTTCGAGACCCCGGCGTGGGATGCCACGTCGAGAATCGTCGGGGGCCTTCGAGCCGCCGGAAGTGAATCCTGACTCGCCGCCATCGGAGGCAATGTTATTCGGCGTTGGAACGTTCTGGAGTGTTCGCGCTAGTCCAGCTGCCAGCGGTGGTCAGGATCGGTGGTCACCAGCCAGCGGCGATGCGGACCCGCCATCACGTTCAGGTAGTACAGGTCGTAGCCAGGCCCCGCGGCCACCGGGTGATAGCCACGCGGCACCAGGACCACATCTCCATTGCGCACCTGGAGCGCCTCATTCAGCGATCGGTCGTCCGTGTAGACCAGCTGCACAGCAAAGCCCTCAGGGCGCGCCATGCGGTGGTAGTAGGTCTCCTCGAGGTAGCTTTCGTTCGGCAGATTGTCGGTGTCGTGCTTGTGGGGCGGGTAGCTAGACCAGTTGCCGCCGGACGTCAGCACCTCGGTTACGAGCAGCGACTCGGCCGGCCGCTCCTCCATCAGGATGTTGTGTATCGTCCGCTCGGTCTGGCCTGAGCCGCGCTTGAACGGCTTGATCTCGCTCGCCGAGATCCGAGCGGCTCGGGCGCCGGTGGATGCTGGCGCCCAACAAAGCCCAACCTCGCACCCGGCGCCGGCTCCGGTGATCGTGAGCGGGCCGCCGGGTGGCAGATACACCGCATCCGGCGGACCGTCGAAAACAGACTCCCTGGAGCCAAGGCCCCGCCATGCGTGCTCGCCGCAGGCAATGTCGGCGTGACCGGACAGGATGACGACGCACGCTTCCCGGCCATCCATGGCTTTGGCCACGGCCGCGCCCCGAGCGAGGCGGTACACCTCGAAACCTACGTAGGACCAGCCGGCAGTCTCCGGCGTGACCGAAACGAGCAACCCGCCGGGGTCGGGCGCGGGCCGGCTCGGCACCACCAAGCCAGGCGCCGTCATACGAGCCAGCGCCGGCGTTTCATTTCACGTTCGTGCTCCTGGCGGGCCTTCCGTACGTCGCCGGACTCTGAGACCTCTGCGACCGGAACCTCCCACCAGCTTTCATAGTCGGGCACGCCTTCGTAACGGTCGGCGCGCACGTGGATCACCACCGTCTGGTCGATCGCCTTCGCTTCGACCAATGCGTCGCGAAGCTCTTCGACGTTGTGAGCGCGGATGACATGTGCGCCCAGGCCCTCAGCATTCATCGCCAGGTCGACCGGCAGAGGCTTGCCGCTGCGATCTCCGGAATCGTCCCCCAGCGACCCGTTGCTGCGGTATTGATATCGGGTGCCGAAGCCGCCAGTGCCTTTTGATCGCGAGAGGCCACCGATCGACGCATAACCCTCGTTGTCGACCAACACGACGATGAGCTTCAGACCCTCCTGGATCGAAGTGACCAGCTCCTGCGCCATCATCAGATAGGAGCCGTCGCCCACCATCACGTAAACCTCGCGGTCTGGATCGGCGAGCTTGACGCCGAGGCCGCCCGCGATCTCGTAGCCCATCGTGGAGTAGCCGTACTCGACGTGGTAACCCTTCGGGTCCCGCGTGCGCCACAGCTTGTGGAGGTCGCCGGGCATTGACCCCGCAGCGCAGACGACGACGTCGCGCGGCCCAGCCAGCTCGTTCACCGCACCGATCACCTCCGACTGAGCCGGCAGGCCGGCGTGGCCGAGGTGGTAGAGGCGCGACACTTCTTCGTCCCACTCCGCGTGCAGCTTCGTGCAGAGCTGGCGGTACTCGGGCGCGACTGCCCAGTCCTTGAGCTGCTCATTGAGAACCTCGAGCGTCGCGCGGGCATCGCCGGTCAGCGCCAGGCCGCCCAACTTATGGGCGTCGGCGTCGGCGACATTGATGCTTATGAAGCGAACGCCGGCGTCCTGGAACGCGGTCTTGGACGCGGTCGTGAAGTCGCTGTAGCGCGTGCCGACCCCGATTACCAGGTCCGCGTGCGACGCCACCCGGTTGGCAGCCAGCGTGCCGGTGGCGCCAATCGCGCCCATCGCGCTCGGATGGTCGAACGGCAATGAGCCCTTGCCCGCCTGCGTCTCGCCCACGGGGATGCCGGTGCGGCTCACCAACAGGCGCAGCGCCTCTGTCGCCTCGGCATAGATCACGCCACCTCCGGCGATGATCAAAGGCCTCTTCGAGGCACGTATCAGCGCGACCGCTCGGTCCAGCGTGGCGGCATCGGGCAGCGGACGGCCAATGTGCCAGACGCGGTCCTCAAGGAACTCTGCTGGATAGTCGAATGCTTCCGCCTGCACGTCCTGCGGCAAGGCCAGCATCACCGCCCCCGTT
>DASXNH010000125.1:0-11385 GCA_036495195.1 Candidatus Dormiibacterota bacterium
GCCGGCCCCGCCCGAGATCAGCAGGTCGATCAGGACCAGGTCGGGTGATCTCTCGTCGAAAATGATCCTCGCCTGAATTGCGTTCATCGCCACCGAGACGTCATAGCCCTCGGTGCCCAGGAAATACTCGGCCAGGTCCGCAGCGTAAGAGTCGCGCTCGGCGATGAGGATCAGCGGCCGGCCGGCTGGGTCAGGCTCGGGACCCGTTCGCAGCCCACCGCCGGCCAGGTGCTGGGAGAGAACTCGGTGAGCGTCAGCGGCACTGTTGCCGGACTCCATCTGGGACTTGATGAACCGCAGCTGCTCGACCTGGTTGCGCGAGTAGAGGCGCTGCGAGCCGTGGCTCCGGTTGGGTGTCACGACGCCGTATCTCTCTTCCCACCCCCGCAGGGTTGAGGTGGGCATTTCGAGCATGCGGGCGACCGCCCCGATGCTGTAGACCGCCTGCTCATCTTGGTTTGCCATCGATTTGCCGGCCCCCGTCGCAGAAATCCTTCTACAAAGTCTACTCAAAAGTTGAGAATTCTTCCACCCCAAGCGACATGGGCTGTTCATGAGACTTCGAGGAGGTATTGCAGGAGTGTTCACGAAGTTGTAATCTAGCTTGAGTTCTGGAGCCAACATCAGGGAGGTCTTGGGCAATCGGGATATGGCTGAGAGCGATGCGGAGAAGCTGGAGGGGAACAAGCTCGGAGATAGTGGGCTTCATCAGCACATCGCCCACTGGGCCGAGGTCCTGGACCGCTGGGTCAAGGGCATCGACACTCGTCTAGGCCGCACCGATGGCGCCTCGGCCGGCGATGCCGACGCCTCTCCCGGCCCTGGCCACTAGTTCATGAGGGGCTTACGCCGAGCCCGGAGGTTGACGCAGGTTTCCGATGGCGCAACGGGCTGATGACGATCGCGTGTACGCCGATAAGCAGCTGGTGATCAGGCGCACCTCCGCGCCCGAAGGCTTGACGGTTTCGGGAGCGATCGACGCCTACAACGTCGACGCGTTCGCCCGAACGCTCGACCTGTCGCTGGAGGGTAAAGGCGACCTGACCATCGACCTTCAGGACCTGGAGTTTTGCGACGTCAGTGCAATCCGCGCGTTGGTCGCGGCAGCCAAGAATGTCGATGACGGGCGCCGCCTGGTGCTGTCCGGTCTGCCGGAACCGCTGCGCAACGTCATGACCATCGTCGGCTGGAACGACATCCCTGGCCTCGTGATCTCAGACGCGGACCCGACCGACCAGTGAGGCCGATCGACCTCATCGATGGCCACCTCGAGCCACTCACCACTCGCGAGACCGAGGTTTTGACCCTGATGGCTCAAGGCATGCCGAGCCGGCACATCGCAGCGCGGCTCGGCATCAGCTACGCGACAGTTCGCTCGCACATCCGAAGCGTCGGCGGCAAGCTGGGCGCCCACTCCAAGGACGAAGCCGTCCTCAAGGCCCGTCAGCTGGCCCTGATCACCTGACGGTCAGCCGGCTTTCTTGGCGCCGCGTCGGCGAGTCGAACTTCGCGCCGCATGAGGAACGTAAGACCGATCGCCGATCCACTTTGCCGGCATGATCGCCAGGCGGCCGGCCAGCTGGTTGATGGTCGACGCGTACATCGACCGCAGCGACGCAAACTCGTTCCACGCGCCGTCGGCTTCGTGGCATTTGTAGCCCGCGGCGATCAGTCGCTCACGAGCGTCGTCGAATTCCTGACGTTCGACGATCGGCACGCTTGCGTTCTTGAACCGGAAGTACCACGCGAGGTCTTCCACCAGGTGGTTGCCCACCTTGAACATCAGGCGAGCGTGCCCTTCCGTCGCATCCTCGCTGACCACGGTGCTGAGGACGAGCGTCGCCGCATCCATGACCGCGCCGAATGAGTTCAACCACGCTTCGTTGTCGTGGCTCGACCGGAAGTAAACGAGGATCGGGTAGGCGAGGTGGCTTTCGAGGACGGCCGCCGACCATCGGCGCCAGTCGTCGAACGTGGCGCGCAGCTCGTCGGGCATCCGGTGGCTGGCGACTGTTTCCAGGATTTGCAGCCCGGCCGGAGGCGCGCCCGCCAGCGCGTCGAGCGTTACGACCAGCTCCTCCCGCCTCTGGAATGAACCGTAGAGAGAGAACAGCAGGCTGATCACCAGAGCAATCAAACCGACCCCCGTCGCGCTCTCCGCCACGATTACCAGGCGAGCCAGAAACCCGATGGGCAGGATCTCGCCGTAGCTCAGGGGCAGCAGGGTACTGGCCGAAAAATAAAGGGACGTCCAGAAATCCGGAGATGGCGGTTGGATCTCATCGGGGATCGAATCGATGATCAGCGCATAGCCGAGGATGCTCGACAGGCTCCAGAAGGCGAGCAGGGCGAGCAACGCCACCGGCCCGAACGTACCCAGCATGTTTTCGCGACGCTCGATGCGGGATTCACGCGTGCTCGCCAATCGCCACGTCGCCCATAGCGGCCGCAAGATCCAGGTCGCGATGCGAAGCTTTCCAATCGAGGGCCTCGGCAAGACCACCGACTGGAAAACGTCGTAGAAAGCCACCGCAAGGATGGCGACGCCGATCGCCGCCTCGGCCACACGAAGCATGGCGACAAACTTTAACCAACCGGTGTTTCAAGCTCCTCGCTTGATTCGGTCGGCCACCCGGTAGGCCAGAGCCATGACCGAAAGCATTGGATTGACGCCGGATGCGGTTGGGAAACCGCTGGCGTCCCCGATGAACAGGCCGGCAACCCCGTGGACCTGCCCGTATGGATCCGCGACGGACGTCTTCCGGCTCGACCCGAGCCGGCAGGTCCCCATCTGATGCGCCGAATAGAGCGGCAGCCGGTTCACGACCACCCCCCGGCGTTCGATGTCGCCGATGAACCGCTCCAGCGGCGCACCGTCGAGGGCCCCCGGCCTGCCACCGTCGCTCTCCAACCGGAGCGGGGAGGCGTGCGTAGTCGAGACGGCGACGGCGCCGCCGGCGACAGCGATGCGCGCGATCTCCTGCATCCCTCTCATCAGGAAGCCGGCATCGACGGTGTTGGGCCAGTAGCGGATCAAAGCCCGTCCCGCGCGATCGATCCGGACGGTGCCCTCGCCCGTGTCACGCGTGAGGACGAAGAAGATCGCCGCGTTGGCTGAACGCAGCATCTGCAGCTTGTGCTGCAGTCCACCCTCCCAGGCCGTTCCAGCCGCGATGGTCCCAGGTAGCGCCGGGGCCATCTCGATCCTGAATCCGTGTGCCCCGCGAAGATGCGCGAATTGATCCGTCTTGATGGTTTGCGGTGACCCCTCCCACGCCCGGATCGGCTGGTCGTAGAAACCGGCCACGACCGCCACCGGGTGCATATGTAGGTGACGCCCGATGTTCGGGTTGTCGAGTCCTGATCGAAGCAAAAGGGCGGGCGACTCGATACTGCCGCCCGCGACCACTACCTTGGGCGCTCTCACCAGGACTCGATGACCACCACCGGACAGCCTCGCCTCGACTCCGGTGGCTGCAGCGCGATTGATCAGAACCCGTTCGACGTGACAGCCGCTGATGACCCTCGCACCGTTTTGGTGCGCGTCCTGCAGGAAAGTCAAAAGCGTTGACTGCTTCCGGCCCCGCGGACATCCGTACTGACAGCCGCCGCACCGTTGCTCGCAGCCCGTTGCATTGCGAGGAATGAAATCCCAGTGATATCCAAGTGCGTCGCATCCAAGTTGCAGCGCTGCATTGTTGGCGTTCGGTGCCGAGTCCGCCGTGCCAACCCGCATCCGCTCCTCGGCGACGTCAAATCCTCGCCTGTAATCGGGGCCGGCGACGCCCTCCAGACCGTGGTCGTGCTCCCACTCGTCAAGCACCTCGGGCGGCGTGCGAAGCGAGTCACTCCAGTTGACGACGGTGCCGCCCCCCAGGCATGAACCCGCAAGAACCGTGATCCCGAGGTCGTTCGTGGTGAGGAGCCCGCGGCCGAGAAATAGTCTGCGTGTCATCTCGGCCTCGTTGCCGGTGAAGTCCGCCTCGTTGAGGTAGTCACCCATCTCGAGGACGATCACGTCTGATCCCGCTGCTGCCAGCTCGGCCGCGACCACGGCACCGCCAGCTCCGGAGCCGATGACGACCACATCGGCAGACAGCTCCAGGTCGCGATCGACTTGAAGGGCATGGATTGGTTTCTGGACAGCGCGGCCGGCTGCAGGCACGAGATTGGGCGTGTAGCCGATGGCCGCCCAGCTCGGATTCTGCCCGGCCATCGCCGGCATGGAGGATGCCGCGTAAAAGATAAAAAGGGCTGAGCGTTTCAGGGCCTGAAAAGCCTGGCGATTGAAGGGGAGCGCGCTGGTGGACATTCTTCGGAGGACGGTCTCACGCAGCTGCGGGGCCATCTGCGCAAATCCAAGCGGCCGCCCGGCCATCAGCAGGCCGAAGCCCGGGCTGCCCAGCAGTTGGAGCAGCCGCCGAAACTTCCTGAGGCCCTGGCCTGGCTCGGCCGCGAGCGCCTCTGCGAGCAAGCCCGCCACATCAAGATCGGACGCGGCGCGCGACAGGAGGCCACCCGCGTCTGGCCCCGCCGCGCGAATCGACGGTACGAGGGCATCACAAACCGCTTCGAGCACGTCCCTTTCGGTCTTGGACAGAGGTGAGCCGGAGTTCAAGGTCGAGCCTCAGCGAGCTCCGGCGATCGCCGTCGGAGGATCGCAAACGGAAGATCGAGGCACGCAAAGATCGCAACCGCAGGGCCGGCGGCCACGAGGATGTACCAGGGCCAAAGGCCCAAGTTGCGAACGACCAGGAGGGTCAGGTGCTCGGCGCCCGCCGACGCTACGAGCGTGCTGTCCATGGTCGATACATTCGGGCCGACCGGGTGCCGAGGTCAGTCTCGTCTTGTCTCGAAAAGGGTCTCAATCCTTGACAGGGACGCGATGCGCGAACTCGGTCATCTCGTCCAGGCGCTCCGCGACCAGGGAAAAGCCGCGCTGCTGGCGCCGGTAAAAGGTCGGGCGCGAGAGATGCAGGCGCTCCATGATCACCTCGTGGCTGCCCACCCTCTTCACGTAATAGTCAAGGAGAAGGTGCCCGGCTTCGGCATCGCGTGGCGCCGGCGACGCGGCCAGCTCAGAGATCACATCCACGAGGAGCGAGCGAAGGTCGCTGGCGGCCGAGCCGCCCCGCGAGACGCCAGGCAGTAAAGCGAGAGGGCTGCGCCCCAGCCTCTCGGGGGTCCCGAGGTCGTCGAGCGCCGTTTTCACGAGCTGGGGCCTGACGACGCTTTCCGGGTCCCTGGTCCAATGCACCTCGGGCGGCTCGCCTGGGATCGGTGTTGGAATCAGCACCATCGCGAACGGCAGGCCGGCGGGCAGCAACCGCCCCATGAGCCAACCCAGCATCATGGCCGACAGCACGATGGCCGACGCGAGGGAGAAGCTCCACGCCAGCCCGCCGGGAAGAAGAGCGATCGCCAGCATCGTCAGGAACGCAAACGAACCACCGATCACGGCCCCGAGCGAAGCGCCGCGGCGCCCCGGCCAGCGACGGCCCCACCACAGCCAGAGGTCGGCCGCAAGCCCGGTCAGGATCGCCACCGGCAGCAGCTCGTAGTTCTGTTTGGTGATGGCCACGAAGATGCCGTTGATCGCAAAAACGAGGGTCAACGAGCCAAACCGCAATCGGAACGAGCTGTTCAGCAGCAGGCCTGTCGCCACCAGAATCGCCGCCTGCGCAAGGATCGAAGCCACTCCCAGGTTGTCCGCGATCCAGGTCAGCCCGATGGTCTGGAGCTCGAGCCGATACCGAAATGACTGTGCGGCCCAAGGGTCGATGAGCGGGTGCGCGAACTGCGTTGCGAACGTCAGGACAGATAGAAGGAGGGCCACCGACAGAAGCGGAACCGCGCTCGCTGTCGCCTCGCCACGCCGGGCGGCAGCCCGGACCGGACCGCTCACCATGACGGCCGCGGCGGCGATCTCAACCAGGTGGGGAGGGGTGAAGAGCGCCGGCAGCCCGATCTGGCTGCGCGAGACGAAAGGCGCCCAGAACGAAGCGTCGGCGATCCACGCCGCGCCGAACACGAGGGCCGCGGCCAGGGTGCCGATGTAGCCGTCTGGGAGCGCGCGGTTCCACGGCAGCCCGCGACCCAGTCCCCGGCCGAAGGCGAAGAACAGGAAGCCGGTCAAGGCGAACCATGACCCGCTGACGGCGATAAGGCCGGCCGAGGCGGCGTTTTGCATGCCCTGGGCTGTGATCACGTAAGCCCAGGCGACCACGTACGCGGAGAGTAGAAACCACGTGGCGAGAAGTACGACCACCGCATCGAACACGCGAGGGTCGTCGAGCAGGCTGCGCACGGTTTTCACAGTTCCACCGCTCGGTCGCGGCAAACGATACCCCTCAGGGTCCGGAAGATTGAAACCATTTTCGGGACCGCGCTGAGACTGGCTGTGAGACGGCTTCCTCTGGATCATGCGGGTCGTTGCCGGCGACCCCACGTAATTCAAGGAGAAACGTCAGATGATCCTGGTCAAGAAGTTCGCGCTCGTGGTTTCACTTGTCTTCAGCGGTGCCTTGGCGCTCGCTGCGGTGGCGGTCGCGGCGGGCGGAGGCGGATTGAGCCCTGGCGCCTACACGTTCACGGACAAGGAGGCGATGGCCACCTTCGGGACCCTTAGAGGTGGCCCTCCAGGGCAGCAGGGCTTCAGCGTCATCGTGGACAGGGGCTTGAACTCGTTTCGAAACAAGGGCTCGGAAGCATCGCGCACCGTCATCAGCAGCACGATGGTCAGCCTGACGATCTTCGATGACGCGGGCAGCGCCACATTTGGCTGCTTCATGGTCAACTCCGCCGACTTCAGCGTCAGCAAGGACCTGCAGGCCGCAAACCTGCACACGACGCTGACGGCCGACGAGGTCTGCCCCGGCGCGGGCGCGCCACTGACCAAAACAGGCGCATCCACTCCGTTTGCGGTTGGCGGCGGCGGAGCCGCCCTGCCCCTGCCGATCACCCTCGACATCGCCTGGACGGGCCTGGGCGTGACGAGCGTCGGCACCGACCACAGCACCAGCCGGTGCCTGGATTACAGCACCGACTTCAACAGCACCTTCAAAACTTCGAACGCCAACGCGACTGGAACCATTTCGGCGATCAACGGCTCTTTCGCCACCCCGTTTGGCGACGTGATCTCGTCAGATGTCAAAGCGAACATCAAGGGCGTTCCCCAAACCGCCTGCCTACCGCAGTAGGAATCTTCGAGCGAGAACGGCGCGGCTTCGGCCGCGCCGTTTGTTTTCAGATTGAGACGTCAATTGAGACTGGATCGGGACTGAACCTGATACCGGTTCGCAGCCACCCTTGGGCTATGTCGAAGCTCTATTCGCGACACCGGTTGGACATCGGCCTTCGGCAGTTCCTTTACGCGCTGTCCGCCTGCTTCTGGGCTTGGAACACTCAACGTTTGAGCGCCCGCCTCGTTGATGAATGGTCGCCCTCCGGGCATGGCATCGCCACGCGCTCGGTGCGCTCGGGCTTTCACCTCATTCTCGATGCGCTCGACCTCAAGAGAGGGGACGAGGTCCTCGTTTCTGCGATCACCCACCCCGACATGGTCCGCATCATCGAGGCGCACGGGCTGGTGCCTGTGCCAGTTGACCTCGACATCGCCACACTCGGGCCAAGCCTGGACGTGGCGGAGCGTCTGGTGACCGGCAAGACGCGGGCGATCCTTGTCGCCCACCTCTTCGGCGGCCGGTTCGACACCCGTGCCACTGTCGCGTTTGCCCAGCGCCACCACCTCGCCGTGTGGGAGGACTGCGCCCAGGCCTTCGCAGGCCCGGGGGACACCGGCGATCCCAGGGCCGATGCCTCGATGTACAGCTTTGGAGCGCTGAAGACTGGCACGGCATTGGGCGGCGCGCTGATCAAGGTGCGCGATCGCTCAGTCCTTCAGCGCATGCGAGATCAGCAGCGCGGCTGGCCCGTGCAGTCGCACCGCCAGTACGCCACCACAGTGCTCAAGTTCATCGCCTTCAGCCTTGTCACGCGCCCGGTTGCCTACGGCGCGCTCGCCTGGTTTCACCGCACGACAGGACGGGATTTCGACAGGCTCGTCAACAGCGCGGTGCGTGCGTTCCGCCCCGGCCGGCTGCTCCCACAGCTCATGGTCCAGCCATCGGCGCCGCTGCTGGCCTCCATGTCATTCCGCCTGGCCTCCTTCGACGGCCGGCGGTTGAGGCGCCGTGCGGAATCGGGTGCCTGGCTCGCCGCCCATCTGCCGGCGGGCGTGAGCTCGCCCGGCGGCGACATGGAGGCGCACACGCATTGGCTATTTCCTGTCCTGGCCTCTGAGCCGGAAGCGCTGATCGCGGCTTGCCGGCTTGCCGGGTTCGACGCGGCGCGTGGCGCCAGCAGCGTTGCACCCGTGGCCGCGCCGCCCGACCGGCCCGAGGCCGAGCCCGAACGGGCCCGCCGGATCATGCAGAGCCTCGTCTTTCTGCCCGCGTATCCGGAGCTTTCGCCCGGGACGCTGGCTCGACTCGCCGATGCCCTGGACCTGGCCGCCACGCCCTGGCAGCCGTTTGCGGCCCGCGACCGGTGGAGGCGCGCATGACCGCACAGCGCGACGCAGCGTGGGCGCGCCTTGGCGAGCGTCATTTTGATCTGCTGGTCATCGGCGCCGGGATCATCGGCAGCCGGATCGCTTACGAGGCGGCGCGCGCGGGTCTGAAGGTGGCCCTCATCGATGCCGGCGACTTCGGAGGCGGCACCTCGAGCGGCTCGACGAAGCTCATTCACGGCGGCTTTCGCTACCTGCCAATGGGAGACCTTTGGCTCGTTTGGGAGTCGCAGCGCGAGCGGGCTTTGCTGATGGGGCAGATCGCGCCGCGACTGGTGCGGCGTCTGCCCATGGTCCTGGCCGCATATCGAGGCGGGCCGACCCGCCCGGCACTGGCGGGTGCCGGTGTCATCGCATACGGAGCCCTGTGCGGCTTCCGCGGCACGGGCGTCGGTCTCACTCGCGCCCGCGGCGCGCAGCGGCTCATTCCTTCGCTGAACACCGACGGCCTTAGGTTCTGCGGCCTCTTCGAGGAGGGCCAGACCAATGACGCAAGGCTGGTGCTCGCCACGGTTGCGGCCGGGGTTGAGGTCGGAGTTGCCGCCCTCAACCATGCCCGCGTCACCGGTCTGGATTTTCGGCGCGATGGTCGAGCGCGAGCCGCGATAGCGGGACAGGCGAACGAAGGCGCGACC
This sequence comes from Candidatus Dormiibacterota bacterium, assembly GCA_036495195.1. Classification (GTDB taxonomy): domain Bacteria; phylum Chloroflexota; class Dormibacteria; order Dormibacterales; family Dormibacteraceae; genus Palsa-872. The sequence goes on from DASXNH010000125.1 coordinate 9,205, forward strand.
GAGGTCGAGTTCGATCGTGTCGTCAACGCCGCGGGCGCCTGGGTCGACGGGGTCCGCCGGCTCGAGGACCCTTGCGCTGAGCCGGTGGCCCGGCTGAGCAAGGGCATCCATCTTTTGCTCGACGCTCCGCCTGGCTGGCGCGCCGCGCTGGCCGTGCCGGTTGAGGATGGACGCGTCGCGATGGCGATCCCCTGGCAGGGGATGCTCATGCTCGGCACCACCGACACCGTGTACGAAGGCGAGCCGGGGGCCTGCGCCGTGAGCGAGGGCGACGTCGCTCAGGTGTTGTCGGAGGCATCGGTGGCCCTGCCTCGCGAGTTGGTCCGGCCGAGCGCTGTTCGCTTCTCGTTCGCGGGCCTCAGAGTGCTGCCAATCGGTGATGGCTCCACCGCGAGTGCACATCGAGAGCACCTGATTCGCGTCGGACCACGCGGCATGGTGTCCATCGCCGGCGGCAAGCTCACCACTCACCGGCGGATCGCCCTCGAGGTGCTCAACCGGATAGCCGATCCGCGGCTCGCGCGGCTCGGACGGGTCGTCGATGCGTTGCCTGACGCCTCCGAGCGACAGGGCCTCTTGGTCACGAATCTCGATCCGGGCCTGGCGTCGCACCTCTTTCAGATTTATGGCTCCGATGCCGCCACGGTGGTGGCGCAAAGGCGACTGCATCCGGAGGCCCTGGAGCGCATCCATCCGGACGGTCCCGACGTCTGGGCCCAGGCGTACCACGCAGTCGACCGGGAGTGGGCCGCCACCGTCGACGACGTTGTTCGCCGGCGCACCTCCGTGGCGGTTCGCGGCCTGGCCACGCCGGCACTGCGAGCGAGGATCGCCCAGGCGACAGGCGCTACCTCCTGAGCCGAAGGGCGCGGCCGGTCAGGCTTTGCTCGGCGCGCTCGAGATCGCTCGTGGGTTGGGCAGCGGGGTGAGCGTTCTCTCGACCTCTTCGCGCAGGTGTTCGAATGGCGGTGGGAGTGAGATGCGCTCGCCCAGATGCTCGAGTGGCTCGTCGGTGGTGAAGCCCGGACCGAGGGTCGCAATCTCAAACAGGACGCCGCTCGGCTCTCGAAAGTAGATGGACTTGAAGTAATACCTGTCGATGATTGGAGTCGGCCGCGCGCCGGCCGCCATCACCTTGTCCCGCCACGCGGCGTGGTCCGTGAGCGTTGACGACCAGGCGACGTGGTGAACCGTTCCCGCACCGCCGAAGCCCCGCGCTGCCGGCGCCGTGTCATATCCATAAAAGGCGCCGCGCTCCTCGCCGCGTGACTCGAAATCACCGGGACCGGTGATCCGGAACCCGAGCGTGTCCTCAAGGAGTGGTCGGCTCCGCTCCGGCGCATTCGAGTAGGCGCGAACTCCGGCGAACCCCTGCAGCGCGGCCTCGGCCGGTATCTCCGGATGCTCGGCGATCAGAGCCGAGTCGGTGACGTCGTCCACCCTGAGCTCGAGACCCAGTCCTTCGGGGTCTGCAAAGCGAAGGTGGCCGGGGGCGCGCTCCGTGTGGAGCCCGTGGCAGGCAAGGCGTTCCTGCCAGAAATCGAGCGCTCGTTCGTTGCCAACACGAAAGGTGATGCGGTGGATCATCCCGGCGCCAGCCCTTCCTCGTGGCACGCCTGGGTATTCGAAGAACGTCATGTCCGCGCCGGGGCTGGCGTTCTCGTCCGCATAAAACAGGTGGTAGACGCTGGGGTCGTCCTGGTTGACTGTCTTCTTGACCAGGCGAAGGCCCAGTACGCCGGCGTAAAACGCCACGTTGCCCGGCGCGTCAGCGGTGATCGATGAGATGTGGTGGATGCCGTCCAGCTTCTTCATTTCGACTTATGAAACACGGGGATTCGCCACCTTTGTTCCGCCACGGGATGGGTCAGCTGCGCTTGATGACGATCACCGATATCTCGTCCGCCGCCCGGTCGATGCGGTCGGCCGAGTTCTTCAGGTGGCGGTATATCTCCCTCGACTTCAGGATCTCGCCGATCTCCGCCTTGCTGTCGAACAGCTGGCCGACGGCCTGGTGGTACAGGCCATCGATCCGGTTCTCCGACCGCTTGGCCCGCACGGCATGGTCTCCGGCGACGCCCGGATGGTCGAGCAGTTCTCCCACCGCGGCGCTGATGTGCCGAGCGCCTTCCGTCAGCACCTTGGCCATCTCGTTCAGTCCAGCTGGGGGGCCGATCCTGT
>DASXNH010000126.1:0-8046 GCA_036495195.1 Candidatus Dormiibacterota bacterium
TTCCATCTCCTATCTCTCGAACGAATGGCCAACTCAACTCGGCGGGCCTGTTCGAGAAACGGAGCCTGCGGTGAGCGCCTGCACTGTGCCGGCAACCTGAGTATACCCCAGACCGGGTTTCCCCAACCCTGGGCCCCAAAAAGGGCCAAATGAAGGCTCTCAGCGAGATCCCACGCGCTCCGGCCTGGGGGCGAGGGACGAGCGGCGAGCCCTGGACTGGTCGACCTCGGTCAGGTGGCGTTTGCGCAGCCGCAGGTGCTTCGGCGTCACCTCCAGCAGCTCGTCATCGGCCAGGAAGTCCAGGGACTGCTCCAGGCTCTGCCTGGAAGCGGGGGTCAGCCGCACCGAGATGTCCGAGGTCGACGAGCGGATGTTGGACTGCTTCTTCTCCCTGCAGACGTTGACCCGGATGTCTCCCGGACGCTTCTGGATGCCCACGATCATGCCCTCGTACACCTCTTCCCCAGCCTCGATGAAGGTGGTGCCGCGCTCCTGCGCGCCGGCCAGCCCGAATGCGAGGGTGGTGCCCGCGGAGGATGCGGTGAGAGCGCCGTTTCGCTGCTCGCGGAAGTCACCGGCCCAGGGCCGGTAACCGATCCCGATCGAGCCCATCAAGCCGGTGCCCGCGGTGATGGTGAGGAAGTTGTTGCGAAAGCCGATCAAGCCACGTGTCGGGATCGTGTATTCGAGCCGGACGCCGCCCTTGGCGTCGTAATTGATCTCGATCATCTCGCCGCGCCGCTTGCCGAGCGCCTCGGTGACCGCGCCGAGGTTCTCCTCGCGTACGTCCACGGTCAGCCGCTCGAGCGGCTCCATCCGCTGGCCGTTGATGGTCTTGACGATCGCCTCCGGGCGGGAGACCTCGAACTCGTAGCCCTCGCGGCGCATGGTCTCGATCAGGACGGCCAGATGAAGCTCGCCACGCCCGCTCACGAGGAAGCGCTCGGCGGCCTCTGTGTCCTCGACATGCAGACCCAGGTTGACGTCGAGCTCCTTGTAGAGCCTCGCCCGCAGCTGGCGGGTGGTCGAAAACTTGCCCTCCCGGCCGGTGAAGGGCGACGTGTTGACCCCAAACGTCATCCGCACCGTGGGTTCGTCGATCGCGATGCGAGGCAGCGGATCCGGAGATTCCGGGTCGGCGAGCGTGTCGCCGATCGCAACCGCGTCGAGGCCTGTGAGCACGACGATGTCGCCGGCGCTGGCGCTCGACACCGCGATGCGGTCGAGCCCTCGGTAAACCAAGACCTGCACGACCCTGGCCCGCCGGGGCTCGCCGGCGGCGGTGAGCACCGCCACCGTGTCGCCAGGGGCGACGCTGCCGCGCGAGATGCGGCCGATCGCCATCGGCCCCGTGTAGTCGTCATAGGCCCGGTTGGCGACGAGCATCTGGAAGCCGCCTGGCTCGATGACGGGGGCGGGGATGTGCTCGATGATCGTCTTGAACAGGGGCTCGAGGTCAGCCGTGAGGGCGCCGGCCTTATGACCGGCTCGGCCCTCTTTCGCCACCGCGTAGATCACCGGCGCCTCGAGCTGGTCGGCGTCCTCGGCGAGCTCGAGGAACAGGTCATGGACCTTGTGCAGGGCCGCTTCGGGGTCGGCGTTCTTGCGGTCGACCTTGTTGATCACGACGATGATGCGCAGGCCGACCTCGAAGGCCTTGCGCAGCACGAAGCGCGTCTGTGGCATGGGTCCTTCGGCCGCATCGATCAGCAGCAGGCAGCCGTCAGCCATGTTGAGGACGCGCTCCACCTCGCCACCAAAATCCGCGTGTCCGGGCGTGTCGATGATGTTGATGGTCACTTCACCGTGGCGGACCGAGGTGTTCTTGGCCAGGATCGTGATCCCCTTCTCGCGCTCGAGGTCGTTCGAGTCCATGATCAGCGTGCCGACGTCCTGGTTGTCTCTGAACGTATGGCTCTGCTTCAGCAAGGCGTCGACCAGCGTCGTCTTCCCGTGGTCGACGTGCGCGATGATCGCCACGTTGCGAATGTCGTGCCGGAGATTTGTAGGTGTCATAAGGCAGTAGTGATCACAGGGGTGGGGGATGCTGGCGCGATGCCCGCATCAGGACTATACGGCTCGGGCCCTGAACCCTGCCCCTCTCCACTTCGGCTGCAGGGCGCGGCCACCGAAGTAACATCCGCTCCGGAATGATTCTTCCCAAACCCCACCGGCGCGTAAACCGCGACGCCTTCCCCGGCGCAACGGTCCGGCTCGCCGCCGGGACCGCCGCTCGACTAGTCCTCGCCCTGCTCGTCGCCGCCTGGCTCGCGATGGCGGCTGCCCCCGCAGGCCTCGCCGACGAGGGTTGGGTCATCACCTCCTTCCACTCTGACATCGTCATAGCTCCGAACTCGAGCCTGGTGGTCACCGAGGACATCGGGGTCGACTTCGGCTCTTTGCAGAAGCACGGCATCTTCAGGACCATCCCGCTGCGCTACGCGTACAACGACCAACAGGACCGCTACTACGTGCTCGAGGTGCGGTCGGTAACCGACGGCACCAAGCCGGTTTTGCACGACGACTCGGTGAGCAGCGATAACGAGGTGATCAAGATCGGCGACCCCCATCGCCTCGTCTCCGGGAAACAGCGGTATGTCATCACCTACACCGTCGCCGGCGCGATGAACTCTTTCTCGGACCACACCGAGCTGTTCTGGAACGTCGACGGGGCGCTGTGGCCGGTTCCAAAATCGGCGGTGGCCGCCACCGTCCACGTGCCGTCTGGCTCCCTCCAGAGGTCAGCTTGCTACCAGGGCCAGCCGGGTTCAACCGAAACCTGCACGCGTACGGACGGCAGCGACCGCACCGACTTCTCCTCCACCCGCCCGCTCGCCTCGGGTGAAGAGATGTCGGTGGCGGTGGCGCTGAATCCAGACGCCGTGGCGGTGCCGGCGCCATTGCTCGAGCCCCGAATGAAGCAGTTCCCACAGGACGCGTTCGATATCAACCCTCTGACGGTCACGTTCTTCGTACTCCTGACCGTGCTGGGCCTCGGCCTGGTCGCCTGGAACTGGTGGGTGCACGGCCGAGACCGTGCCTATTTGACTCAGCACTACTTGTCGAGCTGTTCGACGGCAGCGGGCGACGCCTCCGCCGAGCCGCAACGGACCCTTCCGCTCCTCGCCCGCGAGACCCTCGTGGTCGAGTTCGAGGTGCCGCAAAACATGCGGCCCGGCCAGCTCGGGCTCATCCTCGACGAGAGCGCCGACACCAAGGACGTCACGGCGACGATCGTCGACCTGGCCGTCAGGGGCTACCTCACCATCGCCGAGGCGCCAGGCAAGGCCGATTGGACCCTCAGCAAGAAAGGCGGCCCCATGGAGGCCCTGCTGAGTTACGAAAAGACCCTCTTCTACGGCCTCTTCGCCGGCCGCGAGACGGTCAAGCTTTCCGATCTCAAGGGCACGTTCGCGCCGACGCTGAAGAAGGCCGAGGGCGAGATCTATGCCGACGCGCTTGCCCGGCGCCTGTTCAGCAGCAGCCCGAACCAGGCCCGCACGGCCTGGGGATGCTTGGGCTTCGCACTCGTGCTGGCCGGCTTTGCCGCCACGGTCGGGCTTGGCCTGGCCTTTGGCTGGGGTCTGGTCGGTTTGGCGATCGTGATCACTGGCATCGCGCTCGCGGCGACCTTCCCATTCATGCCGCAGCGCACGGCCGCGGGCCGCAGCCTCCTCCAGCACACGCTCGGGTTCCGGCTCTACATGACCACAGCCGAGAAGTACCGACAGCAGTTCGCCGAGAAGGCCCAGATCTTCACGCAGCTGCTGCCTTACGCCATCGTCTTTGGCTGCGTCACGCAGTGGGCAAAAGCTTTCGAGGGCATCGACACCGCCGCCGCCAACAGCGGTTGGTATGTCGGCAACGCGCCGTTCCAGGCCGCGTTCCTCGCGAGCAGCCTCGAATCGATGAACGCCAACATCTCGAGCGCGATCACCTACGTCCCGCCAAGCTCCGGCAGCTCGAGCGGGTTCAGCGGCGGATTCTCAGGGGGCGGCGGCGGCGGGGGCGGCGGCGGGAGCTGGTGACGCCGGCGCGGAACTCGGTTGGGTGGACGGTGGTACAGGACGTCCCCTCCGGCCCTCCGGGCCACCTCCCCGCAGGCGGGGAGGCCACCGTACCCTACGAAGCCTTCGCTGCCCTCAAAGGTTCGCCGACCTCGTTCAGGAATCCCAGAAGCTCGCGGTACGACTGCAGGAATGTCGTCTCGTGATACGCGATTCCGCGCTCGGCGCAGAACTGCTTGATGATCGGCTGCGCGCGCTTCACGTTGATCCGAGGCATGCCTGGGAACAGGTGGTGCTCGATCTGGTAGTTGAGGGCGCCGTACCAGAAGTCCGTTAGCGGATGCCCATAGATGTTGCGTGCGGTCAGCACCTGGGTTCGCACGAAGTCGAGCCGGCTCGAGCTGTCCGTCTGCGGCATGCCCTTGTGGTTCGGCGCGAACACTGAGGCGAGGTACGCACCACCGACCGCCTTGTGGATGACCACGACCATCAGCGCCGACCATGGCCCGAGGAAGTACACCATCGCGCCGAGATAGATCGCCGCGTGCGCTGCGAGCAGCCCGAACTCCAGGCGCCGGTACCGGGAATCCTCCTTGATGAGATATGTCGCGCCCACCACGTGCATGCTCCAAGCGAGAAAAGTCGTCAACGGGAAGAAAAAGTAAACCTGGTACATGGCGAGGAGCCTGCCAAGACCTCGGCGAGCCATCGCCTGATCGTGCGTGTACGCGATGGCGCCGACGTCGATATCGGGGTCGAGATCGACATCGTTGGGGTTGCCGTGGTGGCGATTGTGCTTCTGCACCCACCATCCATAGCTCATGCCCAATAACGCGTCCGCCGTCACCAGACCAACGAGCGCGTTCTTCCAGTTCGCGGCGAACATCTGCCTGTGCCCCGAGTCGTGAAGCTGGAATCCCAGCTGGCCCGAGATGAGGCCGAGGAACACCGCCGTGAGAGCCTGGGCCCACAACGGCTTGACGAGAAACAGGATGGCGAGGCAGCCGAAAAACAGCGCGAGATTGGTGGTGATGCTAAAGGCATAAAACATTGGGCGCTTGTCCATCAGCCCGGCGTCGTTGATGCGGCGTTTGAGAACCGCGTAATCGCGCTGCAGGTTGTCTGAAGCCTCACCGACAGCTCGGGAGGCCTCTGCAATAGAGCTAGACAAAACTAATCCTTACCGCCAAGCAGCGTGCATTCACGGACGTAACAGAATCCATAACACCACTCCATTGTCAAGTCGGAATTTGAGAATCAGCCACACTGATGTCCATAAATGAGCCCCATGGCAAAGTGGTGCCGAGATCGGGAGTCGAACCCGAACGTCCTTGCGGACATCGGTTTTTGAGACCGACGCGTCTGCCAGTTCCGCCACCTCGGCGCAGCCGTAACGGGGCTCGACAATACCATTGGCCAATGCGAATCGCCGCACCTCTTGGCCTCTGCGTGATTTTGACTGCATGTGGAGTCAGTGGCGGGCTGCCCTCCACCACACCCGTGGCGGGCACCACCACCACGCCGCAAAGAGCATCCGCGCCGAGGATCACGCCGCCTCCGGTGAGCCCGCCATTGCCGCCGGCCAGCGTGGCGGCGTTCAAATGTGCTGATGCAAGCGGTGGGGTGACGGGCACTGCGAACCTCACCGGCGTCAGGGTCGCCGAGCAGATTGGGTTCGATCGCCTCGTCTTGCAGTTCGACACTCGGGTGCCGAGCTATACGGTCAAGCGCCAGGCGAGGCCGGTGTTCAAGAGCGGTGGCAGTGGTCAGCCGGTCACGCTGAGCGGTGCTGCAGGCGTGCTGGTTCAGGCTCACTCCGCGACCGCGTCCGGCTCATACACAGGCGCGATCGACATCGCTCATCCGGATTATCAGGTCTTGGTCGAGGCCAGACTCGTCGAGGACTTCGAGGGCTATCTGGGCTGGGGGCTGGGCCTATCCAAAAATGCGTGCATGCGTGCTTTCACGCTTTCGGATCCACCGCGCCTGGTGATCGACTTCAAGACACAGTAGCGATACTCTTCCCTGCGCATGGCAGTCCAACCACCCGAAGGGTCTGTCAGCACGCCGCTCCCGGCGCCGGTCGGCACGTCCCTCCCTCCGCCCGTCAAGCCGCGAAGATCCTGCCTCGGCTGCGGCTGCGGAGGCTGCCTGCTTGCGATCGTCCTCATCGTGCTGCTGGTCGTTGGCGGCGGATACTACTTCTTCATCCTCCAGGCGCAGGCCGCGGTGCCGGCGCCGGCGGCGCTGCAGGTGATATCGACGCCGGTTGACGTTGATACCAACAACGGCGCCAGCTTTCATACCGCCAAGCCGGGCCAGGAGATCACCGCCGGCAATTCAGTTCGCACCGGTGACCAGGGACACGCGACGATTCAATTCCCTGACGGGTCCTTCGTGCGAATGTCGCCGAAGACGACCGTAACGGTGACCGCTGCGCAGCTATCGCACGACGGCAACCTCCAGTCGGTAACCCTGGCGCAAAAGGCGGGCCGCACCTTTGCCAATGTGCAGCACCTGGTGTCTGGCGCGAACTTCCAGGTCGGCGGCCACTCGGTGAGCGCATCGGTGCGCGGGACCCAGTTCGAGATATTGGTCAGGGCGGACAACACCAACCTCATCAAGGTCTTCGACGGTACGGTGCAGGTCAAAGGAACGTCCTCGGCGGCCGTTGCGCTCACCGCGGGCCAGGAGATCGATGCCGACGCGAACGGCAAGCTGTCCGGGCAGAGAGCGATCAAGCCGGAGACTGCTGATCCTTACGCGCTCGAGGCGGATTGCGCACGCACGATCTCAGCGGGAACCAGCCCCGGCACAGTGCAGACGTCAACCGGCGAAGGACTGGCCACCGGCCAGACGGCCGAGGTCGCCTACAGCTCGCCAGGCGGCACGCTCAGCTTCGCGCTGTGCTACCCAGGCAGCTTGATGACGCTGACCGTCATCGATCCGTCCGGAAACTCACACACGTCGCGGCAGAGCTCGCGGCCATTGAAGGGAACCCTCAGCGGTCCGGCGGGCCGATATCGGGTGATCGTGCGAGCCGAGGATGTCCCGGGAGGCGAGGCATGGGCTGTTTCACTGGCCACCAACAGCTCCTGCAGCGCCGGGGCCGTGGACAGCGGCGGTTTCGTACGGCAGACCTTGAGCAACGATCAGCTCTCGCAGGCGCTCGCCGCCTCCGGGGTCACATTGCAGGTTCAAGGCACGTCTCCCGCGTCGGCAAGAGTGTCCTACTACTCCGACCTCGGGGGGGTGCCGATCGGCTGGACTGTGATCTTCTATGCGGCCACGCCAAACCTGGGGGTGGTCTTGACTCAGGTCACGGTGCGAGGCATCAACCTGACCACGCAGGTGGCCTCCAAGCTCAGCTCGGTCATCGGCCAATCACTGAACGTCCCCACCGAGTTCACGGTCGATCGCGTTTACTCGTGCAAGGGATCCGGTGGGGGCGTGATGGTGGTCGAAGGCCACCGCGCCTAGCCTCTGAAGGCGGCACTTTTCGAGCTTCACACCTAAGGCGATCAATTGGCCGATCCCTTTAGGTATCGTTCCCGCCATGTCGATAACCTCGTCCAAGGCGGCGCCGCGACGCCGCGGCGGTTACCGCTTGATCATCGTGCTGCTTGTAGTTCTGCTCTTGGCAGGGGCGGCTTTCTTCTGGCTCAACAGCGCGGCGCAAGCCGCGGTGAATGCCACGGCCACCCTCACCGTCTACCAGCCCGCGGTCACGGTGGCGCACAACAACACCAGGTCGTTTTCGCCAACCGCAACGGGCGCCGTGGTCGAACCAGGCGACTCGATCCAGACCGACAAGAAGGGCCGAGCGGCGATTCAACTTCCGGACGGGACGATCACCCGTCTGGCCGGCGACACGCAGGTCACCCTCACATCCGCCCATTTCGCCAGGAGCGGCAACCTTCATGACGTCTCCATCTCCCAGAAGGCCGGTCGCACCTTCACCAATGTCCAGCATCTCATCGGCGGGGCGTCCTTCAAGATCGCCGGCCAGTCCGCCGTGGCATCGGTTCGAGGCACCAAA
>DASXNH010000127.1:0-2739 GCA_036495195.1 Candidatus Dormiibacterota bacterium
GTAGGTCTCGCTGAGGTTTGCAGACTTGCCCTTGTAGCTGGCGACGAACTCCTGCTGGATCTTCTGCACTGTCTCCGGCCCTCCGGCCGGCATCTTGCAGTCGGTGCCAAAGATGGAGAGCTGGCTGTTCAGGTCGGACACGTACGAAGCCTTGTCGCCCGCGTAGTAGTCGGTCGGCATCTGGCTGGCGATCTCGTCCGCCGTGTGCGAGTGGATGTACTTCAGCGTCTTGACGAACGCGTTGACGAGGCGCTGCGCGACGTCCTTGTTGGAGTTGACCCAGCTGTTCTGGGCAAAGATGCCGATGAACGGGTAGTCGCCGCCAAGCGCGGCGCGCGTGTCCTGCGGTGTGAGCAGGCTGACCAGGATCTTGCCCTTGCCGCTGTTGACGAGGCGCGAGATGGTCGGATAGGTGGTCATCCCGGCCGCGATCTTCTTCTGCTGGATGGCGGCGATGAAGGTGTCACCGGCGCCGACCGCGACGTATTTCTCCTTGGTCGGGTCCACCCCGGCGGTGCCGAGGATGGCCTGCGTCAGGACATGGGTGCCGGATCCGATGTCGGTCACCCCGAGATTCTTGCCGGCGAGGTCCTTCGGACCCGTGATGTTGGCAAGGCTGGCATCGACGACCTCGGCCTCGCCGGGTGCGATCCCGAACTGGCAGATGGTCTCGATCTTCTTGCCCTGCGTGTTGAGCACCATCGGGTGCGAATAGGCGCCTGATCCGGCGTCCACGTTGCCGGCGACAACCTCCTCTTCAGACGCCTGGCCCGAACCCTCGTCGATGAGGGTCACGTTCAGGTTCTGATCCTTGAAGTAGCCGAGCCGCTGGGCCAGCATGTTCGGCAGATAGATCTGCTTGTTCAGCCCACCGACCATGATCTTCAGGGAGACCATGCCGCCTGAACTCGACGGCGAGGGCGTGCTGCCACACGCGGCGAGCATGACCAGCGCCGCAACCGCGGCCAACAGCCTGGAACTACGAGATCGCATTCGTCGACTCCTTCTTCAAATCCTCATCTCCGAGGCGACCGGCGGCCGCCACCGGATGAGCCGGTCCTCCAGCGCTGTGATCAGAGCCTCTGCCACCAGCGCAATGGCAGCCAGCAGAGCCATGCCGGCGAACACGCCGGCCGCGTCAAAGTTGTTCTTCGCCGCATAGATCAGCTCCCCAAGCCCCTGCGTGGCGCCGAACAGCTCGCCCACGACCGCGCCCACCAGGGCGAGCCCGAAGCTGGTATGCAGGCTGGCGATGATCCAGGACAGGGCCGACGGGATGATGATCTCGGTCGTCAGCTGCCGGTCGCGAGCACCGAGGATCCGAGCGTTGGCGATGAGGTTGCGGTCGACCTCGCGCACGCCCTGGAACGCATTGAAGAACACGACGAAGAAAACCAGAATGGCGGCGGTGGCGATCTTGGCCTTGATGTCGAGGCCCAGCGAGATCGCGAAGAGCGCGCCGACCACCACACGTGGGATGGCGTTGGCCGCCTTGATGTACGGGCCCATCACGTCGGCCAGCAGACGGCTTCGACCCAGGACCACCCCGAAGATCACGCCGAGGATCGAGCCGACGATGAAGCCGCCCACCGTTTCCTCCATCGTGACCACGACCTGGTCCCAGATCGGTCCGAGGTCAGTGCCCTGCGTGATCCACGTCCAGAGCTTCTGGCCGATGTCGGACGGCTGCGACCAGAAGAACTTGTCGACCACGCACAGGTGGCCCGGGGTGTTGCAGTCGCTCACCTGCGCGCCCAGCTGCCAGCCGCCAAGGATCACCACCGCGACGAGCAACCGCAGGCCCAGGACCTTCAGCCGATCGAGCTGGTGCTCTCGCCGCCGCCTCGCCACCAGGTCGACCGCGGGTCGCGTCAGTGACTTTTCGCCTCCGCCGGCCTCGATGCTCACAGCCAAGCTACGCGGCGCCGCGCTTCTGGCGCTCATAGCTCACCAGGACCTCGTCCTTGAGGTCCTTCCAGATCTCCTCGTAGATCTCGATGAAATGCGGATGGAACCGGATCTCGGCCACGTTGCGCGGTCGAGGCAGGTCGACCTTGTAGTTGCTCTTGACGGTGCCCGGGCCGGCGGTGATCACGAAGACGCGATCGCTGAGGGAGATCGCCTCCTCCAGGTCGTGAGTGACGAACACCACCGACGCCGCGCTGGCGGCCCAGAGCCCGAGCAGCTCGTTCTCCATGAGCGAACGTGTCTGGACGTCCAAGGCGCTGAAGGGTTCGTCCATTAAAAGGATGCGGGGGCCGTTGATCAGGCTCTGTGCCAGGGCGACGCGCTTGCGCATCCCGCCTGACAGCTGGTACGGATAGCGGTCCTCGAAGCCGGCAAGGCCGACCCGCGCCAGCCAGTCACGCGCCTTGTCCCGCGCGTCTCGACTCGAAGCACCGTGGTAGCGCGGCCCGGCGGCCACGTTCTCGAGCACGGTCTTCCAGGGGAAGACGGCGTCCGCCTGGAACATGTAACCGATCCCGTCCGCGATCCCGGTCACGGGTTTCGCGAACACCTCGACGTCGCCTTCGCTGGGCGGCTCGAGGCCCGAGATGAGCGCGAGGGTGGTGGACTTGCCGCAGCCGGTGGGTCCCACCACGGCGCAGAACTCGCCCTCCTCCACCGTCATGCTCAGGTCGCGAAGCGCGGTGTACACGCCTCCAGACGGGGTCAGAAACCGCTTCGTGACACCGCGAACCTCGATTGCCGGTTGCATCTGTTTCGACTCTGGATCGC
>DASXNH010000128.1:0-7731 GCA_036495195.1 Candidatus Dormiibacterota bacterium
GGTATCTCGCCTATAAATCAGGGCGGTTTCCCAAGGCGCTCGGGGTCGCACTCGTTGTGGCCACCGTCTGCTACCTCGCGGACCTGCTCGCGGCCTTCCTGGTTCCGGACTTTGGCCAAAAGATTCACACCTTCATCGTCATCCCGTCAGCCTTGGCGGAAATCTCGATGGTTTTGTACCCGCTCATCATCGGCGTGAGGACTTCAAGGCCGACTGAGCGCATCGTCCCCGCCGGGAACTGAACGTGGCCCCACACCGACGGCGACGGCCCGTCTACGGCCGCCGCCCGGTGCGGAGTTCCAAGGTTGCTCCTCATGCCGAAGCTATTGGAGCCAGCCACTCGGCGGCGGCAGATACTGAGATCGGTCGGCCATAAAGTCAATGGCAAACTCCGGGCTCTTCACGCTGTTCGACACGGGGAAGTATTCATCACCAATATCAAATCCCGGCGAAAAGACCGGTAACAAAAGGAGCTTTTCAGATGAGTCCATTCAGAAAGACCGCGCTCGTCGCGGGCGCGCTCTACCTGCTTACCTTTGTCTCGATCCCGACCCTCTTTCTGTACGGTCCGGTGCGCAGTCCGAACTACATCGTCGGCCCTGGCCCGGACACCGGCGCCGTCTTCGGCGGCATCCTGGAGATGATCGTGGCCCTCGCCTGCATCGGCACCGCGGTTGCGCTGTACCCGGTGGTCAAGAGGCAGAACGAAGGGGTCGCGCTCGGCTTTGTCGGCTCCCGAGTCCTTGAGGCCGCCACCATCTTCGCTGGTGTCGCGATCCTCCTGTCGGTCGTGAGCCTGCGGCAGGCGGGAGCCGGAGCAAATGCATCGGTCACCGGCCAGGCGCTGGTCGCCCTGTATGACCGGACGATGCTCCTCGGACAAGGCCTCCTTCCGGCCGTCAACGCACTGTTGCTGGGCTCACTGCTCTACCAGTCGCGCCTGGTACCGCGGGCTCTTCCCCTGCTCGGATTCATCGGAGCGGCCCTACTCGTCGCTTCCGACGTCGGCACCTTGTTCAACCTCTGGGGGCAAAAGTCCGCGGTGGCGGGCCTCGCCGCACTCCCAATCGCGCTATGGGAGTTTTCATTGGGCGTCTACCTCATCGTCAAGGGGTTCAAGCGCTCTCCGATCACCTTGAGTTTGCAAGGTGGATCGCAGTAGGGTCGCACGGCAGGTCGCTAGCGCGAGGCCATCTCCTCGGCAGTTACTGCAAATTCGGCAAACGACCACTTGCACCAACCAAAGACATGCCGGTTTCGGACGGCGCGAAGTTCGCATTACACCACCGTTCGCTAGACCTTGGTCGTGCCGTCGACGATCTTTGTCGAAGCCCCAAAGCCGCGGCGTCATTCTGGTTCACATAGGGGTGGCTCTTGCCCTCGCGGCGGTCGCACTCAATACGTTTGGCGACGCCGGCGTCAATCTCATGGTTGGTGTCATGGGATCACCCGGGCTGGACGCGAGTGCGATGACCGCCTTCATCCAGAAGTCGCTAATCACGCCGTTTGCAAGCCAATCGCTCGCCGTCCCGTTGTTGGTGCCCGTCGAGATCAAATGCTCGGCGGCGAAATGCAGAAGGGGCGCGACGATGAGGCACAGTCCGCCAAGCGTCCGCCTGAAGTTCGTTGGGTTCCAAATCTCAGCATCTCGGCCTCCATCGAAATATCTGGCCACAATTGGCGAGCATCAGCACGCGTACACGGGAAGGCGGGAACGGCGATTCAGGCACTTGCTTCTGGCACACCCTCTTCGTGACGAACTGCCGAGACCAGCGGCGTACTCCCCTGTGAAGGTGCCAATTCCCAGCTCGAGTCGGACATGACAAGAATCCTGTAGCCGATCGCGCCCAACCCAAAGATGCCGATGACCCCGATCAGACCATCGACGATGTCGTTCTGCACGGGAGTGACGAAGTCCGCCACGATCCAGAGCGAAATGAGGGCACCGGCCCAGCGGTAGCCGAACCGGGATCGCCAGACCGCGATCCCAATCAGAAAAAAGCCGAGGCTCTCCACGTATAGCCCCAGCCACGTCGCCGTCACGGCACTCGTACCACCGAGCGCCCTTTGGATGAGAGAGGTCATCGCACTCGAATCCAGCCCGGGTGAGCCCATGACGCCGACCATGAGGTTGGCGCCCCCGCTGACGAACACAAAGAGCACCATCCCGATCAGCGCGAGGGCCACCCCTATGTGGGCCAAGACCACGCCGCGCCCACGAACCACGTGAAGGATGGCAAAGAAGGCCGGGATGAACAGAATCCCAGAGAGGATGTTGAGATAGTCGCTCTGGATGAAGCGGCCGTTCTCCTGGACCGCGCTCTGTAGCACGCCGTTCGCTGTCCCGGCGCCCTTCGGGCTCATGGCCATCGCGACAAGTTGAACGGCGGGCGCGACGATCAAGCACAGCCCGCCGAGCGTTCTCCGGAAGTTCGACGCGCTCCAGATCTTCAGCATCTCGGCCTCCATCCGACTATCCAGGCCCGTTGGGCCCGGTCGACTGAAGGCTAGGTATGCGGTGCTGTGGGCAACATCCGGACAGTTTCACAACCGTTTGCGGTCGCGATTGAGGTTTTCCGCCGTCTGTTTTCCGGCGTCTCTCCGCGACAAGAGCGTGCTGGAAGTCGAATATTGCACGGTGGCGAATCGCCGACTTCACGTCGCCGCTCTCTTACCAGCCACCGTCGCCCTGGCGGTGTTTCTCGTCGATCACACGATCAGAGGGGAGCTTCTGTCGGATTGGACTGACGTCGCCCTCGACGTCCTGTACTACGTCGTCGGGGCGGTCACTTTCATGTATGTCCCCTACAACCGGGCGGCCAGGCGGCTTCTCCTCCTCACCTCGCTGGGATCAATCGGCCTCGCCATCGCTTACATCACCCTGACGACACATGCCGGTGGCTGGGGGATCGTCCTCGTCTTGCAGACGTTCAGTTGGACCGTGCCATGCACGACCCTGTCCATGTTCGCGGTATTTCCCGACGGTCTATACCAGCGCATCTACGAGCGCGGCATCGTGGTAGGTGCAGTGGGCCTCGCGCTTGTGCTGCAGATCGCCCAGGTGGCTGGATCGGACGTCCTGGCGACGCATCAATTCGTGCCGGGGGACTTTAGCGCCCCGAACCCGTTCTTCGTACCGCAGCTTCGGTCCCTTGGCCCATTGGCAGCAGGGGCGTTGAACGCATTCGCGTTGTCGTCGCTGGTCGCGCTGGTGCTGCTGATCATTCGCTACCGGCGTTTTGGGCCCCAACAGCGGCGACAGATCCGCTGGCCGCTCTTCGGCATAGCCATCGACGTGGTGACGCTCGGGCTCATCTTCTTCCTGCCCACGAATGGCCCCGCATCCTTCGTCGACGGTCTTATCTTCGTCGGGATCTACGCGCTGTTTGTGGTCGCTCCTGCGATCGGGATCTTGAACCCTCGATGGCTTGACGTCGACGTCGTCATCCGGCGTTCACTCGTCTACGGCCTCCTGTGGCTCCTGATCGCGGCGGCCTATGTCAGCATCGCGACGGCGGTCGGAGTCGCGCTGGGACAGCGCGTGCCGCTTGAGCTCGCAATCCTTTTGACCATCGCCGCAACGCTTTTCTTTCAGCCCGCGCGGCAATGGCTCGAGAGACTTGGCGATAGGCTGGTCTTCGGCCGGCGCCTCGGCGGCTACCAGCTGATCAGCCAGCTCGGCGCGGGCCTGGAATCATCGACGGCGGCCAACGATGTGGCCGGAACCGTGGCAGCCGTTTTGCAGAGCGGTCTCGGCGCGCGCTGGGTGCGTGTGGACCTCAACCGGCCAGAGCCTATAACCGTGGCGGTGGCGGGGGTGGAACCAGGCGAGAGCGCGACGCCGACTCTGACGGCCCCGCTCGTTAATGCGAACCAGGTCGTCGGCCGGATCGACTGTGGACCCAAGACGCAGGGTGACTACGCTCCCGCCGACCAGGAGCTGCTGACGACCTTGGGCCGGCAGGCCGCACTCTCGATCCGAAACTCGCAGCTCACTGCTGAGCTGTCCGACCGCCTGGAAGAGTTGGCTGCGTCGAGGATGCGCCTCGTCCAGGCCGACGATGCGGCCCGGCGCCGACTCGAGCGCGACCTGCACGACGGCGTCCAGCAGCAACTCGTGGGCCTTCTCGCGCGCCTGGGGCTGGCACGGAATCAGCTTCGACGCGACCCCGAGCTCGCAGGTACGACGCTCCGCGAGGCGCATCTCGACACACAGAGGGCTCTCGAAACGGTGCAGGAACTGGCCCGAGGAATCCACCCCGCGGTCCTTACCGACCGCGGCCTCGTCGACGCCGTACGCGAAAGAGCAACGCGAATGACGGTTCCCGTTGATGTACGGACCGACGGACTGGTGCCCGGCTCCCGATTCGCCACGGACCTCGAAGGCGCCGCGTATTTCTTCGTCTCGGAGGCCCTGGCCAATGTCCTGAAGCATGCGGACGCGAAAAGGGTTGAGGTCCGATTCAGCGGCGACCAGGCTCGACTCGTGGTCGAAGTGGAGGACGACGGTCGTGGATTTGACCTCGGCCACACCAAACGGTCGGGAATCCGCGGCCTGCAGGACCGGGTCGAGACGCTGGGTGGTCGCCTGGAGCTCACCAGCAAGCCCGGCAAGGGCACCGTGGTGCGGATCGACCTGCCCCAAGGCGAACGAGCTGGTGCCTGAGCGTCTTCGCGTGGTCATAGCGGAGGACAACTATCTCGTGCGCGAAGGAACGCGACGGCTGCTCGAAGACTCGGGCGAAGTCGAGGTCCTGGCCTCGGTGAGCACCGCTGAAGAGCTACTCGAAGCGGTCGACGGCCTGCGCCCCAGTGTCGTGCTCACCGACATCCGAATGCCGCCCGGGCATCACCTGGAGGGCATCGAGGCCGCTCATGCGATCCGCCAGCGTCACCCTAGCATCGGAGTCGTCGTCCTCTCGCAGCACTCCGATGCGGCCTATGCGCTGCAGCTGTTCAAAAATGGAACTGACGGGCTGGGCTACTTGCTCAAGACGAGAGTCGGTGAGCTGGACGAGCTTCTTCACGCACTCCGGGAAGTAGCCGCTGGCCGGTCGGTCATCGATCCCGGCGTCGTCGAGCGGCTGGTCGACTATCGTGCGCGGCAAGCCGAGTCCCCGCTGCGATTGCTAAGCGAGCGCGAGGTCGACGTGCTGCGTGAAATGGCCGAAGGCAAGTCGAACCTGGCAATCGCGGAGGCTCTCCACCTTTCCGAATCCTCAGTCGAGAAGTACATCAACACGATCTTCTCGAAGCTGGGTCTGTCCGAAGAGCCGTCGGTAAGTCGCCGGGTGACAGCGGTTCTGACCTACCTACACGATGCGCACGGCGCGACAACGCCTTGAAGGGATTGGAGCAGCGACCGGATCACCAGGCGGTAGCGCGCCTGATTCTTGGATTACGCGGTAGCGCTGCGCGTTCTAGGGCACGATCGCGTGAGGTGAAGAGTCTGTCCGCTCATCCTGACTAGCCATATGTAGTAGGCAATGTAGGTGTTGGATACCATATGGTTGGCTGGGGAGGAAGGATTCGAACCTTCAACCTTCTGATCCAGAGTCAGCTGCGCTACCGTTGCGCCACTCCCCAACAGGTCGGGCCGCCTATTCTAGCGACGCCCAGCGAGACCCGGCCGCGCCGGTTATCCACAGTCGCTCCCCAGGCATGATTCGGTTGCCTACCGCCGACGTGTCGCCTGGCAAAAGGCCCGGCAGCAGGTAGGCCGCGATCCTGATCCGCCGTTGCCGCCCGCTGCGATTGCCCTAGCCGGCGGCAGCCTCCACCGAACGGCAATCCACAGGCTAGTCCCGGTCCTGCACCCTCACCCTCGAGCGCTCGGTTTGCGGGCGTCGGGTCATCCGGATCGAGAGCGGGGGCGGCGTTCCCATCAATCGTTCGAAACCTGCCTCAAGCAATTGCTTCGCCCGGTAGAGGTTGACCGCCCAGCCGACTCCGAACACCCTGTCGCTGAACAGCGAGTCGGCCGACGGGTTCCAATAGGCGTCGCGAATCTTGTCCCAAGATGGGACTCGGAAGTCGTACGGAACCACGCCCAGGACTCGACCGTGCCAGTTTCGCTCTTCCTCTGGCTTGGCCAACTCAGTGGCCACAGCTCCGACCACGAGGGCAATGGCTGTGAGGCGGACGAGCCGACGTATGCCGCGCAAAGTCCCCATACTTCAATTGAAGCGTAGTTCACAGTAACCGTGCACGTTTTGAAACCGTTCCTGCAAGCGGGGTAGATGGCCACAAGGCTCCAATCCACGACCCGACTCCTTCGGTGGCTAACGCCTGGTCTCGAGATCAAGCGCTGGCTTCTGCTCCTCATGTTTGCGGAGCTCGTACTGGTGCTTGGCTTCGCATACGGCCTCAAGGCAGCTTACAGCTCCCTTGAGCTGCCTCGGGAGTTCTACTACGTAACTCTGCAGTTCTTCCCCTACCCCGTTCGAGCGCTCATCTTCGCGACACTCGGGATCGGGCTGCTCATCTTCAGCTACTTGAAGCTCACTCAATCAGTGCTCGGACCGTTCCTGCCAGGCAACAGCTCGAGCAGCATGGTGGAGGTCATCCACGCGTTCCGTTTGAAGAGCCGTGGTCCGCGCATCGTCGCAATCGGTGGCGGCACGGGGCTCAGCTCGCTGTTGCGCGGCCTCAAGGCATACACCTCGAACCTCTCGGCGATCGTCACCGTCGCCGACGACGGCGGCTCCTCCGGAAGATTGCGCGACGAATACCGAATCCTTCCGCCTGGCGACTTCAGGCAGTGTCTGATCGCTCTGGCCGACGCGGAGCCGCTGATGAAACAGCTCTTCGACCATCGGTTCAAGGAGGGGTCCCTCGACGGCCACTCCTTCGGCAACCTCTTCATCATGGCGATGGCGGACGTCACCGGAAACTTCGAGAAGGCGCTTCGCGAGTCGGGCAAGGTGCTCGCCGTCAAAGGCACGATCATTCCGTCGACGCTTCAGGACGTCACGCTCGTTGCCTCGATCAACGGACACACGATCGAGGGCGAGTCGAAGATACCAAAGCAGAACGCGCCGATAAGCCAGGTGTTCCTCAAGCCGGACGGAGCGCTGCTCAACCCCGAAGCCTTGCAGGCGATCATGAACGCGGAGCTGGTGGTGATCGGCCCAGGCTCGCTGTACACGTCGATCCTCCCCAACCTGCTCGTCGAGGGCATGGTCGAGGCGATCAAAGCCTCCCCCGCTCTCAAGGTCTACATCTGCAACCTCGCGTCACAAGAGGGAGAGACGGAGGGTTACGACGTCGACGACTATCTGAGGGTTCTGCACGAACACATCGGCGCGAATATCTTCGATTTCGTGCTGGTCAACTCGAACAATTCCCACCTGCCAACCGGGGGCCAGTCTCAGGTGATCTTCCGACCCGAGGACTCAACCCGTCATCCCGAGGTTCGCTTCATCGGAGCGGACGTGGTCAACGTCCGCATCCCTTCTCACCACGACCCTGACAAGCTCGCCCGCTCGATTATGCGAAAGGTGTGGCAGGCGTAGCGCTCGTTTTTCTCTCGCGGCGACGGCTGACGGTCTCGACGATGATGGTGGCGACGGCGACATAGACGATCGATACCAGGGCGTCGACCACGTAGTGCTCGCCGAGATAGACGATCGAGAGGATCACCGCCGCGCTCCACAGGACCAACCCAACCGCCAGCAATCGATATCGCTGCCATGCGTAAACGGCGGCAAGCATCGGAAAGGCGGCATGAAG
>DASXNH010000129.1:0-4182 GCA_036495195.1 Candidatus Dormiibacterota bacterium
GCGGACCTGGCCGAGTATTTCCTGGGCACCGAGGGCTATGACGTCTCGGTGGCGATGAACGCAATTCAGGCGAGGATCATTTTCGACGAGAGATCACCCGACCTGGTCCTGATCGACCTGCTGATCTCGGGCGGGGCCGGCTTTCGACTCTGCGCCGAGTTCACCGCCAAGTCCTCCATTCCTGTCATCGCAGTCGCTTCGATCGATGATCCTGAAGAAGCTTTCCACAGTGGGGCATCGGCGTTTCTGTCCAAGCCGCTGGAGCCCCTGAAGCTGGTCTCCACCGTGCGAGACCTTCTCCGGACGAGTGTGCTCGCGCGGCCCTCACGACGAACGGAAGAAGCGCACTCATAGAAAGGCTTTCCAGTGGCAACGCACGACTCGATGAAATCCTCGAAGGGGGCTTTTTCCGCAATGCGATCAACCTGATCATCGGCGTGCCCGGCAGTGGCAAGACAATACTCAGCCAGCAGTACGTGTTCGCCAACGCGACGGTCGAGCGGCCGGCCCTTTTCCTGTCCACAGTGACCGAGCCGCTCGATCACATCATTCGCTTCGGTCAGACCCTCGACTTCTTCGACTCGAACGCGATTCGTGACGGCCGCGTCATCTACGAGGATCTCGGCGAGATTCTCAGTCGGGACGGTCTTGGCATCTCAAACCAGGCTGGAACCGGCGAGGTCCTCGAGGCGATCGATGGGTTTCTCAAGGAGCTGAGGCCGGGCTTGGTCGTGATCGACAGCTTCCGCGCGTTCCATGCATTTGCCAAGGATGAGAACGAGTTTCGCCAGTTCCTGCACGGACTGACACGTCGCTTGACAGCCGCAGCCACGACCTCGATCTGGAATGCACCGTACAGTCGGGCCCAGGCCCAGGAAGCCGCCGAGTTTGCGGCCGCGGATGCGGCCATCTCGCTGGACATCCAACGTCACGGCGGGCGTGAGATGCGTGTCTTGCAGGTGCTCAAGCTCCGGGGCAGCGGGTTCCGGTCGGGCGAGCATGTTTACCGAATCTCGGCGGCCGGCATCGACGTTTTTCCCCGCTTGGCCGACCAGCAGGACGAGTCCAGGTACGAACTGAGCTCGGGCCGCGCGTCGACGGGCGTCGAAGCCCTGGACAAGATGCTGGGCGATGGGTACTGGGAGGGATCCTCGACTCTGATCTGCGGCCCTTCCGGTGTCGGCAAGACCCTGATGGGCTTGCATTTCATTTTCCAGGGGGCCCGCACCGGCCAGCCAGGCATTCACGCCACGTTCCAGGAGACGGAGAATCAGATCGCCAGAATCGTGGCAGGATTTGGCTGGTCGATCGAGGAGAGAGGGTTCAACATCTTCAGCCGCAGTCTCGTCGACATGTACATCGACCAGTGGGTATACGAGCTCCTCGACCTGATCGATCGGACCGGGGCGAAGCGCATCGTCATCGACAGTCTCGTCGATCTCATGGTCACCGCCGGCGATCCTCTCCGCTTTCGCGAGTGGATGTACTCGCTGGTGCAGCGGTGCGCTCGCCGCGGCATCAGCCTGATGATGATCGTCGAGGTACCCGAGCTGTTTCAGCTGCGCCAAATCTCAGAGCAGGGCATCTCCCACCTCTCCGACAACGTGGTACTGCTCCAGTACGCGCAGGATGGCTCGAGGCTCCAGCGGGCAGTCACGGTGCTCAAGACGCGAGCGGCGCGCCATGAGCCGATCGCGCACCGCTACGAGATCTCCGACCAAGGCCTCGTCCTCGGGGACGAGATAGTGCTGGAGCGTTAGGCCCTCACCATTCGCCGGCCTCGCGAAGAGCTCGCGGCCGGGCGTCAGGGTCGTAGACGATTCGATAGATCGGCTCCGCCCAGAGGAGCGTGGTTCGCGACGGCCGGAATCGAATATGCCGCCTCACACGTCCCGGCGGCCGTTCGCCTCGCCGTCCGCCCTCGTGCCACCGGTCCAAGGCTTGGGCACAGTCTCGGAAACTCTGTACCGCGTGTTCCGGCTCGACGAGGTCCGCATCATCGCCGTCACCGCGGTCGAGATGCTCCCTCCACAGACGCAGGCGCAGGTCGCGCGCGAAAAAACGGGCGCTGTCGCCGAGGCCCGCGGGATCGCGCGGCTCTCTTGAATCCCGGGTCTCGTCCAGAACTGCGCATGAGACCTCTGAGTCATGGGTCCAGGATCTCCTGTTGAAATTGTCTGAGCCAACCGCTGCCCAAACGTCATCGATCACGCATACCTTGGCGTGGACGTAGACGGGAGTTCCTTCCGGATTCTCGACGTCATAAATTCCGACGCGGTCGCCGCCCGCATCCAGCAGCGCCTTCATCGCCTGCTCGCGACCGACCTGGCTCGGCCACTTGAAGACTCCACCCTGGTCGAAATGCCGGGGCACGACGGCGATGATGCGCAAATGGGG
This sequence comes from Candidatus Dormiibacterota bacterium, assembly GCA_036495195.1. Lineage (GTDB taxonomy): Bacteria > Chloroflexota > Dormibacteria > Dormibacterales > Dormibacteraceae > Palsa-872. Next base: position 2,398 of record DASXNH010000129.1, read on the forward strand.
GTACGTTTTTAGGGCCTCTGCGAATGACGCCACAACCTCGTCCGACCAAAGGAACTGGTCTTCGATGTAGATGAGCCGACGAGCCCGCCGAACCGCTTTTACGTATGCCCTCGCGATGCTGCGCTCGCCTTCTGGAGCAAATGGATATGGGTGTCGCGGCCGGCCGTAGGTGCGCAGCACCTGGATGGCCTGAGTGCCGCGGGGAGCTGGGTCGGGCGGCATCGGCGGCAGCCCGCCGCCTGGATGCTGCATGCGCCCCTGGAGTGCCTGAACTGCTCGCAGCGGCCCGCTGCTGAGAGGAGTGGGGTCGTCCCAGCGCTCACGAAACGTGAACTCCAGGTCCCCTACGGCCGGGCCCTGGATCTCGACCTGGACGTCGTGCCACGGCGGTGTGGCTCCATACACGGGCGGCATCGGCAGCGGCTGGGGGTCGCCGCGATGTTGGTCGTCATCTCGACGGCCGTGGCACAGGTCGATCCCGCCGGCAAACGCCGTGTCAGTGTCGGTTTGACCGGGGCGCCGGACGATCACCAGCTTCTGATGGTGGGAACCGACGAAGCGGGTCCGCATGTCCAGGAGCACCTCTCCGCCGGCTGCATTGACGACATCACCGAGGTGACGGTTCTCCTTGGTGCTGAACCCCGCAAGGTCGCCATGTGATCGCCAAAGCAGCCCCTTTACACTGACGCCGCGGCTGACCGCGGCGGCAAAGCAGGCACCCACACTCGTTTCAGGACCGTCGGACAGGCGCTCGTCGTGGTCGCCCCGCCAGTCGGTGAAATAGAGCCGGTCCCCCTCGCCCAATGCCTCCACGACCTGAAGCAATCGCCGGAAGTAGGTGGCGCCATCGACCAGGGGCTCAACCCGGTTGCCTGCGGTCCAGGAGAGGCCGTCGCCACGGCGCTCATCGATCCTGGTGGCAGGATTGCCGCGCTCCCCGGGCGTTAGAAACCAGCGCTCAGGCGCTGAATCGCGCCCGGCCTCCTTTGGTCGCATCGCAAATCAGATTAAGGGCGCCTCCAGGGTCGACGTATGTACGGCTCCCCGGGGTGTCATGGCGATGGTTCCACTTCGCGGCCAGAGTTATCCGAAGCCAAGGTCGGTGAGATTGAGTCCTTCGGCCGTTCTTATTTGGATGCCTTGGCGGTCGCCGGGGCTTCCTAACGTCATTTGGGAGGTGAGCAGTGGGCGCATTGGAAAGCCGGAGGCCTGAGATGGCACAGATTCAAGGTCACGCTGGGGCTGTCAAACAGGTGGCCGCGAACCCCACTCTCGAGTGGCTCGAGCGGCTTGGCTACGTCGTCCGCGGCGCGCTGTACGTCGTGATGGGTTTTCTTGCCTTCAAGATCGCGGCCGCGCAGCCGGGGGGCAAGGCCACAGACCTGTCGGGGAGCCTGGTCTGGCTGATCGGCAACCCATTCGGAAAGCTGGTGCTCGTCGTGGTGCTCATCGGCCTGGCCGCCTACTCGCTGTGGGGCTTCATCCGGGCGATCTACGATCCCCTGCACCGCGGTCGAGACCCCCAGGGCATCGCGGCAAGAATCGGCTTTCTCACGAGCGCCTTCTCCTACGCGGCGATTGCCTTATTCGCGCTCCAGATACTCGCCGGCCAGGGCGCCGCGTCTCACGACAGCACCCAGAAAACGGTGAGCTCCCTCTTGGCGCATCCCGCCGGTGGCCTCATCACGATCGTGCTGGGTTTGATCGCGATCGGAATCGGCATCGGGCAGTTCGTCGAGGCCTACCGGGCAACGTTCAAGAACGACCTGAAGGCGGGCGAGATGA
>DASXNH010000130.1:0-3219 GCA_036495195.1 Candidatus Dormiibacterota bacterium
CCCGACGTCGTGGCCCGCATCCGCGACGGCAAGGTCCAGGCAGCCGGCGTTCTGGTCGGCGCGGTCATGAAGGCCACCCGCGGCCAGGCCGACGCCGCCCGCGTCCGCGACCTCATCATGGAACGCCTCAGCTGACCTGCCGCTTCGCGCCGCTGACCGTTTTCCTTATCCCGAACGGGCTCGTGGTGGCTCCGCCAGGCCACCGCGAGCCCGTTCAGGGCCGAATCGCCTCCAGCTCCGACGCGCTCAGCGTGGGCTGACCAACTCTGTATCAGTTCCGCGGGGATAAATCGCGGACAAATCGGGCGCATAAGTGGTCAGAACTGATAGGAAGATGACCAGACTCGGGCGATGGGCCATCTTCGTATCACTTTTCGTCCCTAGAAACGGACAAAACGGGCGCGAAAAGGACCGAAAGTGATACGAAGACGAAAAGTGATACGAAGTTGCGGGAGCCCGTCAGGCCTGAACCCGTCCGCTAATTTGATGGCATTGTGCTATACGCGCGCACAATTTCCGTGATCCTGGAATGCCAGGTCACCAAGAAGCCAGGGTATCGACCAAGAGCTCATAGCTGAGCAGGCGTCGCTGGCCCACGACCTCTCGCCAGGCCTCTTGCTGCTCCGAGTTGGCGTTTTCGCTCACGCTGGCATTGAGGGCATCAAAGGCGACATGGTAAACGGCATCGACCTCGCCGGTTCCCCGAGCGATTGAGGCCAAGCGGCTGGGCAGCGGCTCAGCGGTCACAGTCACCAAGTGCGGCTGCCTGCCACGGCGGTGTCGAATCATCTGCAGGCACTCATGGCGGATGTTCTGCACTCGGTCGGAGCGGATCGTCCATTTGCACGAGATTGCTGCATGCAGCGGAGGCAGGCCGGATGCGGTCGTTACCTTCCCCAAGGCAACTGTCACGTCCGGCTTGATGAGGTAGTCCATCCCCACGGTAATGCGCAGCTCGGGATTGGCGCGGACCAATTCGGCCACCTTGCTGAGATGCTCGTACTGGTCGAACTGAGTGATGATCGCGCCTCGTGACACCATCCACGTACGATCCGGGTGCAGGCACGGGAGTTGCTTGGCGAGGTGGTCCCGGACCTCCTGTTCCAGCGGTCCCCCCGGGTCCTTCGGTACGTCGGAGACTACGTCCCGCGCCACGAGGAGGTGGTCCAGCACCCCGGCGCCGATTCGCATGGATTCCGCATTGTCCACATCGGCACAGTTGGGCACCAGCGGCCAGTTCAGCTTGTTCTTGCTGCTCCGCTTCCAACCCAGCAGGGCACGTGCGAATGGCGCCGTCATGCACTACCTCCTATGCACCGAAATGAAGACATCCCCGGTACGGAACCATAGTGCGAGTGTGACAGGACAGGCCCGGACGCGACGTTGGTCCAGTAGACCTAGCCCCGCCTGTCAGCCTGGAACGCTACTTCGATGGCTTCCATATCGTGTGGAGACAAATGACGAGGCGAACCGTTAGCTGATCTTGCTGGGGTGGAGGAAGGCCTCGTGGCGGAGGTGGTCGTCTTGACCAACGAAGGCCTTGAATTGGCCTAGCTTGTAGGCGTCGCAGGCCTTGCGAGTCTGGACATCGATGTGAAAGTCACTCTTGAGGTGAGCGAGGTGCCGTTCAAAGGCAGGGATCTCCATCGGTGTTTCCAGGCGGCGCAGGATCTGTTCCGCGGTGAGAAAACCGCCGTCGGTGCGCAGGATCACGTACACCGGGTCGTGCATAACGCTGGTTTGCTCGACCAGCCGGCGTGGCGCGCCGTCATGGTCAAGGGCACGTCGTATCTGCTCGCCGATCGCATGGGCGACAGGCGGCGGGAAGGCATTGCCGATCTGCCGGTAATTCGCCGTTTTGCGGCCGGTGAACACCCACTTGTATGCGTCGCCGTCCCAGCCTTGCAGGCGCGCGACCATCTCGCAGGTGAGCTTAGGCAGCAGGGTCACCGGGTCATGCCTGGACGGGGGGGCGTCGGCAAGGCCGAGCGCGTCGACGCCCATCTCACGCCAGGCTCGCTTGGCGCGCGTGGGGCCAAGGTCTGGGCCGCCGTGCTTCTTGGAGCCGCCGACGATGGTAGGCGCGATGTTGCTGGCCCTCTTTGACCACACGGCGGCGCCGCGCCAGCCGTCCGCTGCCATCAGGTCGTGCAGCGTTTCCCCAACCGTGGGGGCGTGGTCCTGCGGCTCCGGCCAGGTGAAGTACGCGAAGTCGTCCGGCCGCATCGCCACGAGTACAAAGCGCGGCCGCAGCTGCGGGACGCCGAAGTCCGAGGCCTGCAGCAATCGCCATTCGGCGACGTACCCAATTTGGGTCAGCCGGTCGAGGACGTGCTGCCGGTAGGCTGCGAACCTCGGCATGGACAGCCCGCGCACGTTCTCGAGTAGCAGCGCTCGCGGTCGGACAACCCCGCACAGCTCCACTGCCCAGGCAAAGAGATCCCGTTCGTCGGTGGCGCCGAGTTGCTTGCCTGCGACAGTGAACGGCGGGCAGGGCACGCCGCCTGCTAGGAGGTCCACATTCATGTATTCGGCGGGCTTCCACACGCCAGGATTGGCGACGTCACCTTCGGCCACCTTCCAGTGCGGTCGGTTATACCGGAGAGTGGCGCATGCATCGGGGTCTAGCTCGACCGACAGCTCGTGCTCAAACCCGGCGAGCTCCAGTCCAAGGGACTGCCCACCCGCCCCGGCGCAGATCTCTACCAGCCTGTACTCCGGCACGTGACCTCCCCGCCGAGATACGCAAGATCAATTACGCCAGTTCGATGACGAACTCTAGACGTGGATCTTTAGAGGTGGAACTCTAGACGTCGAACATCATCCCGCACAACTGCCCCGCTTGGATGGATCGAAGGCAGTTTTGGTTCGGCGTGTCTCACCCGCCGCTACTCTCAGTTAAGCTTTCGTGCCGGGGTTGGGGAGGCGCCGGTTGGTTGTTGGCCGCGCCACCATCTCGAGCCATCATGCACCGTGGAGGCGGTTGACGCGCACCGGCCAGGTGGCCTCTAGCAGCTGGATCAGCCGGGTGATGAGGGCGTTCAATGGCGCGTCGAGGCCATGCTCGGCGGCACGGGCCGCGATCGCGCCGTTGAGGTGGGCGATCTCGGTGCGGCGGCCGTTCATCAGGTCCTGCAGCGTGGACGCCAGGTGGGAACCCGACGCGGAAGGGTCGAACTGCGCCTTCATCAGCCGCAGCGCCGCGGCCTTGTCCACGTA
>DASXNH010000131.1:0-20878 GCA_036495195.1 Candidatus Dormiibacterota bacterium
GCGTCGCAAGCGGTCAAGCAGATCATCGCGAGCTTCGGCGATGATCCCGGCATCTTCGAGGGCGACACCTTCTTCGCCAACGATCCGTACACGGTCGCCATGCACGCGCCTGACGTCTTCATGATCACTCCGATCTACTTCAACCAGCGCCTGGTCAGCTGGGTGGTCAACTTCGTCCACGTCACGGACATCGGTGGCATAGACGTCGGCGGGTTCTGCCCCAGCGCCAAGGAGTCCTACCAGGAGGGCTTCAGCACCAAGGGCCTGAGGATCGCACATCGTGGGAAGGTCCAGCGAGACGTCTACGACACGTTCCTGAACATGATCCGCGACCCCGGGATGACCGGGCTCGACCTCAAATCGCAGATGTCGGCGAACCACGTGGTCACAGAGCGGATGCACGGTCTCTATGAGGACTATGGATTGGAGACCGTGGACATCGTCTCCGAGGCCCTGATCCAGGACTCCGAGCGGCGGCTGCGAAGGCGGTTGGCGGAGCTGCCCGACGGCGTGTGGCAGTCGCGGCGGTACATGGACCTGCCGGGCCGAGATTGGCGCCTGCAGGTGGTCGCGATCAAGTCAGGCGACCGCCTGACCTACGACTTCACGGGCACAGACGAACAGGCTGACTTCCCGATGAACTGCCAGTTCTGGGCCACCAAGGGAGCCGCGTTGGCACCGCTCTTGCCGATGCTTGCGTGGGACCTCACGTGGAACGAGGGGGTCGTCCGCTGCCTGGATATCGTGGCGCCTGAAGGTTCGATCCTGAACTGCCGCCGGCCCGCGCCGGTGTCTCTCAACACGATCTCCACCATTCACGCGGTCAACGTCCTGTCCGAGCACCTGATCTCCAAGATCTTTGCGGCTTCGACGAAGTACCGGGACCGTGCGATGGGCGGCTGGCTCGGGTCGCAGGTGATCGATGTCGAGAGCGGACGGGACAAGCAGGGCGAATACATCGTCATGCAGGGCGGCGACAACTTCGGAATGGCAGAGGGCGCACGAGCCTTCGGCGACGGCGCGGGCCCCGGTGGACACGTCGTCAACGTGGCCCAGAAGATGTCCAACGTCGAGTTTGAGGAACAGACCTTTCCGAAGGTGTTCGCGTTCAGGCGGATTGTCACCGACTCCGGAGGGCCGGGCAAATACCGCGGTGGCCCGGCACACGAGCATGCGATCACGCCCTGCGGCGGCGCGACCGATGAGATGCATGTCGTCGTGTCGCCAGGCAGCGGCGAGTCCTTTCCCGGGTCTTACGGCATCAACGGTGGCTATCCCGGCGGGACGACACTCCATCGCCTGTTCGTAAAGAGCAATGCGTCGGATCTCCCACCGGACGTGGCCTCAATCGCGGGAGACGCGATTGACGTCAGAGCCAAGAGCATCGTCGTCACGAGCGAGGACATTCTGTACCTGCGGTTCGAAGGCGGCGGTGGATACGGCGATCCGCTCGATCGCGACCCCGCCATGGTGGTCCTGGATGTAGAACGCAAGATCGTCAGTGCCGGGGGTGCCCGGCTCACGTACGGGGTAGTCCTGGACGCGAACCACACCGGGGTCGACGTCGATGCGACGAGAGCTCGCCGGCTGGCAATCCGCACCGAGCGTCTGGGCCGCGTTCCCGCCGTCGACACCGGCAGCCGCCACGCGGTGCCGGAATCTCCATATCGGATCAACGAATACATCCAGCGGACGGTGGACGACCGGATGCAGTGCACGTGGTGCGGCACGTACCTGTGCACCGCCGCCGAACCCTGGAAGGACCATGTGGTCGTTCACCTCTCACCCCTGCCGGGGTCCGTTCAAATCGACCACGCTGCTCATCGGTTCGGCCTACGCGAGTACTTCTGCCCAGGATGCGCCACCGTCTTCGAGGTCGAGGTCTCGAGCCCCGAGGACGAGCCTTTGAGAGACACCGTCACGAGATGGCCAGATTGATCTGCGCCACTCGGTTGACACATCCAAGAGGTGGTGAAGCCCGTGGCGCGATCTAGAACCGCTTTTGGCACCGATGAGATCGCCGACTTCGCCCTGCGCATGCTGCGCCAACAAAGCCTCTCGGGTGAGGAGGGCAAGGTAGCCGACGTCATTGAAAACGAGATGAGACGGCTCGGCCTGGAGGTCGAGCGCGACGAGCTCGGAAACGTGACGGGCACCCTCGATGCGGGGCCGGGGCCAGCGATTCTCATCGACGGTCACATGGACACCGTCGGGGTCACCAACCCCGATCAATACAAGTTCGACCCCTGGGGCCAGCGCACCGAGGGCCGGCTGTACGGACGGGGGGCGATGGATGAGAAGGGCCCGCTCGCGGCCGCCCTTTATGGGGTGGCGTCGCTCGCCGGCCGCCTGAGCGGTGGCAGAGTCACGGTTTCCGCCTCAATTGCGGAAGAGTTCGTCGAGGGAACCGCCCTGCTGCATGTGGCAGAGCGCGTCAAGCCCGACTTCGTCATCATCTGCGAGGCCACCTCGTTGAAGGTGGCGAGAGGGCAGCGGGGCAGGGCTGAAATCAAGATCGAGGTGCAGGGCCGGGCGACTCATTCGTCGCGTCCGGACCTGGGGATCAACGCGGCTCAGGCTGCAGTCGACATCGTCATGGCGCTGCGGCAGCTGGAGGCACCTCATCACGAGGTCCTTGGAGGCGGCATCCTGGTCCTGACCGACCTCGTTTCGCAGCCGCTCCCGGCCCTGTCGGTGGTTCCTCATCTCTGCACTGCGATCTTTGACCGGCGGACTCTTCCGGGCGAGACAGAGACCGGAATTCTCGAACCGATCGAGAAGCTCATGAAAGCCGCGACGGCCGCGACCGGGGCGTCGGCGAAGGTTTGGATCAACGAGGACGACTTCGTCACGTACACGGGCAAGCGCGTGACCGCTCCCAACTTCGCGCCGGCCTGGTTCTTCGAGGAGCAGGCTCCGATTGTCCAGGCGGCGCTGCGCGGGGTGCATCAAGCCGGCATCCAGCCCGAGCTCTGTCACTACGCCTTCTGCACGAACGGAAGCGCCACCGCGGGCCGGCTTGGCATTCCGACCATCGGATTCGGTCCGGGCGACGAGGAACGCGCCCACCGCATTGACGAATATGTCGAGGAGGCCGATCTGGAACAGGCCCACCGCGCATATGCCGCCATCGTCGAAGAGCTGGTTCGAGTACTGAGGAGTTGAGATTGGAACGGAAGACCGGTGCACAGCTGAACGTGCAGGCGCTGCGTGACGACATGCCTTTTCTGAACGACGTCACCTACCTGAACAGCGCCTCATGCTCGCCGACGCCAAGGCCGGTCATCGACGCGATGACCGACTACTACCGGCACACGCCGATCAACTATCGGTCAGGAGCAACCCCCGCGGAGCGGCAGGTCACGGAACGGGTCGACAAGATCAGGGCACGGGTGGCTGCATTCATCGGAGCCGCCTCGCCGCTGGAGGTGGTGTTCACCAAGAACACCACGGAAGCCATCAACACCGTGGCTCGAGGCATCAGCTGGAAGCCTGGCGACGAGGTCATCCTGTCCCCCCTCGAGCATCAATCGAACCTGCTGCCCTGGCTCGCGCTGCGCTCGATCGGAGTGGTCCCCAGGTTTCTGACTCCCAATCCGGATGGCATCATCGCGCCTGAATCGCTCGAGGCGGCCCTGACCGGGCGGACGCGGTTGGTGACGGTTCACCACGTTTCCAACGTGCTCGGTTGCGCGCAGGACATCTCTGCCATCGCCAAGGTCGCGCATGCGCATGGTGTTCCTCTGATGGTGGACGCGGCCCAGTCGGAGGGTCGGGTCAGCGTCGATGTCGATGCGATGGGCTGCGACTATCTCGTGTCGTGTGCCCGCAAGGGCCTGATGGGGCCGCAGGGCATTGGTTTTCTGTGGGCCCGAAAGGAGCTGCTCGAAAGCCTCGAGCCCCTGACCATCGGCAGCCAATCGGCTGAGGTCATCGACTTCGACTCCTACGTGGTCGCGGACGTCCCGTTCAGGCACGAGGCCGGAATCATGAACACCGCGGGCATCGTCGGGTTTGGACGCGCCATCGAATACGTGACCGAAATCGGTGTCGACGCGATCGGGGCGCACTCGAGGCTCCTGGCGGAGCATCTGCGCGAGGGTCTCGCACGGTTTCCGAGCATCACTCTGCACGGACCGCGCTCAGCGTCCCAGCAGACCGGCATCGTTTCCTGGAGCTCGCGCGACCGTGACCCGCAGGCACTGGCGGCCGAGCTGTACGAATCAGGGCGAATCCTGGCTGCGGCGGGAACCTGCGGCTCGCCTCTCGCGGCTAAGTTTCTCGGCGTCCCGGGGGTCGTGCGGACTTCGCTGCATGGCTTCAACACCCACGGCGAGGTCGAGCGATTGCTGGAGCTTCTCCATGCCTCGCGCTGATCGCCCGAGCTCGGGTCGGTGAAGGAACATCTGCGGGCGTCTGCCGGCGTCGACCTGGTCCTGGCTGACGCGCGCATCCAGTTGGATGGCCGGGACAGCGTGGAAGGCTGGCTTGCCGTGAAGGACGGCCTGGTGCATTCGATCGGCAGCGCCTCGGCCCCCGAGGCGAAGCGGACCGTCGATTGTCGCGGATCCTGGGTGCTCCCCGGCTTGGTCGACATCCACGTCCATTTCCGGGACCCGGGCTTCACGTATAAGGAGGACTTTCTGTCCGGATCGCTGGCGGCAGCCCATGGCGGGGTCACGACCGTCGTCGACATGCCCAACACCGGCGGCCTGGTTGCCGGCCCAAAAGACCTCCGGCAAAAGCTTCAGCACCTCAAGGGCCGCAGCCACGTGGACTTTGGCCTCTACAGCCTGCTGGTCGACTCGGCGCCTGACGTGGACGAGCTTTGCGAGCTTGGCGTGGCGGGATTCAAATGGCTCATCGGTTATCCGGAGCTCCACGGCCGGCCGGCTCAGCCCTCGACGAGGATCGGCCTCCGCGACGCTCTGCAGAAGGCCGGGGAGGCCGATGTCCTGGTGGATGTCCACGCCGAAGATGCGGGCTGGATCAAAGCCCTGACCGAGCACCTCGTGGCCCGCGGCCGCTCAGATCCCCGGGCGCACGGTGACTCGAGGCCTCCGTTCGTCGAGGCACTGGCGATCGCCGAAGCCGTCATCCTCGGCTCGGAGGTGGGTTGCCGCATACACATCCACCATCTCAGCTCCAAGCTCGGGCTTGACGTCATCACCTCTCTGCGACAGGGCATCGGCTCGACCGTGACCACGGAGACTGGGCCGCAGTATCTCTACCTGACCGAGGCCAATCTGGATGTGCTCGGGACGCGGGGAAAGGTGAATCCGCCGCTCAGGCGCCAACTCGACGTGGACGCCATGTGGGCCGGAATACTCTCGGGCGACATTCAATGCATCGCGTCCGACCACGCGCCGCACTCCGACCAGGAGAAAGGAGGGCCGTCAATCTGGGACACGACGTCCGGGTTGATCGGGGTCGAGACCATCTTCCCCATGCTCTTTCATGAGGTGGTCAATGGCCGGTTGTCCGCTGCGCGGTTTGTCGAGCTGACCGCAGAGGCGCCGAGCAAGATCGTACGGCTGGATCATCGGAAGGGAACCCTGCTCCCGGGCGGGGATGCGGACATCGTCATCGCGGACCCGAGCGGCCACACTTCCATTTCGTCGAGGGGCCTGCACAGCAAGTATCCGAAAACGCCATTTGAGGGCGTCGACCGCGACGGCGCGATCCGGTCTGTCTTCCTACGGGGTAGGGAGATCGTGGGGGCCGCACGTCCGGCCGAAGACCCGCTCGGTTCGTACGTGGCGTCGCAGTATGCATTGACAACCGCTCGGCCGGCCCAGGCGGCCAGCCGAGCTTAGCGGGAGGGTAGATCCGGTGAAGTCGAACGAACCTCGATTGACGTTTGGGTTGTACGTCGAGAATCTGCACCCTGGTGAGGACGATCTCGACGTGCGGTTGCAGGAGCATCGGGAGCAGGTGGCCCTTGCCCGCCAGGCGGGCTTTCGATCCATCGTTCTGGGCCATCACGTGCTCACCCACCCAATCCAGATGCTGGCCCCGATTCCACACATGGCGAGCCTGATCGCTGAATCCGGCGACATGCAGATCGCGGCGGGCGTCCTGCTGCTGCCGCTCTTGAACCCGATCCTCCTGGCCGAGGACCTCGCGTCGCTGGACTGGCTCAGCGGTGGCCGCGTGGTCTTTGGAGTCGGGCTTGGTTACCGAGACGTTGAGTACCAGGCGCTGGACGTCAAGCGAACCGAGCGCGTGAAGCGCTTCACCGAGGTGCTCGACGCGGTGCTTGCGCAGTGGAACGCGAACGGCACCTGGAGCTTCCATGGCGACTACTTCAAGTACGACGATCTGCCGGTCGGTCTCAAGCCAAAGCAGCAGCCACATCCACCGCTGTGGTTCGCCGCCGATGTCGAGAAGGCCGTCCAGCGAGCCGGCCGTTATGGGGCGGCCTGGTACATCAGCCCCAGGGCACGAATGGAGACCATCGCGAGCATGCTGCCCCTGTACACGGCTTCACTCGCCGAGCACGGCCACAAGATGCCCGCGGTGTTCCCGATGCGACGCGAGGCATTTCTCGCGCCCACCGAGAAAGAGGCCAAGGAGATGGCGGTCGTGTATCTACAGCGGCAGCTGTTGCTCTACCAGAGCTGGGGTCAGTACAAGGGCATGCCGGACGCGGCACAATCCGACATCACCTTCACGGCGGATCAGATTCCAGACACCTACCTGGTTGGCACCCCGGATCGCGTGGCGGAGCTCATCGAGAAGTACGCCGAAACCCTCGGGATCAACCACATCGTCCTGCGCATGCAGTGGCCTGGGACTCCACATGAACTGGTGATGCGGTCGATCGACATGGTCGGGAGCAAGCTCGTTCCTAACTTCAGCCGCGCCACGTGAGCAGTCACGAGGACGCGGCTGTGCGGGCGATCACCAAATCGGTGCTGCAGGATATCGAGGAGATCGCCACGCTGTCGAAGCCAGGCAAGGGCGTTACCCGGCTGGCGTATTCGGCCGAAGACATGCGTGCGCGCGACTGGTTCAAAGGCCGGTGCGAAGAGATCGGTTTGGGCTTTGGGATGGACGCGGTGGGCAACTGCTTTGCTTCCACCCCATCCGGTTCCTCAAAGGGAGCCCTCCTCATGGGCTCTCACCTCGATTCGGTCGTGGAGGGCGGGCGCTTCGACGGTGTGCTCGGCGTGGTGCTTGCCCTGGCATTGGCCCGCCATTTCGCGCACCAGAAGACCGCGATGCCGATGATCGTCGCCAGCTTCGCCTGCGAGGAGTCCACGCGGTTCGGCTTCGGCTCGATCGGCAGCCGCTTCTTCGTCGGCGAGCTGACGCCGCCGCAGTTCCCGAGCCTCGTCGACTCCGAGGGTCGCTCGCTGCCTGAAGTGCTGAGCGTCGCCGAGGTGGCGCCGTCCGGCGATGACGTGAAATTGCCGAAGCCGTCCGGCATTCACGCCTACCTCGAGGTCCACATCGACCAGGGTGCGATGCTGACCAGCATCCCCGTCCGGCTCGGCATCGTCACGAACATAGCCGGCGTGCAGAGAATCGCGATCCGGTGGATCGGTGAGGCTGCCCATTCCGGAGCGCGCGCCCGGGCTCAACGCCGGGATGCGTTGATCGCGGCCTCGGAATTCATCGTGAGCCTGAACCGGCTGTGGCGAGAGATGGATCCGGACGGCGACAGGCTGGCCGTGACCGTGGGCCGTCTGACGGTGCATCCGAACAGTCCCAACACCGTTCCAGGAGAGGTCGATCTGGTCGTCGATCTACGCGCCGACCACATTGCGACGATGCGCCTGGCCTATCAGCGCCTCCGTGAGATTGCGGACGGCGTGGCCGCGACCGCCCGTTGCGGGCTGGAGTGGCGTGAGCTTGGAATCGTCGAGCCGACCCCGATGAGTCCTGATGTGATCGCCTTGCTCGAAGCTGAGTCGGCCCGGGGCGGCGCCCACAGCACGCGATGCGTCTCCCTAACCGGGCACGACGCCATACCGGTGGGTCGGGTGATTCCGGCCGGCATGGTCCTGCTCGCGAATCCAAGCGGCGTGAGCCACACTGCGGATGAGAGCGTCGACCCGCTCGCGCTCGCTGAATGTGTGAAGTTGCTGCTGCGGGCCATACCAGCTCTCGTGGCAGAGCCGGTCACGTCCCGAGGGGCCACTGCGTGATAGCTCGATTCGCCAGGGGCGTATCGGGTTGCGCTCAGAGAGCGTAAGCATCGGGATGGCCATCTCGCCAGGAGAAGCAGTCGATATCCGGCCGGTTTTGGTGGCCAGGCAGATAACCAAGCGATTTGGATCCACCGTCGCCAATACCAACATCGACTTCGACCTGCTCCCGCGTGAGATCCATGCCTTGCTGGGCGAGAACGGCGCGGGCAAGAGCACTCTTCTGAGCATCCTCTACGGTCTCACCTCACCGGACTCCGGCGAGGTGATATTGACCGCAGAGCCGCTCAAAGGCTGGCACCTCCATCACGACCGATGGCGATACATCGGCATGGTCCCCCAGCAGTTCCGGCTCGTTCCCAACATGACCGTCGCCGAGCATGTCGCGCTCAGGCTCACGGGCGAGCGGACGAGATTCAGCGCCCTGATCAAGCGGGTGGGAATCAAGGTGAACGAGCTTTCCGAGAGATATGACCTGCAGCTTCGCCCGAACCAGCTGGTCAGCGGGCTGTCGATCGGAGAGCGTCAACGCCTCGAGATCCTGCGCGCCCTTTACATGGAGCCGACCATCCTGCTGCTGGATGAGCCCACGTCAGTGCTGACACCTCAGGAAGCGGAGAAGCTCTATTCCACGCTGCAGTACATGGTCCGGTCTGAGGGCAAGGCGGTCGTGCTCACCACCCACCGCATGAAGGAGGTCCTGGATTACGCCGATCGGGTCACCGTCCTGCGGAGTGGGAAGCGCACGGCGGTCCTGTCATCGGGTCAGGTCACGTTCAGCGTGCTGGTGGAGGCAATGCTCGGCGAACGCACCATGAGCGTTGTCGCGCACCCCTCAGTCCCTGACCATGCATCGCTGGTTCTCCTGGAGGCGGAAGACCTCCATCTCGTCACGCACCCCGGCCGCACGGCCGACCTGACTCCTCTTCACGGCATCAGCTTCACGGTGCGTGACGGCGAGATCTTCGGAATCGCGGGGGTGGAGGGCAACGGCCAGACCGCCCTGGAGCTGATCCTCGCGGGTTTGCTCGAACCTTCCAGCGGCCGGCTGCTCCTGCGCCGCTCGCGGAAGGCGGCAAGCCTGGACACCGTCGCCTCGAGCGAGCAGAAGTCGCGCCGAAACCTGGACCTTGGCTACATCCCGTCTGATCGGGCCCGGTTTGGAGTCGTCGCGTCCCTGACCGTTCAGGAGAACCTGCTGCTGCCGCGGCTTGCCCACGCGAGCGGGTTGCAACCCTCGCCGATCCAGGGAGTCACCGCTGCGGAAACCGCCGATCTGATCGGAGCTTTCAGGATCGAGCCCCCCAATCCGAGACTCATGGTCAGCCAGCTGTCGGGTGGGAACATGCAGAAGGTCGTGCTGGCTCGCGAGCTGTCCCGGAATCCGCTGGTCACGGTGGCGGCCCAGCCGACAGCTGGATTGGATGTCGGCGCGGCTTCCATGTTCAGGACCCGATTGCGCGAGCACGCCAACGCCGGCGCGGGTGTGGTCCTCATCTCGTCCGACCTCGACGAGCTTCTCGAGGTCGCCGACAAGATCGCCGTCATGTATCGGGGAAGATTGAGCCAGCCCTGGGCTCGAAGCCAATTCGATGTTCAAGCCATCGGGGCGGCGATGGCCGGAGGCGTGACGGGATGATTCGGAACGCTTCCGGTCAGCTCGCCTCGTCCTTACCCAGCCTCGTTCGGCCCGTCGGGGGCGCGGCGGTCGGAATCCTGTTCATGATCGCGGCGCTGGCCGCGTTGGGCGCCAATCCCGTGGCCGTTTCAGCGCTGATCGCCGACGCCGTGTTCGGGAGCCCGCCGCAGCAGGTCGATGCCATCGTGCAGGCGGTTCCGATCGGCCTCATGGCCCTCGGCTACTGCTTCTCCTTCAGGGCATCGTTCTGGAACATCGGCGGCGAGGCTTACTTCTACCTCGGCGCGACCGTCGCGATGACCATCGGCTTGAAGGTGCACAACCTTCCGGCGCCGGTGACCGTGGTGCTCATGACGCTCGGCGGGGCACTGGCCGGCGGGGCACTGTCCGCCATCGCCGGTCTCTTGCGCGCTTATCGCGACATCAACGAGGTGGTCGTAACACTGATGATGAACCTGGTGATGGTCCAGATCGTCGCCTTCGCCGCCACCGGTCCCCTGGCCAATCCCCTCTCCAACCTGGGTTTCTCCGAACCGATACCAGCCAGCCTGTGGCTGCCAACGCTGGGGTTGACCGGCCCGCACATGGGAGCTCTGGCCCTGGTTCCCGCCCTGATCGTCTCGTACTACCTGCTGACGCGGTCAGGTTTCGGTGATCGCATTCGCGTCGTCGGAGCCAACCCCGACACTGCGCGAGCGAACGGCATCCCGGTGGCTCGGACACTGATCATGGTTTCCATCGCCACCGGGGTCCTCGGCGGGCTGGCCGGCGTCGCGCACGCGGTCGGCTCCACGCATCGTGTCTATGTCGGCTTGTCTCCCGCCCCCGGATTCGGCTACATCGCCATCATCGCCGCGCTGCTCGGAGCGAACCGGCCCATAGGGGCCCTGCTGGCAGCGTTCTTCTATACGTTCCTCAGTGAGGTCAGCGACGGCCTGCAGGTTCAGTTTGGAATCGATCGGTCGTTCATCACGGTGTTCTTCGTCCTGACGCTGGTCAGCGTGCTGGCGGCCAATGCAATCCCCAGGCGCCAGCAGAGGGCAGCGCCCACATGATCTCGGCCTCCGCCATCAACATCATCACCGGAGCGCTGTACTTCACGGTGGGCGCCGGGCTGCTGCTCGGGCTCGCGGCAGCCGGCGAGCTGATCCAGGAAAAGGCCGGGGTGCTGAATCTCGGCCTCGAAGGCGTCTTCCTTACGGGTGCCCTGGCGGGCTTTTACATCGCGTTTCGCAGCGGCGACGTGTGGCTGGGATATCTCGGAGCGGCACTGGCAGGAGCTTTGGTCGGGGTCGTCTTCGCCACTCTGGTTGTGTATCTGCGCCTCAATCAAGTGATCGTTGGGATTCTCGTGGTCATCTTTGTGTTGGGTGCGGCGAACGTGGTGTGGGCGCGACTTGTGGGCAACGGCAGCTTGCCCACCCTGCCGGCGCCTACGCGGGTGCCGATCCCGCTGCTCGGCCAGATCCCGATCGTCGGATCAGCCGTGTTCACTCGTTTTCCACCTGAGTACCTCGCGGTGGTCGTCATCGCGCTGACAGCCTGGCTGATTCAGCGAACGCGCTTCGGCCTCGCCGTGAGAGCTGTCGGGGAGAATCCCGATGCCGTGCACTTCAGCGGCCTGAGCGTGCTCTGGACTCGAGTCGCGGCGGTGGTCGTGGGGTGTGCGATCGCCGGGGCCGCCGGAGGCCTGTTGACGATCGGCCAGCTGGGCTTTTATGCGCCAGGAGTCACCGCCGGCCGCGGCTGGATCGCCATCGCCATCGTCATCATCGGCGGCTGGTCGCCGTGGCGCACGCTGCTCGGCGCCCTGGTTTTTGGCGCGGCGGACATGCTGCAATTCGAAGTGCAGGCCGCCCAGTGGCAGGTCATACCGTACGAGTTCCTGCTCGCCTTTCCCTATCTCGTGGCAGTGCTCGCCCTCGTCTTCAGAAGGAACTCCGTCCAGCCGCCGCGTGCTCTCGGCATCCCGTTCAAGGCGTAGCCCGACTGTGGAGAGCCCTGCCTGATGTCTCTGGTCATCGCCGGCGGCCTGGCGCTCTGCGATATCGATCGCGGATTCGAACGCATGGACATCCGGATTGAGCAGGATCGGATCTCCGAGGTCGCGACCGACATCAGGCCCGGTCCGACGGACCAGGTCCTGGACGGCTCCGGCCGCCTGGTCATCCCGGGCCTGATCAACGCCCACACCCACTCTCACAACCACCTCGCCAAGGGGGCAATCGATCGAATGCCCCTTGAGATCTGGCTGCAATACCTCGCCGCCCGAGTCGCGGGCCGGACGCCGCGCGACATCTACGTCGGGGCTGCGATCGGCGCGATTGAGATGGCGAAAACCGGCACGACCTGCGCCTGCGAGATGGCCGGATTGCTGCCGTGGCCGACCGACGAGACGATTGACGCCGTGGCCCAGGCCTTCGTGGACGTCGGTCTACGGGTGAACCTGGGAGTGCAGGCTGTCGATCTATCGTTGGTGGAGTCCATCGACGGGCTTGACCACCTCCTGCCTCCGGATCTGCGCGAGTCCATCGGCAACCAACCACGGCTACCGGTCAACGAGGTGTTCGAAGCTCTGGGCCGAGCCGCCGCCAGGTGGCATGGTGCCGAGGCAGGCCGCGTCCGCGTCAGTGTGGGCCCCACCATCATGACGTCCTGCAGCGACGCGTTTCTCGAACGGTGCGCGGAATTCGCCGCCGGCAACCACGTCGGCATTCAAACCCACCTTTGCGAAACGAAGCTCCAGGCTGACACGGCCAGAGCCCGCTACGGGCACAGCGCGACAGAGCACTTGAATACCGTGGGCTTGCTTGGCGTGAACACGCTTCTCGCACATTCGATTTGGATCGACGACTCGGAGATCGATCTGATCGCAGAACGTGGCAGCACCGTCGCTCACAATCCCGTGAGCAACCTCAAGTTGGGTGCGGGAATCGCCCCTCTTCGACGCATGCTGGATCGCGGCTGCAACGTCGCACTGGGCACCGATGGCTCGGCCAGCTCCGACAACCAGAACCTGTTCGGTGCCCTGCGCCAGGCAGCGATCCTGCACCGCGTTCTCGATGTCGACTACATGCGATGGCCGGCATCCGCCGATGTGGTTCGGATGGCCACCCTCGGCGGTGCGCACGCCGCTGGATTCGACGGCAGCATCGGCCGCATCGCCCCCGGCTACATCGCCGACCTGACGCTCCTGGATCGCGGATCCACCTATTTCCACCCCGCCAACGATCTTGTCGCTCAGCTCGTGCACTGCGAGGTGGGCAGCTCCGTCGTCACCGTCATCGTGAACGGTCGGGTCATCGTGGAACGGGGGCGGATGACCACCGTCGACGAGCAGGCGCTGCTGGCCGAGGCAGACGAGATCGGCTTGCGGATCAAGGACGGACTGCACGCGACGACGAGGGTGGCCCGAGAGCTTGAGCCATACCTTCGGCAGGTATATCTGAACTCGGCCCCCTAGCTCCCGGTCGTGCTGGGCGGCCCAGATCGGACCTCCCGAAGGAACCCAGGATGCAGAGGCCCCCGGCATCCAGTATATTGGATGTAATGCCCATCAGCCAGGTCGAGCCTCTGCTGCGATCGTCGATGCGCGAGGGCGTGTTCGAGCGGCTGCGCGACTGGATCCTGGACGGCACCCTGGTCCCCGGCGAGCGGATTCGAGATCTCGACCTGGCGGCAGCGCTGGGGGTGAGCCGGATGCCGGTGCGGGAGGCGCTCCTGCGGCTTCAAGGAGAGGGCATGGTGGAAACGTCGGCTGGGAGATGGACTCGAGTCAGTCGAGTCGATCCCGAGCTGGGCGAGCAGATCTACCCCCTGATCTGGGCCCTGGAAGTGCTCGCCCTTCAGTTGGTCACTGACTTCCCAGACCACCGGATCGCGCAGATGGAGGCCGCCAATCGAGAAATGGCCGCCAGCCTGAACTCGGGAGAACCGCGGCTGGCCTGGGTGGCCGACAGCGCATTTCATCAGACGCTCGCAGACCATGCGGGCAACGACCAGCTGACCCACATGCTGTCAGAGCTCAAGCTCAAGCTCCGCCGGCTTGAAGTGGCGTACTTCAGCGGCAGCATCTTGGCCGCCCAGTCAGTATCCGAGCACGACGAGGTCATCGCCGCGCTGCGGGCGGGCGATCTCGAACGGGCGGCTCGAGGAGTGGAGACCAATTGGCGGCGAAGCCTCGCTCGGCTCAGGGAGCAGGTGGGCGGCGACGCGGATGCCCTGCTGGCTGCGGAGTCATGAGCTTTCGTCGGTTCCGTCGAGCGCGTGCGGTGTGACATGCCCCTGAAACAAGTGGGCTAAGAGCGTCTGGAGGAGAGAAGGAAATGAAGCGTCTGGGAGCAATCGGAGTACTGGCGGTCGTCGCCCTATTGGCCACAGCGTGCGGCCAGGGGACGACCACAACCACAGGCAGCGGCACCTACAAGGTGGCGATTCTTCTGCCCGGGGTGAAAAACGACCTTTCCTGGAACCAGGTGGGCTTCGAAGGCCTGCAGACGGCGGCCGCCCAGGAAGGCATCGAGTTTGCGTATACGGACAATGTCGGCTACTCGGCGGACGATGCGGCCCGGTTTGCCCGGTTGTACGCGTCCAAGGGTTTCAATCTGATCATCGCGGACAACAGCGGCTACAAGGACGGCATCATGCAGGTGGCGAAGGAGTATCCGAACGTCAACTTCGCCTACCAGGACGATCAGCCGCCAGGCGGTGCCGGCATTCAGTTGGCTGACAATGTCGCCGGTTACAACCAGGACCTGTGGCAGGCAGCTTACGCAGCCGGCATTGCGGCCGCCGGTGTCACCAAGAAGAATGTCGTCGGTGGTGTCGGCGCCCAGGGAATCCCGCTGGTCTACGCCTACTACCACATGTTCGCTCAGGGTCTGGCCAAGGTCAACCCGGCGATCAAGTTCAGCGCGATCTACACCGGCGACTGGTCAGACAGCGCCAAGGCAAAGGCCGCTGCGCTGGTGCTGGCCGATCGTGGAGCCGACGTGTTGATTGCATTTGGCGACGGTCCATCGCGAGGTGTGGCAGCCGCCGCACAGCAGACCAACACCTATGGCTATGGCTACATCCACAGCGTTGATGTTCTTGCTCCCAACAACGTGCTCGGCGCCGTGATCTGGGATTCGGCGAAGAGCTTCAAGATGATGGTGGATGATTCTCGATCAGGCCATTTCCGGCCGGCCAAGCACTATGGATTTGGCACCAAAGACGGCCTGGTCACCCTGCAGCTGAATCCCAACCTGGAGAGTCTGATCTCGGCCCAGGCCAAGACCATGCTCGACCAGGCGCTGAAGGACTCCGTCTCCGGCGCGTTCGTCCCCGTCTTCGATCCGACAAGCATCTGAGCCGACTGCCCATCGGGGCGCATTTCGGAACCAAACCAGGTGAGGTCTGGACCCGGTGGTCCGGGCCTCACCCCATCCATTTCAAGAACGAGGTCGTGTGCTGCCGGTTTATGTCGCAATGGAGGATGAATTGATGTCCCAACCGTCGATCGTGCCCAATCAGTGATGGACCTGCTGCTCGCCGGTGGCACAGTCGTGAGCGAGTATGGCGAAAGCATCTGCTCGGTCGGGATCGAGGGTGAGCGCATCGCATACGTGGGCAGCGCCAGCCTGGCGCCCCCCGCCGCCAAGGTCGTCGACTGCACGGGACGATATGTTCTGCCCGGCCTCATCGACCCTCACTGGCACATCGGCCAGCAGCCCGGGCCGCCGCCGCCGACCGAGCGCTGGCTGGCCGACGTCGGCCCCGAGACGGGAGCCGCCGCTCGCGGAGGCGTAACCACGGTCTTCTCCATGTATGCCCGGCAGGCACCATACGTTCCAATCGTCCGGCAGCTGATCGAGTGGGGCAACGAAGGGTCTTTCGTCGACTTCAACTTCCACCCCATCCTGCAGTCTGCCGAGCACATCGCCGAGATTGACGAGCTGTACGCGATGGGTGTCACCTCCTACAAGTTCTTCTTCGACGCCTACAAGGGTTGGGAGGGAGACCAGATCGCGCTTCATCCCGTGGATGCGGGCCTGCTTCACCGTGGGTTGGTCGCGACCGCAAAGCATGGCGATGCGGTGGCGTTGATCCACGCCGAGAACCAGGACCTGATCTACGAGCTGCAGGAGATCGCCCGGAAATCAGGCAGGAACGACCTGGCCGTCTGGGCGGACTCGCGTCCCGGAATCGTTGAGCTCACCAAGGCTTACGAGGCGATCCAGATCGCGAAATTTGCCGGCGCCGCCCTGTACATAGTCCACATCGGGGCCGCCGAGGTCGCGGATCTGGTCGAGCAGGAACGCAGGGCCGGGCACCGGATCTTCGGAGAGACATGCCCTCACTACCTGACGCATCACCAGGACATGGAGGACACGATCGGCGCCTGGGGCAAGGTCAACAACGCCATCAAGCGTCCGGAGGATGCCGAGCGGCTGTGGCGGGCGATCCAGACCGGAGGCATCACAAACAGCGGCACGGACCATGTGTGCTGGAGCCGGGCGGACAAGGAACAGGGCGGCGGCAAGTTCCAGAACATCTGGCGCTCGATGCCGGGAATCGTGGGCGGCACCGAGCACTGGCTTCCCGCCATGTGGACGGATGGAGTCCTTCGCGGACGGATAACCCCATCGGATCTGGTTCGCGTCACCTCGACCGCCAACGCAAAATGCTTCGGCCTGTATCCGAGGAAGGGTGTGATCGCCGTCGGCTCAGACGCCGACATCGTGGTCTTCGACCCCACTCGGAAGGTGAAGGTCGATCCCTCCACCTTTTACGCGTCCGAAGCCGCGTCGACCTGGAGCATCTACGAGGACTGGGAGTTCCAGGGGATGCCGGTGCGCACCTACGTCAGGGGCAAGCTCGTCGCAGAGGACGGGAAGCTCTCCGGCCGCCCCTCTGGAAAGTACATCCCAAGACCGGTCGGCGCCGGCCAACCTGAAGGCAGCGCGCCCGAGAAGGTCGCAGCCCATGGGGGCAAGACGGCCAACGGCCGCCGCGAGTCCCGTTCTCATCGCCCTGGGTGATGTTCGTCCATCTCCTCTCTGGTGAGCGTTGAGACGCTTTGAGCTGGCGCAGCCGGCAACTGTCGGCGAGGCGTGCGCGATCCTCGCGGCAGATCCGTCAGCACGGCCGATCGCCGGCGGCACCGCCTTGCTCATCCTCATCAAGCTGGGGCTTGTTCGTCCCGGCCTGCTGGTCAGCCTGCGCAAGCTGCATCCCCCCGCCGGCATCACATGGACGCCGGCCGAAGGCGCCCGGATCGCGGCCCAATGCACGCTGCAGGAGGTCGTCGACAGCCCGATCGTCCGCGAGCATTACCCGATCCTGGCGAGGGCCTGCGAGGTGGTCGCCAACATCCGCATCAGGAACGCTGCAACCATCGGCGGCAACCTCGCGCACGTCGATCCCCAGTCAGACCCACCCCCGGCGCTGCTTGCCCTCGAAGCTCGGATCGAGATCAGCGGTGTGACCTCGACACGCACGAGCCCCCTGGCGGATTTCCTGCGTGGGGCGTACGAAACCGATCTGCGGCCAGGGGAGATCGTGACCGGCATTCTCCTGCCGCCGCCACCGGCCGGCAGTCGATCCACCTACCTGAAGTTCACCAGCCGCTCATCGGAGGACAGGCCTCTCGCCTCTTTGGCCACCGTGGTGAGGGTCTCGGAGGGCGTCTGCCAGGACGTCCGGATCGCCGTCGGCGCCGCGGCCGCGGTGCCGAAGCGCATGAGGGGAGCCGAAGAGAAGCTGCGAGGACGCCCCCTGGAGCAGCCGTTGGTGGCCGAGGTGGCCGACCTGGTGGCCGCCGACATCGAGCCGATCGAGGATCTCAACGGAGACCAACGCTACAAACGTGCCGTCATCCGGTCCCTGGTGCTGCGGGCGCTGGACCCCGCTGAAAGCGAGGGCACGCCATCGACATAGTCGGGCAGAGCGTCGCGCGAATCGACGGATTCGCCAAGGTGACTGGCGCCGTCCAGTATGCGGTGGATCTCCGCATGCCCGGCATGCTCGTCGCTCGCGCGCTGCGGAGCCATCTGCCGCATGCCCGGGTGCTGAGCATCGACACCACCAGGGCTCGTGAGGTGCCCGGTGCGGTGATTCTGACCCGCGACGACCTTGCCGGCACCCGGAGCCGATTCGGCCCGGTTTTCAAGGACCAGCCGGTGGTGGCGATCGACAAGGTCAGATTCGTCGGCGACCTGGTCGCTGTGGTCGCGGCCGAGGACCTGGACAGCGCCGACGAGGCCATCAGCCTGATCGAGGTCGAATACGAGGCGCTGCCGGCGGTATTCGATCCGCGCGAGGCGCTCCTGCCGTCGGCCCCGATCCTGCACGACCCGGCAGATTTCGTAGATGGCTCCGGGACGGCGGACACCATTCAGCCTGGTGTCGAGGGTTTCGAAGGCTTTCCAGATGGCAACCTGTGCTGCTCCGCGCATTTCGAATCGGGTGACACCGCCAAGGGCTTCGCCGGCGCAGACCGGATCTTCGAAGATACGTACAGCTGCGACCCCATTCAACACGCGCACCTCGAGCCGCACGCGGCGCTGGCGTACTGGGAAGGCCCGGGCTCGCTCGTGATCCACTGTTCGACCCAGGACCCCTGGGTGGTGCGCTCGGAGCTGGCCTACATATTCAAGGTCGAACCCAGCGCAGTGCGTGTGATCGTGCCCAGCGTCGGAGGGGGCTACGGCGGCAAGCTCTACCCAAGGATCGAGCCCGTGGTCGCCGCGCTTGCACGCAAGGCTCGCCGCCCGGTGCAGTGGGTGCTGACTCGAGAAGAGGTCTTCATGACCCTCACCCGTCACGGCGCGAGCGTTCGCCTCAAGACCGGGGTCACGCGCGACGGCCGGCTGATCGCCAGGCAGGTCGAGGTCGTGTATGACGGGGGCGCCTACGCGGAGATCAGTCCGCGGGTGGTGGTGCAGAACGCGCCGGTCGCGGCCGGGCCTTACAGGATTCCCCACGTCAGCGTCGATTGCCATGCCGTGTACACGAACAAGCCACCGGCCGGGGCTTTCCGCGGTTTCGGCGTGCCCCAAATCGTCTGGGCCTATGAGTCGCAGATGGATGACATGGCTCATGCGCTTGGCGTCGACCCCGTCGAGCTGCGACGCAAGAACCTGTACCAGGAAGGCGACGCCTATCTGACGGGCGAGCGGCTCGACGGGGTCGGGGTCGAACAGTGCCTGAGCGCAGTCGCGGCGGCGATCCCCCCCATCGCCCGGTCCGGGGTGAGGGAAGGGCAGCCGCGGCAGCGGCTCGTTCGCGGCCGCGGACTCGCCTGCAGCATCAAGAGCACCATGACGCCGTCGAACTCGGTCGCCAGCGTTCGGCTCGACCCCGACGGATCCCTGCAGGTGCTGGCCAGCGGCGTCGAGATCGGCCAGGGCTACACGACGATCCTGGCCCAGGTCGCGGCGGACGCACTTGGAGTGTCTTTGGAACGAGTGCGTGTCCTCAAGCCCGATACCGATGTGACCCCGTTCGACCACGGCACGAAGTCGAGCCGCCTGACGTTCACGGTTGGTGAGGCGGTTCGGCGCGCCACCATCGACATCCGCGGGCAGCTCCTGGACATGGCCGCCGACAAGCTCGAGGTGGCTCGTGACGACCTGGTCATCGAACATGACCAGATCCGGGTCCGGGGCACCAACGTCGTCCTGGGCATTCCCGACGCGTTCAAGGCGAGATTCGGACTGCCGGTGGGAAACCTCTACGGGGATGCCGTCGTGCAGACTACCGGCGGGCTCGCGCACGGGACGTACCGCGGCAAGGACTCTGCCTTCTGGATGTGGTCCGCGGCGGCGGTCGAGGTCGAGGTTGACACTCAAACCGGCAAGTGGCGCCTGGTGCGCATAGCCAGCGCCGTCGACGTGGGGAGGGCCATCAACCCCGTCCAGTGCCATCTTCAGAATGAGGGCGCCGCCACCATGGGCATCGGTGCCGCCCTCATGGAGGGGTTGGTGCACGACGGCGGCCAACCTCTCAACTCCAGCTTTGTGAGCTACCCGGTCCCGTCGATGGAGGACGTTCCACAGGACTTTCAGTCCGTGCTGGTCGAAGCCCCGCATCCGGACGGCCCGTACGGCGCGAAGGGCGTGGGCGAATCGGGACTCCTCGCGGTGGCGCCGGCGATCGGCAACGCACTGGCCGATGCCTTGCCCGGGGTGCGCTTGCGAAACCTTCCCATGCGGCCGGCTGACGTATTCGCAGCCCTGTCGGGTGCCGCGACGCAGCCTGGGGAGGCCCCCCGATGATCACCATCACCACGCAGGTCAACGGCGTGCCACGGCAGCTGAGCGTCAGGCCTAACCAGCTGCTCCTGGAGGTCCTCCGGGACGACCTGAACCTGCGCGGGGCGGTCGAAGGATGCGGCGTCGGCGTTTGCGGCAGCTGCACCGTGCTGCTGGATCGGAAGCCGATCAGCTCCTGCCTGATGCTGGCCGCCAACGTCGACGGCCGGGAGATCACCACCATCGAAGGCCTCGGCTCCGGCGAGACCCTGGATCCGGTCCAGCAGGCATTCCTCGACCACCAGGCATTCCAGTGCGGCTACTGCACGCCAGGAATGATCATGGCGGTCAAAGGGCTGCTCTACAGGAACCCCCGAGCAACGGTTGACGAGATCGCTGATTACCTCAGCGGAAACGTGTGTCGTTGCGGCACTTACCTGGAGGTCATGCGCGCAGCGCGCGCCGTGATCGCGGCCCAGGTCGAGACCACGGGTTAGGCAAGCTCGGGTCAAGGCGGGACCGAATCTTTTATATCCGCGGGTACAGCACGCACGCCTTGGCCACCCGGGTTGCGAAGGCCTGCTCGACCGACGTGTTCCCCCGCCTGCCAGGTCACAGCCCGTCGTAAGTCCGAAGCGCGAATCGACTCCAGACCGAAGGTGAACGTCAGCGGTCGCGACCTTCGGCCGTCCTGGTGGCTGGTGGCGCTCATCGCGCTCATTGGCTTCCAGCTGCGGTCGGTCATCATCGGCGTGTCGCCGGTGCTGCCGGAGGTGCGCGCCGATCTTCATCTCAGCTTCTCTGCAGCCGGCGCGCTGACATCGATCCCGGTCATCTGCTTCGGGATCGCC
>DASXNH010000132.1:0-8165 GCA_036495195.1 Candidatus Dormiibacterota bacterium
CAGAACTTCGCCAAGGCCTACGACATCTCCTTCTCGAACAAGGACAACGAGCGCGAGCTGTGCTACTCCACCTCGTGGGGCATCAGCACCAGGCTGATCGGCGCCCTCGTGATGGCGCACGGCGACGATTCGGGTCTCATCTTGCCTCCGAAGGTGGCGCCGATCCAGGTCGTGATCGTGCCGATCTTCAGGGATGCGCAGAGCCGGTCCAAGGTCGAGGCATTCATCGACGGCTGGATCGGCGAGCTGAAGGCGGCAAGGATCCGCCACCACGTCGACTGGCGCGATGAGAGGCCGGGCGACAAGTACGCGCACTGGGAGATGAAGGGAGTGCCGCTGCGCCTCAACGTCGGAGGCCGCGACGCCGACGCCGGCCAGGTGGAGCTGGTCGACAGGCTTTCGCGCCAGCGGCGGCCGCTGCCGGTTGGGGGCATCGGCGCGCGGCTCGCCGACGAGCTGGTTTCATTCCAGAAGGCGCTCCTCGAACGAGCGCAGGGATTCCTCGCCGAAAACACCTTCGAGATGTCGACTCTGGCCGAGGTCGTCGATCACTTCAAGCAGGGCGCTGGCTTCGTCTGGGTGCCATGGTGCGGAGATGCCGAGTGCGAGCTGAAAATCAAGGCGGAGGCGGGCGGAGTGACAGTTCGAACGATCGACCCGGAGGAGAAGGCGTCGGGCAAGTGCCTCGTTTGCGGCAGGCCGGCCAGGCACCGTGTGTCGCTGGCTCGCGCGTACTGAAAGGCGCGTGGAAAAAGGCCTGGGTCTCAGCTTGCTGACTAGCTAGTCGGGTTTTCGAAAGCCCCGATCGCCGGCGCGTCTTTGTACAGGTTCTCTTGCGCGATGACCTTCAGGCTGCCGTTGTTGGCGGCGTCGAGCACCGCCTCGGCCACGTCGGGGTGGAAATGCGTGCCGGCGCCTGACCGCACCTGCTCGACCGCGACCTCGAGCGACGAAGCCTTCCGATAGGGCCTGTCAGATGTCATGGCGTCGATCGCGTCGGCGGCGCTGACTATCCACGCGTACATCGGCAGCTCGTCGGCCTTCTTGCGGTCGGGATAGCCCTTGCCGTCATACCGTTCGTGGTGTGAGCGGACGATCACCAGCTCGTCTGTCAGCATCTTCAGCCCGCTGAGGATGTTGAACCCCGCGACAGGGTGCTCCTTCATCTTCGCGAACTCTTCGTCGGTGAGCTTGCCCGCCTTCTGCAGGATTGCGTCAGGCACGCCGATCTTGCCGATGTCGTGCAACCTTCCGCCGCGCTCGAGCCGCACCCAAGCCGCCTGATCCTTGGGGGAGTACTTCATCTGGCGCGCGATCGTCAGCGCGTACTGGGTCACCCTCTGCGAGTGGCCGGCCGTGTAGGGGTCGCGCGCGTCGACGGCGTTGGCCAACGCCTCGAGGGACGAAAGTATGACCTCCTCTCGGTCCTTGAAAAGGCGCGCGTTGTCGATCGCCACCGCGGCCTGCGCGGCCAGCTCGGTGACCAGGTTCCGATGATCGGGAGTGAAAGCGTGGCCGGCCTGATAGTTGGCGAGGAAGAGGACGCCCGTCGGCGTGCCCCGCAAGGTGATGGGAACGCACAGCACAGCGCGCGGGTTGAGCGGGCTCTCGTTGACTGTGTCCTGCTCCATGGCCTCCATGAACGCCTTGCCCGAGGCCATGACGTCCCGGCAGATGTCGCCCCCGACCCCGAGGGCCAGCTTCTCGGCGGTGGTCGAGTCGGTGCCGAACCCGCCCTTGAGCACCAGCCTGCCCGAGTCGTCGAGGGCCAGGCACCCGATCTGCGCACTCGACGCTTTGGCCGCGCCTGCCAGTACCTGCTGAAGCACCTGGTTCAGGTCGAGCGTGGACGTCGCGGCCTGCAGTGCCTCCTGCAGATTGCGCAGCTCCCAGATGCTGCGCTGGTTGTTGTCATAAAGCTCGGCGTTCCTGACCGCGACGACGCCCTGGTTGCCAAGAGTCGTGAGCACCCGCTGATCGTCAGCGGTCCACTCCCGCTTCTTCACATCGAAGACCGACAGCGTTCCCCACAGGCGCCCGTCCTCGAGCATCGGCATGCAGATCGCGGCATGCAACCCGAAGTGGACGAGGTTGGGTGGCGACTGGAGCTCCGGGCTTTGGCTGAGGTCCGGTATCGCGATCGGCCGCCCGCTCAGCATCACGGCGCCGATGATGCCCTGCCCGTTTTGCACGATCAGGTCGTCGACGGTCGACGGCAGGCCCAGCGACATGATCGTGGCCTGGCTCCCGTCGGCGGTGGCTCGTGTCAGCAACCCGGCGCTGGCCGTGGTGACCCGCACCGCCGTCTCCAGCGTCTTCTGCTCCAGCACGTTGGAGCCCTGCGTCACGGTGGTGAGCGCTTGCGAGACCTCTCCCAGCGCATCGAGCGCCGTGTCCAGCTTGGAGGCCTGGCCGGTGACCACCTGGAGGATGCGCGAGTTCTCGACGGCGACGCCCGCCATCGACCCGAGCTCGTCGAGCGCGGCAATGTCGCGCTGGTTGAACCCTGCCGTGCCATTTCGCCCCAGACAGATCGCGCCGAACACGCCGTCCTTGCCTCGTATCGGAGTGAGCGCCTCGTTGGTGGTGCCGCCTTCGGAGCTGGGGATCAGCCCGCTGAGGATGCCCTCGTCGACAGTGACGAAGCTCCGCAGCACGGTCTCGCCATCGCGCACCTTCGCGAGCGGTCCTGCGATCGGAAGCGAGCCGGCTGAGCCGCCGAGCACCGTGTAGGTGTTGTCGGCCTGGAACAGGGCAACGCTGCCGGCATCGTAGCGAATGACCTGCTTTCCCTTTTCGAGGACAAGGTCCAACACCTCCTTCATCGATTTGCCCGACGCTTCCTTCACGAGCTCGTTCATCAACGAGTAGCGCGCCGACTCCTTCCGCGAAAGCGCTACGGCGTGGGCGCTTGCAAGCTGCGCGCCGGCGCGCAAGGTCAGCGTGCGCGCGAGCCTGCGATCGTCGTCGGTGAAGCCGCCCGGTTTGTTCCCGAGCAGGACGAACCCACCGATGTGCTCCCCAATCGGCACCGGCACGGCCATCAGGCTTTCGACGTGAAGGTCCTCAGGAAGGTAGTGCGCCAGCTCGCGCAACCCGCTGTCGTCGCGCCCGACGAACTCCTGGCCCGATTCCATGGCCGCGGTCAGCGGGCCGGCCCCACCAGGCACGCGGTTGACCGGTTGCGGATGCAGGCGCTCGAGCCCGATACCCGGTGGCTGCGGCACGAACTGCTTGCCATCAGGCGATGCGAGAAAGTAGCAGGCGAACGCCGAGCCGATCTGGTGCGCGATGTTCGCCGTCAGCGCTGCCACGTCTCCTGGCTGCGCTGCGCTGTCGGCGTCCGAGGTGGCGGCCATAAAGGCGCGATGCTTCTCCTCGAGTTGCGCGTTCAGCCTCTTCATATCGTCCAGCTGGTGGCGCATCGCGTCGGTGAAGTTGCGGTACGCAAGGCTGCCGGCGAAACCGCCCAGCCCAAGCAACGCCAGGCCGGCGATGCCGAGGAAGCTGAAGTCGGGGGTTAACACCGACACGACGAGGGCGGCGATGCCAAGCGGGACGGCCACCTGCCACGTCCGGTTCAAGGCTCCCGCCACCAATGCGAGCAGCCCGGCGATCGCCGCGAGCAGGGCGGGCTGCCCGACGCGACCGTTCACGTTGAGCGTGGCGCCGGCCAGGATCAGGATCGCGGTGGCGGCGGAGAGTGCGATCCGTGTGAGAAATGTTGCTTGATCGGAATTCATGTCGCCGGCTAAGTCTAGGCAGCGGGACTGGGGATGGGCCTCCCCCAAACCTCTCCTAAACTCTTGTTCGAGTGACCAGGTGACAGTTTCAGAGCTTCTGCGCATCGCCGACCATCTCGACGCCCCTGACAGGGAGATCGTCAAGAGGGCTTATGAGCGCGCGGCCAAAGCGCATACCGGCCAGCGCCGGCTTTCGGGCGAGGACTATGTGAACCACCCGATGGAGGTGGCGGCGATCCTCGCCGACCTCGAGCTCGATGCGGCCACCATCGCCGCAGCCCTGCTGCACGACACTGTCGAGGACACCGCCCTCACCGCCGAGGAAGTTGAGAGGGAGTTCGGTCCTGAGGTCGCGCGGCTGGTCGAAGGGGTGACGAAGCTCGGACGAATTTCGCTGCGCTCCGACCAGCAGCAGCAGGCGGAGAACATCCGAAAGATGATGGTCGCGATGGCGGAGGATCTGCGGGTCGTCCTCATCAAGCTGGCCGACCGGCTGCACAACATGCGCACCCTGGAACCGCTGGCCGACTTGAAGCGCCGCAAGATCTCCCGCGAGACCCTCGACATCTACGCGCCTCTTGCCCACCGGCTTGGCATCGGACAGGTCAAATGGGAGCTCGAGGACCTCGCGTTTCGTTACCTGGAACCGGAGGCTTACGACGAGGTCGCGAAGCGAATCTTTCGCAAGCGCGGCGAACGCGAGGCACTGGTCTCGGACCTTCGCGAGATCCTCGCACGCGAGCTCGAGACGGTGGGCATCACCGCCGATATAACCGGCCGGCCAAAGCACATCTACTCCGTCTGGCAAAAGATGACGAAGGAGAACAAGGACTTCACCGAGATCTACGACCTTTCGGCGATCAGGGTGCAGGTCGACTCGGTGCGTGACTGTTATGGCGTGCTCGGCGTCGTCCACTCGCTCTGGAAGCCCGTGCCTGGTCGCTTCAAGGACTATGTCGCGATGCCCAAGTCCAACGGCTACCAGTCGCTCCATACGACTGTGATCACGCACACTGGCGAGCCGATCGAGATCCAGATCCGCACCCATGAGATGCATCGCGTGGCGGAATTCGGCGTGGCGGCGCACTGGGCTTACAAGGAGGGCGGCAAGGACGCGAGCTTCGACCAGAAGCTGTCGTGGCTGCGCAGCCTTCTCGAATGGCAGAACGAGGTGGGGGACGCCGAGTCATTCCTCGATACCGTCAAGGTCGACCTCTTTCAGGACGAGGTTTACGTCTTCACCCCGAAGGGCGAGGTCCTCAACCTGCCGGCCGGCTCGACCCCGGTGGACTTCGCGTACCGCATCCACACCGAGGTCGGCCACCGATGCATCGGCGCCAAGGCCAACGGCCGCATGGTTCCGCTCGACTATCCGCTGAAGAACGGCGAGATCGTCGAGATCCTGACCTCGAAGGCGCCGCACGGTCCGAGCCGCGACTGGCTCAACTTCGTCAAGAGCGCTTCGGCGAAGGAGCGGATCAGGAAGTGGTTCAAGAGCCAGCGTCGCGAGGAAAACGTCGGGAAGGGGCGAGATCTGCTGGACAAAGAGCTCCAGCGGATGCATCGCGTCAACCTTTCGGACCTACCCGACGCCAAGCTGCACGAGATCTCGAACCTGCACCACTACAACGCGATCGACGACTTCCTGGCGGCGATCGGTTATGGGGACCTGTCGCCGCACGCGGTGGTCATGCGCATGGCGTTGAGCACCGGCGCTGCGGACGGCGACCTCCGCGCGATCCCGCTAATTCCCAACGTGCAGCCGACGCCCCGCGTACTGGTGCGCGGGGAGAAGGGCGTGCTCACCAAGATCGCGCCTTGCTGCCAACCCGTGCCTGGGGATGCGATCGCGGGGTACACGACACGCGGGCGAGGTGTGACAGTGCACCGGGCGGATTGCATCAACGCCGTGAACGCGCAGGACAGAGCGCGCGTGGTGCCGGTGGACTGGGA
The DNA here is from genome assembly GCA_036495195.1 of Candidatus Dormiibacterota bacterium. Taxonomy (GTDB): domain Bacteria; phylum Chloroflexota; class Dormibacteria; order Dormibacterales; family Dormibacteraceae; genus Palsa-872. The sequence goes on from DASXNH010000132.1 coordinate 5,697, forward strand.
CGCGGAAGCCACGCATTTGTATCCTGTCGACATCAAGATCGAGGCCTGGGACAGGCAGGGCCTCCTACGCGACATCGCGACGGTGGTGGCGGAGAACCGGGTCAACATGTCGGCGCTCGAGGTTCACGTGTACGACGACAAGACCGCGGTGGTGTCGGCAACAGTCGAGATCGACTCCCTCGCTCAGCTCTCGCGAGTGATGGAGAAGCTGGAGGCCGTCAAGGACGTCCACACAGTGGCGCGAGAGGCGTCGTGACGAAGGGCACGCATGAGATCGTGATCCGTGACGTCAGCCCGGAGCTGCTGCCGGCCTACCTGGATTTCTTCGACCATCACGCCTTCGCTGACTTTCCGGAATGGCGGTCGTGCTATTGCATTGAGACGCATAGCGCTGCGAACCTGAGTGACGACGAGTCGATTGATCGCGTCGCGGAGGCCAACCGACGCGGTATGAGCAGCTTGATCATGCGGGGCGAGGTGACGGCGCTCCTTGCCTTTGAGGGTGGCGAGCCCATCGGCTGGTGCAACTACGGTGAAACGACACGGCTCAGCGGAGTCATGCACAGGTTCGGTCTAACCGCGCCGGACCATGAAGGGGTCGGGTCGGTTGCGTGTTTCGTGATTGCCTCACCCTATCGTGGGCACGGTGTGGCTTCGAGGCTGCTCGATGCGGCGGTCGAGCGGCTGCGGGCTAAAGGCATGAAGGCCGTCGAGGCGTACCCCAAGCGCTCTGATGATTCACAACACACCAACTATCGTGGCCCCATGGCGATGTTCGTTCGGGCCGGCTTCCAGCCGTACGGTGAGGCTGGGAGCCACCTGGTTCTTCGCAAGACACTCGGGTGAAGATCACAGTCGAAGCCACCGCCGACGCGCGGTTTGGAACGAACTCCTATCTGGTCATGGATGAGGCCACAAAGGATGCGGTCATCATCGACGCGAACTTCGAGCCGCAGGCGATTCTTGAGGTGGCGCGCCAGGCAGGCGCGAACGTGCGGGCCGTCCTTATGACTCACACCGATGTCGATCACATCGCGGGGTTGCCGGCCCTGCTCGAGGAGCTTGGTCCCATCCCCGTCGTCGTCCATGAAGCGGAACAGCATGTGCTTGTCGATGGGACGCCGCTCCGCCGCGAGTTTGCGGCTGAGCTGCCCAGGCTGGAGAACGTCATCAGCCTCCGCCAGCACGCCCACTATCACGCAGGTTCCCTCGAGTTCGAGGCGCTTCACACACCCGGCCACAGCCCGGGTGGCATCACGTTCAAGATCCATAAGCTCCTGTTCACGGGAGACGCGCTGTTCGCCGGATCGATCGGCAGGTCCGATTTCCGAAACTCGGACGGTCGCGCTTTGCTTGACGGCATTCACACCGAGCTGCTGTCGTTACCGGACGATTACGCCGTCTTCAGCGGCCATGGCCCCGCGACGACGATCGGGCGAGAGAGGAAGGCGAACCCCTTCTTAGTGCCTGATCGCCAGGACAACCAGTAGCGCCGGGCCCAGAAGGATCAGCCACAGCGTCGGGAACACGCAGCCGACGGTGGGGAGCAGGATCTTCAACGAGGCCTGGGCGGCTTCTGCGCGGATGCGAAGGCGTCGCTTCACCCGCATCTGCGCCGAGTGCGCTGCGATGGTGCGGGCGATCGGGACGCCGGTCCGCTCCGCATGGAGGATCGATCGCACAAGCGCGACGAAATCCTCGATGCCTGTCGCCTGCCCCATCTCCTCCAGCGCTTCCGCTCGCGGCCTTCCGAGCTCGATCTCACGCAAGGCGCGAGCCACCAGCAGGGTGAGCGGACCTTCCTGGTGGCGCACGAGCTGCTCCAGCGCGCGATCCAGACCAAGACCGGCCTCCATGCTGATGGCCACCACGTCGAGGGCGTTGGGCAGCGCGCTCTCGAGCTCGGCGCGCCGCTGACGGACAAGCTGGTTGAGGTAGAGCACAGGCAGGTAGAAGCCGAACGCCGCGCCGGCCAGCAGTGCGACCCCCAGCGAAACGGGCGATCCGATGAAGGCGCCGAGCGCCACGCCGACGGTGCCGAGGGTCGCCGCCCCGGCGATACGCAGTATCTGCAAGCCGGCGGGGTCCAGCCCGAGCGGAGCGCCAACGAAGTCCAGGTGGCGCCGAAAGGTGGCGGCCTGCGCGGCCGGCGTGAGTCGGAGCACCTGCAACGTGAACCACTTCCGTAGTGGCATCAGCAATCGCTCACCCAGGGGCTTTTCGAGCGCGAGGGCAACAGCGCTCTGGCCGAGGCCAATCTCCTGGCGCGCCAACCGCTGACGGGCGAGGGAAGCAGCGTCGCCGGTTCGCGAGCCACGTATGCCGATGAAGACGAGCCACACGCCACCGGCCGCCAGGATGCCAACGATGATCGGCAGCGCGTTCATGCGATCTTCGTGATCCGCCGAATGATCACGTTTCCGATTACCAGCAACCCCACCGAGATTCCGATCATCACCCAACCCAACG
>DASXNH010000133.1:0-2164 GCA_036495195.1 Candidatus Dormiibacterota bacterium
CCATGCCAACCCCAGCGGCCCTCCCAGCCCGCCCACAGCGGACCGAGATCCGTCGTCTGCGTCTCGTGGGTGATCTGGAAGAAGGGACCCTGATAGGTCTCGCCAGTGTTGAGCACCGCGGTCATCGCACCTCGGCTTGGACCTTCCGCCTTCCAGGTGAAGGTGGCTTGAACCGTCCCGCCCGGCGACGAACCGCTGCCCACGCCGCTTGTCGTGCACCCGGTGAGAACCAGCGCCGCCAGGGGTATGGCGGCCAGGGCCCGCATTCTTCTCGTCGCCACGGTCTTCCCCTGTGGGCTGGAGCCGCGCGTCGGTGCGCAACGACAGCCTACGTCGGCGGCCAGATGCGCGCGCTGACGAATGTCAATCGGCCCACACGACCCAAGGTGAGTCCGCGCGAGGCACTCCTGCTCTTGTGTAACGTATTAGACTTATCGCGCTGCAAGGCCCACTTCGAGTTGGCAGGGAACATTCGGAAGCTTCACGCGTTTCACGCGCTGACTAGGGGAGTCTTAGCGGCGGACGGCTCGCGTGCGTCTTCGATGGCGGGCGAACACGCCTCTTGTGCGTACGTGTTCCAGATATTGCGCGTGAGCGCATTTGAAAGGGCATGCTGATGGCGACGCCGACACGCCCTTCGATCGCGGTTCTTGCAATCCCCGAGGCCAATGACGTTCCGTGGGCCAGGGACAGTCAAAAGGAACGTGAGATGCTGCGGATCGCCTGCGATCTCGCACGCATCTCGCCCTACACCTGGGATCCCCAGACAAATCACCTCGAGTGGGACGAGCGGCTGAAAGCCATGTGGGGCCTGCCTCCCGACGCCGAGATCGACTACGATACCTGGCGCGGCGCCATCCACCCCGACGACGTGCAGGGCGTGGACGCGGCGGTCGCCGACTGCGCCAATCCGGAGGGGGACGGAGTCTACGACCTCGAATATCGCGTGATCGGGATCACCGACGGCATACAGCGCTGGATCTCCACCTACGGCCAGACCTTCTTCGAGGGCGAGCGCGCGGTCGCCTTCGTCGGCGCGGCGCAGGACATCACGGACCGCAAGTCGGCGGAGCAGGCGTTGCGCGACAGCGAGCGACGCTTTCGCATGTTCGCCGAGAGCTCGTTCGACGTGCTCTGGATCATGAATGCGGACACGGCCGCCCTCGAGTATACGAGCCCGGCCATGGAGCGGGTGTGGGGGATTTCGCCAGAGGCGACCTTGCCTCACCTCAAAGGATGGCTCGAGGCCACCCATGTCGAGGATCGCGACGTCGCCCAGGCGATGTTCGATCGCTCCCGCAATCAGGGGCACACCGTCAGCTGGGACTATCGCATCGTGCGTCCCGACGGAGCCGTGCGCCGGGTTCATAATGTGGCGTTTCCTATCCATGACGAGGACGGCAGGGTGCGCCGGATCGGCGGCATCGCGCACGATGTGACGCACGAGAGCGGGTTACTGATCTACCTGGTCGATGCTGAGCCGAACGCCCGGCGGCAGACAACCGAACTGCTTGAAACCAGCGGCTTCACCGTGAAGACCTTCGCCACCGGGCAGGCGTTTCTCGAGGTGGCGAACGTGCTGGAACCCGGTTGCGTCGTGCTCCATGTCCGCTCGCCCGGCGCCGGGGGGCTGGTGGTGTGCCGGCAGCTGCAGAAGGATCAACTGGCCCTGCCGACGATCGTCCTGGACGACCACGGCGGCGATGTCGAGCGCGCGGTGCAGGTCATGAAAGCCGGAGCGGCCGACGTGCTGCAGACTCCCTATCGGAGCGACGCGCTGATTTCGGCTCTGACAGCCGGCTTCGGAGCGCTGCGATCCAGCACCCAGGAGCACAAAGCGGCGGGACAGGCCAAGTTGCGCTTGGCCGAATTGAGCGTCCGCGAGCGCGAGGTGCTGGAGGGACTGATCGCGGGAGGCACGAATAAGATCATCGCCCGGGAGCTCGGCCTTAGCCCACGCACGGTCGAGAGCCATCGCGGGCGTCTGATGGAACGGCTGGGCGCCCGGACCTTGCCGGATCTGGTGCTGATCGCCGCAGCCGCCGGAGTCAAGCCGCCAGGCCGTCCAATCGACGAAGCCTGTCCAACTTGAGGATGGTCACCGCGCGCCCTTCGGTGGCGATGAGCCGCCGATCGCGCAGAGCCGTGAAGGCGCGGCTGACCG
>DASXNH010000134.1:0-2137 GCA_036495195.1 Candidatus Dormiibacterota bacterium
CGACGTTGTCCTTGATCGACATCGGGAAGGGGCTCGGCCGTTGGAAGACCATGCCGACCTTCTGCCTAAGCAAGAGCAGCTTGCTCGTGGTCAGGATGTCCTCGCCGTCGAGGATCACAGATCCCTGGGCCCGCGCATTCGGTACGAGGTCGTACATGCGATTGAACACGCGGAGCAATGTGGTTTTGCCGCAGCCTGACGGCCCGATGATCGCGGTGATGCGCTTGTCCGGGATCTCGAAGGTCACGTCCTTGAGCGCCTGGCTCTTGCCATAGAAGAACGAGAGGCTGTCGACATTGAACTTGGTGGGTGAAGCGCCGCGCACCGTTCGCAGCTCTGGCCGGCCCGCCTGGGCCATCGGCTGGATCGTCGGTCTGTAGTCCGCCACCGCGATTCAAGGATATCCAGGGCTGGGTTAAGCGCTGTTTATGGGCTCGTTAAGACTTTATTGGGAGGGCGATGGTGAAAACCTGGCCTCCTTCCCGAGCCGTCTCGGTCCAGATGCGACCCCCCAGCAGCTGCACCAGATGTTTGGTGATGGCCAGCCCCAGGCCGAAACCGCCTGCCTCGCGCGGGCGCGCCCGATCCACCTTGTAAAAGCGCTCGAAGACCCGGCTCCAATGCTCGGGTGAGATGCCGGGGCCGTGGTCGCGAACGCTGATGCGGACCTCGTCTCCGGCTATCTCGGCGTGTACGTCGATAGCGGCTCCCGGAGGGGAGAACTTGGCGGCGTTGTCGAGAAGGTTGCCCAGGGCCTGGACCAGCTTCGGCCGGTCGGACGTGATGGCCAGGGCTGGCGGGATGTCGGCGTTCACCGGCCGGTCGATCTTCAGGCGCGCCACGCTCTCGTTCACCAGCTCGGCGAGGTCAAATTCAGTCGCCTCGATCGCCATGGATCGGGCCTCGATCTCACCGAGCTGGCGAAGGTTGTCGATGATCTTCGTCACCAGGTCGGCTTCCCTGACCGCCCTCTCCGCGAATCGTTTGCGATCGCTCGGAGCGGGATCGCCGATCAGGCTTTCGGCGGCGAGGCGAAGCGCTGTGAGCGGCGTCTTCAGCTCGTGCACGAGATTGGCGACGAACTCCTCGCGCACTGTCGCCAGGCGCCTCAGCTCGGTCATGTCGTTGAGGAACATCAGCGTCTGGCCCGGTCGCGGGCCTGGAACCAAGCTGCAGCGAACGACGCGGCGGTGATGCACGAGGTAGGCCTCCGCGTGCGCTTCACCCTCGGCGAGCAGGTCCACCAGCCTGCCCTCGAGGGTGACCTCAACAAGGCTGGCCGGTAGGCGCGCGCGGTCGATCTCGAAGAAATCGCGGGCGGCAACATTCGCGTCGATCACGCCTCTCTCGGCGGCGATCAACAGCGCCATGACGGGAGCGTCCTCCAGGACCTCGGCAAACGAGTTGACCGGGGGTGTCGCCGGCTTGACATCGTCGAAGCGACGGCGGCGATCCCAGATCACGGCCGGAGTATATGAGGGGATCGTTGACGCGGACGCTTAAGGTCCAGTTAACCCCGCCTTAAACGGCTGTCCATAACGTGGAGACCGTCATTCAACCGGCCAGGTTAGGAGGGGTTCGATGCTTGCAGTGAGACCAGTGGGGCGGACGCTCCTCATCGGGTTGGCGATCGCCGTTGCCGCCGCGTGTGGCAACACCAACACAGCCGCGTCTCCAGTCGGCAGTGGTGCGCTGACAGGCGCGGGCGCGACCTTCCCGGCGCCGTTCTACACCAAGGCATTCTTCATGTACTCGCAGACGTATCCGCAGGTGACTGTGAACTATCAGGCAGTCGGCTCCGGCGCCGGCATCCAGCAGTTCATCAAAGGCACCGTCGACTTCGGCGCCAGCGACGTGCCGATGGGCTCGTCCGACATCACGTCGGCAGGCGGTGCAGACAAGGTGACGCAGATCCCGGCGACCCTGGGCGTCGTTGCGATCGCATACAACCTGTCAGGCGTCGCGAAGCTGCAGATCGACGGATCGACATTGAGCAACATTTACCTGGGGCATATCAAGAAGTGGAACGACCCCGCGCTCGTCGCTCTGAATGCGGGCGTCGCGCTTCCCAACAAGGACATCCAGGTGGTGCATCGCTCCGATTCCAGCGGCACCTCGTATCACTTCACCGACTACC
>DASXNH010000135.1:0-18546 GCA_036495195.1 Candidatus Dormiibacterota bacterium
CGCCGGCCCATCTGCTGTGCGAGCTCGCGGTCTGAAAGCAACCGGCCGATGCGCTCGGCGTAGATCGCCGGATCGTGGTCGTCGATCAAGTAGCCGCTGACCTCATCGCGGACGACTGACCGCAGACCTGACACGCCTGAGGCGACCACCGGACGGCCGCACGCCTGCGCCTCCAGCGCAACGAGCCCAAACGACTCGCTATACGAGGGCATCACGCACACATCGGCGGCCGCGTAAAAGTACGGCAGCTCGTGATGCGCGACGGTGCCCAGGAAATCGACGCGATCGCGCACGCCAGCTGCGGAGGCGACTGTTTTCAGCCGCTCCTTCTCGCTCTCGTCGCCATCTCGAACATCCTCCCCGAGCACCATCAGGCGCAGGTCCTCATGGTCGCGATCTCGGAGCAGCGACAGGGCGCGGATGGCGACGTCAACGCCCTTGAGACGCTCGAGGCGGCCGACAAACAGCAGCAGCCTGCCCGGTCCGTAGCCGATCTTGCGTCGAGCGTCGGCGCGGTCGAAAGGCTGGAATGTCGCAAGGTCGATGCCGGGGGCGACCACGTGGACGCGGTCTGGGTCAGACCCGTAGAGCCGAATCAGGTCATCCGCCTCGTCCGGGGTCGAACCGATCAGCAGGTCTGCCTGCTGTGCGATCTCGCCTTCGACTCGAATCCGCAGCACCGGCTCAGGCCTTGCGCCACTCGCCAGCGTGCGGTTCTTGACCAGGCCCAGGGTGTGAGCGGTGTGGGCCCAGGCGACCCCCATCTCGGTTCGCAGAAGGCAGGCAACCTCGCCAGACAGCCAGTAGTGCGAGTAGAGCATGTCGTAGCTCAGGCGCTCGCGCTCGGCAAATGCCCGAACCGCAGCGGCAAACGCGGGGACCTCGTTGTAGAGGGAGTACTTGTCCAGGCTCTTGCCGGCAGGCAGGTAGATGACGCGAGACAGAGGAGCCAGAGATTCAATCGCGGGGTCGTCCGGAGACTGCCTGCGGGTAAAGATGTCGGTGGCGATGCCCCGGTCGCTGAACGCTCTGGCGACCTCGCGCACATAGACGTTGAGTCCGCCGTTGCCGTTCTGGCCCAGGGAGGCCGTTGGAGAGGTGTGCATGGCTATGACCTCGATCCGCCTTCCGGCGGCGAGGTTGGAGATCAGAGGAGTCGCCTCAGCCACGGTAGGCCGATCTCGCGTCTAGCCAGCGCCTCGATACGCAGCAGAAAGCCGAACGGGAGACCGGGGAGCATGACGCCATATCAGCAATAAAACCTACGCGCTTCCCTCCTATTCCCGCCCAAAGGCCAAAATAGGAGGCAGGCTATGATTTGGCGCGCCATGCGGCTCAAGAAGGGGTTCAAGGTCTCGGCGTTGCTGGCTGGGGCCGTTCCTGCCCTGGTGGCCCTGACAGCGGTCAGCACGATCGCCGCCAGCTCGCCCTCGCCCTCGGCGAGCGCGGTGGCGCTTCCGGGTGATCCGTCGAAAGGTCAGGCCCTCTATGCGGCCAACTGTGCCAGCTGCCACGGAGTCAGCCTGACTGGAAATATCGGGCCCGCCCTGAACCCGATCTACAAGCTGCCCGACGTTGCAAACCCTCTCGACCCGACCTTTCTCATCGACATCATCACCAACGGTCGTGTCCACAAGCCGGGCGATCCAGGATCCGTCAACATGCCCGCCAAGGGTGGCAACTCGAACCTGACCGACCAGGACATCAAGGACATCGTCTCGTACATCATTCAGCAGAACCAGGCTGGGTCCCCGCCGCTCTCGCCGAACGAGCTCGCCAAGCGCACGATCTTCTGGGTGGGCGTCGCGATTGTTGGAATGGTCTTCATCACGCTCCTGCTGTCCCAGTACAACATGCGATGGATCGCGCGCCGGGCAGCCGCGCGCCGGAAGTAAGCGCCGAACCGGCGGACGCTGGTCCTCCCCAGGCGCCGCCTCTCGTTCCGACGCCGGTGGGCGGCGCGCCCAGCATTCTCATCCTCTTCAGCGATACCGGCGGCGGGCATCGCGCGGCAGCTCGCGCGCTGACCGATGCCCTGAAGCTTTTCGATCCGACCTGCGTGGTCACAGTCGCCGATCCGTTGATGGCGCAGGGGCCCTTGGTGGTGCGGCGCCTGGCGTCGCTGTACGGCCCGATGATCCAGCGCTCGCGGGTTGCCTGGGGTGCCGTGTACCACACGAGCAACACGAAGCCGGCCTTTGCCGCGATCCGCGCGGTCTTCGGCAGGGGCGTGCGCAAGGCCACGATCGAGCTCATCAAGAAGCACGATCCGGACGTGGTGCTGTCGGTGCACCCACTCCTCAACCACATGACCTATCAGGCAATCCAGAAGAGTGGGCGTCAGCGCGCGCTCATGACGGTCATCACCGACCTGGTGGACTTCCACCGAGGATGGACGTTCAGCCGGGCAGACCTCGTCATCGCGCCCACGGAGCTGGCTCGCAAGGTGGCGATCCGGCGCAGGGTCCCGCCCGACCGCGTCAAGCTCCTCGGCCTGCCGGTCGACCTCCGATTCCGCCCACCGGCTCCCGGTGAGAAGGAGGCGCTTCGGCGTCGCTTCGGTCTTGATGAGAAACGCTTCACGGTCCTGATCATGGGCGGCGCCGCAGGGGCCGGCGGGCTCTCCAAGCAGGTGGCGGCGTTGACCCAGGAACCTCACGACTGGCAGACCGTGGTCGTATGCGGCCGTAACGAACGGCTGCGCAAGCGGCTCGCCGCCATCGGGTTTGCGACGCCAACGCTGGTGCTGGGTTTTGTCGACTACATGCCGGAGCTGATGCGCGCCTGCGACGTCATTGTCACCAAAGCCGGCCCCGGCGCCATTGCCGAGGCCCTTGCCACCGGGCTTCCGCTGGTGATCACCGGGTTCCTGCCCGGACAGGAGTCGCCCAACGTCGATTTCGTCGTCGAGTCGGGTGTCGGCAAGTTCTCGCCCAAGGACGACGAGCTGGTCGAAGAGATACGCGTCCTTGCCGAGGGCGGCCCGACCTGGCGGGAGATGTCGCGAAAAACTGCTGAGCTCGCGCACCCGTACGCCTCATCCGACATTGCGCGCGAGTGCCTTCTGCTGGCGGCTCGCTACAGGGCCTCGGCGCAAGCCAGCCGGTAAGGGCACAGCCGGCAGCGGCGCCGGTCAGGCTTCGCTTCGAAGCGCCCGGCCTTGACTCCCTCGGCAACCTCTGCGCCTTGTTTCTTCGCCTCCGCCACGAGGGCGCCAGGCCGCTCGAGCGCCACCGTCTCGCCGGAGGCGAGATAGACGACGTCGAGCTGGAGCCCCTGCGACTCGACGCTGAGCGCGGAGGCGGCACCCATTGCATACAGCGCCACCTGAAGGTCGCGGCGGCTGCGCGTCACCGGCCGTCCCGACTTGTAGTCGAGGATCCGCCAGCCGGACTCCGTGCGGTCAACCCTGTCGATGACACCGCGAAGGGTCCAACCATCCACTTCGATGGTGAAAGGCTGCTCGAGATACTCAGGCCGGGCGGCGAAGCCGCCAGCCTTTCGATATGCCTCGAGCTGTGCGGCTCCATTGCGCTTGAAGGTCGACGCCCGGCGCGAATCGGGGAACGCTGTCGCGGCCCAAACTTCGTCGTGCAGCGAAGTCAGCATTGCTGGCGTGATCCTTTCGTGGCGCTGCCTCGCCTCGCCGGCGCGACGCAGCACCTCATGGAGGACCACGCCCTGCACGGCCTCCGCGCTCTGCACCACCGGTAGCCGCTGCTCATACCGGTACCAGAAGTGCTTCGGACATTCTCGGTACGTGGCTATCGCGGAGTACGACAGCACAACATCTCCCTCTCCCCTAGGGCGAGAGGGCGGGGGGCCGGGGCGTGGGCTGCCAACCACCTCGCGCTCTCGGACCACGCGAGCGCCTGCACGCAGCACCTCGGCGAGGAAGCGCGAGTCTCTCCAGCGGCGCCCACCGTCGTAGTGGGAGGCCCGCGTCAGGTATAGGTGCTGGCGCGCGCGGGTCATCGCCACGTAAAGGAGGCGGCGTTCCTCAGCCACGACATCCTCGCGGCCCCTAACCAGTGGCTCCAGCACCGCGGGCGGCAGCTCGAAACGCGGCGACCGACCTGTCTGCGGCATGCGGCCCTCGACCAACCCGGGCACGAAGACGGCGTCGAACTCCAGGCCTTTGGCCTGGTGGATGGTCATCACCTGTATCGCGTCGACGAACCCGTCCACTGCTGCCGGCTCCTCGTCCTCGCCAGACAAGAGGACAAGGTCGAGGTGGCGCATGTAGGCCTCCAGCGATCGGTCTGGAGACGTCTCGCAAAACTCGGCGATCATCTCGGCGAACCGGCTCACGTTGGCTGTGGCGCGCGCTGCTTCGCTGGCCTCGAGACTCATGCCGAGCACCTGTAGATACCGCGTCTTCTCCATCAGCTCGAAAAACAGCTCGCGAACGTCGAGGCTTTTGGCCTGCTCGGCCAGGTCTCCGAGCAACGCAGCAAACGTTGTCGACGGCGACCACCGCCCGAGAACCTCCAGAGGCGCCTCGCCGTTGCGGTTGCGCAAGGTGGACAGGGCGGCGTCCGGGTCGAGGCAGGCCGGAGGCCGCGTCAGCGCTCGAGCCAGAGCCACCACATCGTTGGGATCTCGCAAGGTGCGCAGCAGCGCGACCACGTCCCTGATCTCGGATCGATCGTGAAATCCGCGACCGCCGATCACGACGTGCGGCAGACGCCGCTCCGCCAGGGCGTTCGCGATGGGCCGGGCGATTGCGTTGGTGCGGCACAGCACAGCGATCCTGGACAAGCCGACACCTGTCGCCACCAGACGCTCCGCCTCCGAGGCAATCGCGCCCGCTTCGGTCTCGCCGTCTGGGCACAGCCACAGCTCCACCTTTTCGCCCGGCCGGCTGGACGTCAGCTCTTTCGGCAGTCGCGACTGATTGTTCGCGATGAGCGTGGCGGCGGCGGCGACGATCGGACGTGAGCTGCGGTAGTTCCGGCCGAGGGTGATCGTCAGCGCCTCGGGAACGTGAACGCGAAATCGCTCAAGGCTCGCGCGCGATGCCCCCCTGAAACGGTAGATGCTCTGGTCGTCGTCGCCGACGACGAAGGGTTCCCCGCTTTCGGCGATCAGCTCGACCAACCGTTCCTGGGCGAGGTTGAGGTCCTGGTACTCGTCGACGAGCACGTGCGGAAAACGCGCGCGATAAGCGCTGAGGACAGCGGGCTGCTCGTCGAGTAGCTGAACCGCGAGCGTCACCAGATCCTCGAAATCGAGCAATCGCTGCTTTCGACAAGCGCGTTCGTACGCGCTGAAAAGGCGGACGCAGGCCTGCATCAGCTGGACGCGCTCAGCGAAATCCGGGTCCCCTTCGTCGCCATGCGTCGCCGCTGCCCAGGCGGCAAGTTTCTTCAGTGGGACGAGCTCCTGTTTCAGACGCTCGAGCATCTGGAGCGCTGGAGACACGAGGTCATCCGGGCGCTCGTCGCCGGTGAGAACGGGGTCGCCGAGCTCCCACATCAGCTCGCGCGCAAGGATCCAGCGCTCGGCGCCGGCAAGGATTCGGAAGCCAGGACCAACTCCGACCAGGCGGCCCTCCGCTCGCAGCCAGCCAAGGGCGATCGAGTGAAAGGTGCCGACCGAGGGCGCCGGCTCATTTATGCGGGCTTCGATTCGCTGGCGCATCTCCGCCGCCGCTCGTTCGGTGAAGGTCATCACGAGGATCGATGAAGGCGAGACGCCGGCTGCGACCAGCCGCCGAAAGCGTTCGGCGATAACGGCGGTCTTGCCGGTGCCAGCCCCCGCCACGACACGCACAGCCCCACGCCCGATGGCAGCGGCGCGTGCCTGCTCGACTCCGAGCCTCATTGCTGTCAACTGTCTTGCGAGGGCCCCGACCGCCCGATGCGGACGCGAACCGTGCGCACCTTTCGGCCCAGGTCCATGCCGTTCAGGCGCGAGACGATGGTCTCGGAATCGAGCCTCAGCTGGTGGGCAAGGGCCGGGCTCGAAGTGGTGACGACAAGGGTGCCTGAATGCAGCTCGACCGCGTCGCAGAGTCGGGCGGGCTCCGGCCCGATCAAGGTGCGAAATGCTGACGCCACCTGGGTGCCAAGCAACCGTCCGCCGCCAGGCTGCCGGCGCAGCACGCGAGGGAGGATATTGCCCAGTTTATCCACAGGCTGAAATTTCCCCGCCGGACACCGTCCACACGCGCGCGCTCGAGATCATCTCAGGCGGAAATGGCCCAGCTTCGACCGAGGTGATGATCACCTGGCCCGCACCCGCCACCTGGCGCAAGAGCGCCGACCGCCGCTCACCGTCCAGCTCGGAAAGAACGTCGTCCAGCAAGAGCACGGGCCGCTCCCCAGTGCGCCGGGCGACCACAGCGGCCTCAGCCAGCTTCAGGCTGACCACCGCCGTCCTCTGTTGACCCTGTGAGCCATAGGCTCGAGCTTCGCGCCCGTCGAGGAGCACGCGCAAGTCGTCGCGATGCGGACCCACGCTGGTGGTGCCACGCCTGAGGTCCTCGGACAGGGAGTTATGCACAGCTTCGGCCATGTCGGCTGGGGGGCCCAGGTACTCGATCTCAAGACGCTCGCCGGGGGCGATCTCGGAGTGGCAGCGGGCAGCCTCCGGCTCGAGCTCCTTGACCGCCTTGGCGCGTGCCGACGAGACCTCTCCGCCGATGCGGATCAGCTCTTGATTCCAGGCCTCGAGCACGTCGCCGCCGCCATTCCCAGCCGCCATGCCTTTGAGCAAGCTGTTTCGCTGTTCGAGCACCCTCTTCAAGCCGGCCAGGGCCCGCGCGTAGCCTGGCTCGACCTGCACGAGCATCTGATTGAGGAAGCGCCGTCGGACCTCGGGCCCGGCCTTGATCAGGCCGAGGTCGTCAGGCCAGAACAGAGTGACCCGGAAGTGGCCGGGCAGGTCGAAAGCCCTGCGCCGGGCCCCATCCACCTCGATGACCCTGCGAGCTCGGTCGTCCACGACTGTCAGGGCGATCGCGAGCTCGATCACGATGCCAGCGCTCTCCACCTCCGCCTCGATGCGGGTGGCTGCCGCGATGGGGCCGACGACCTCGCCGTCGCGCCTGGTCCGAGGGGACGCCGAAAGCGCGAGCATCGCCACGGCCTCCAACAGATTCGTCTTGCCCTGGCCGTTGTCCCCGATGAACAGGTTGACGCCCGGACCGGGCGTGAGGTCTAGGTGAGCGTAGTTGCGGTGGTTTCTAAGCTGGAGTCGCCTGAGCAGCAATCAACTAGGACATCGCCACACGCACGGGCATGATCACGTAGAGGTAGTGCTCCTTGCCCGGCGGCCGCAGCAATCCCGGGCTCAGCGGGCCGTCGAATAGCAGCTCCACCTCGTCGTCGGCGATGACCCCGAGCGCGTCCAGCACGTAGCGCGCATTGAAGGCGATCTGGATGTCCGACCCGTCGACGTCTGCAGCCATCTCCGCTTTGCTGTCACCGACCTCGTTGGTGGTCGCCGCCAAGACCAGTGCCCCGGCTTGCGCCTTGACCCTGATGACGTTGGCGCTGTCGCGGGCGAAAAGTGAGACCGCCCTGACGGTCTGGGTCAGCTCGCTCGTGGAGACCCGGACCTTGGTTGAGCTCTTGCTGGGGATAACCTGTGCGTAGTTGGGATACTTACCATCGATCAGCCTCGAGGTCAGCTCTGATGTGCCGGCCTTGAAGAAGACCTGGTTTCTAGCTTTCGAGATGATGATCTCGACCTTGCCCGGCTCACCCTTGAGCACCCGAGAAAGCTCGGCCAGGGCCCGCGCCGGCACGATGAGGCTGGCCTCCAGGTCTGCCGGTCCACTGGCTGCGAGCTTGCGAACCGCCAGACGATGACCGTCGGTGGCGGCGAGCGTCAGAGCTCCGCCCTGAATCTGCACGAGAACACCTGTCAGCACTGGCCTCGCCTCGTCGGTCGAGGCTGCCATCTGCGTCTGCTCGACGGCGCTGACGAGCTCGTCGAGCGCGACCTCGAGCCGATCGCCTTCGTCAGGGCGCGGCCCCGGCGGAAACTCCTCAGCCTCGATGCACTTGATGTGTGTGTCGAACCGCGCGCAGCGCAGGTTCAGCGATTGGGTGGCACCGTCGAGGCTCATCTCGAGGTCCTGGTCGGGCAACGTGCTGACGAAATCCGTGAGCAACCGGGCCGGTGCTGTCGTGGCGCCCTCCATCGAGACCTCCGCCGGCACCAACTTGCGAATCCCAATCTCCAGGTTGGTGGCAGTGAGCGCAAGGCCCTCGGAGGTTGTTTCGATGAGGATGTTGTTGAGAATTGGCAGGGTCGTTCTGCTGGAGATCGCACGCGAAACAATCTGCAGAGCCTGGCTTAAAACAGATGGCCTGCAGGTGACCTTCATTTGCGAAGCGATGACTTTGGCATTCAAGACACTTGTCCCCCGTTATAAGAGTTCCTCTTGATTGAAATCATCAGTAGTCCATAACAGTAAGCGCTGTGGACACTGTGGATGTCGAGATCATTTACAGATCGATCCGCGCGGGGATAAACGCTGGGAAAGTGGGCGGCCGAAGGCCGAGTCCTGTGGGCTGACTGTGGGGTAATCCGCGACCTGCGGCCAATTCGCTGTCTCTCCCTGCCCAAGTCCAACAAAGTGTGGAAAGCTCACTGGACGTAGAGCTTCTCGCGGATCGCCTGGACCTCATACCGCAGCCGCTCGTCTTCCTTGAGCTCGTTGGCGATCTTCTCAATCGAGTGAAGCGCTGTCGTATGGTCTCGACCGCCGAAAGCCTTGCCGATGGCGGGCAACGACGATGGTGTCTCCTCACGGACCAGGAACATCGCGACCTGGCGTGGAAAAACGATGTGCTTGTCGCGACGCTTTCCCTTCATGTCATCGAGGGTGACGTTGTAGTAATCCGCGACCAGCGCCTGGATGCGCTCGACGTTGATCGGCTTGCGTGTGCCTGCGGGAATGATGTCGGCGAGAAGACGGGCAGCTTCGTCCTCGTCCACCTGGCGCTGGTGCACGGCGGCGAAGGCCTGGACGCGGGTCAACGCCCCTTCCAGCTCGCGGATGTTCCGCGTCACCTTATGCGCGATGAAGCTCAAGACCTCTTCGGGAACCAACGCGCTGTTTTCGCCGAGCTTGGAGTGAAGGATCGCGAGTCGGGTCTCGAAGTCAGGCGACTGGATGTCGGCGATCAAGCCCCATTCGAATCGCGACCTGAGCCGATCCTCCAGAGTGGGGATCTCCTTGGGGGGGCGGTCCGACGAGATCACGATCTGCTTGTTGATCTCGTGGAGCGCATTGAACGTGTGGAAGAATTCCTCTTTGGTGCGGTCCTTGCCGGCGAGAAACTGCACGTCGTCGATCAACAGGACGTCGACGGTGCGGTACTTGTGCCGGAACTCCCCCATTCGCGCAGTGGCGATGGAGCTGATCACCTCGTTGGTGAACTGTTCCGATGTTAGGTAGACAACCCGCTTTCGCGGAAACCTGTCGTGCACCTCGTGTCCGATTGCGTGCATCAGGTGGGTCTTGCCCAGGCCGACGCCTCCGTACAGGAAAAGCGGGTTGTAGCTGTCGCCGGGCGCCTCAGCCACGGCCTTGGCCGCCGCGTGCGCGAACTGCGAGTTATGGCCGACGACGAAAGACGAGAACTTGAAGCGAACGTTGAGTTCCGAGGGGGGTATGGGCAGAGCGTCCGGATAGGACTCGGCGGCGTTATCGCGCCCGTTGTCGCCGGCAGAGCTGACCATGTCGACATCGACGTTGGCGATGGCTGGGCGGTGGCCGGTCGGCGAGATGACGAAATCAATGTCCACGTCGGTTCCGGTTACCGCCTGCAAGGTTTCCTGGATGAGGCCAGAAAATCGGTCAGCCAGCCAATCTTTCGCGAGCTTGCTCGGCACTCCGATACGGTAGGTGTTGTCGTCCGCCGAGAGCACTGACGTGTTCTTCAGCCACATGTCGTAGGTCCGCTTGGCCAGCTGGAAGCGGAGCTCCTCCTGGACCTGGGACCAGACTTGGTCCTGGTTCAACTCATGCCTCCTTGCGTCTGGGGCCTGTGGAGGAACGCCACTGAACCTGGGGAAGGAGACCGCCTGGGGTCTGCAAATGCTGTGGAGAACTTGGGGCCAACTCGATTCCATCCTTTTCCCGCTTCCTCGCCCGCTTGCCATCGCGGCATCTCACCCAAGGCGACCGCAGGTACAACCGAAGCCCAACGACCCATGAGCCCCGCCTAACTGTGTCCTGTGGAAAAGATCGGACCGGATTTCCACAGGCTGGCGGTGCCTACCTGTCCGAAATCCCACATCCAGTCGATCCCTAAATATGGAAGCGGTGTTGTATGTTTATTCCGCACCTGATTGTGGCGTTTAGTGGGACCGACTGGTGCGGCTGGTACTGGATTGAAGGTGCTACCCCGACTCTGTCTGCTTCCGGGCCGGGATTGTAGCAAAGGCATATCGTCTTCGCAAGTCTGCACGGCACCTGATGAAGTGATAGTGGCGGTGTGGCAATCGCTCAAACCACGGTTCGATACACTACTGCGGTTCACATCAGCATCGCGTATAGGGAGATCCCGACATCAAGCGAACCTTTCAGCCGAAGAAGCGGTACCGCCGCCGCGTGCACGGTTTCCTGCGCCGCATGAGCGCACGGGGTGGCGTCCGAGTCGTGTCCAACCGACGTCGCAAGGGCCGCCTACGGCTTAGCGCTTAAGCGTCTCTCTCGTTGAAGAGGCGCTACCGCCTCCGCCGGCACGCGGAGTTCCAGTCCACTTTCTCCGGCCAGCGGGTCTTCAGCGGTAGGGCGCTTGTGGCGTTGGCCGTACCCAGTACCGGTGAGGCGAATCGCGTTGGCGTGACCGTCAGCAGAACGGTCAAGGGGTCGGTCTCGCGCAATCGAGCCAGGCGGCGAGTGCGAGAGCTCGCCCGAGAAAAGTTGTTCGGGCCTGATTCGCCGCTGACCGGCCTGGGAATACGATATGACGTGGTCCTGATCGCTCGCCCGGCGGCCCTCGTAATGTCGTTTGCGGAGCTGAGCGAGGAGGCTTCTCAAGCGGCGCTCAGGCTCTCAAAGCTCAACCCATGACCAAGATGTTTCTCGTTCTGATTCGCGGCTACCAGATGTCGTTCTCGAAGATCCTCCCGCCGTCGTGCCGCTACTACCCGTCGTGCTCGCACTACACGTACGAGGCGGTGGAGAAGTACGGCTGGCTGCGGGGCGGTTGGATGGGGGCGGCGCGGATCGGGCGCTGCCATCCATTCGCCAAGGGCGGCTACGATCCTGTTCCCTGACCTAGCCGCTCTGACCACCTCACTGGAGAACTGACATCTTCCTGAGCTCGATTCTTGACGTCTTTCTGCCCATCAAACACATCTGGGAGGTTGTCATCGTGGACAACCTCACGGCGATCCTCACCTTCATCTACCTCCACTTCCAGAGCGTGCCGGTGCTGGCCACGATCGGCGCCTACGGCCTGGCGATCGCGGTCCTCACGATAGGCATTCGGCTGATCCTCTCCCCGCTCCAGCAGTTCCAGCTGGTGACCCAAAGAAAATCGATGCTTGAGCAGCGAAAGCTCGCTCCCGAGGTCGGCGAGCTACGAAAGAAATACAAAAAGGAGCCACAAAAGCTCCAGGCCGAGATGACCAAGCTCTATGCGGAGCACGGCATCAATCCCTTCGCCGGGCTGGTGGGCTGTCTGCCCTTGCTCGTCCAGCTGCCGATCCTGACCGCGCTCTATTACGTGTTCCAGGGTTTTGCGAAACACGCGTCAGGCCCCGCGCACTTCCTGTTCATCCAGAACCTGAACGACAACCCCAACCAACACCTTCTACTGTCGCTGCCGCTGTTCGGCGCGAATGTGGGAATCCCATCGCCCGAATACCTGGTCTTCCCGCTGCTCGCCGCGGCGACCACCTACGTGCAAACCAAGATGCTTCAGATGCCGGCAGCGCCCAATCTCACCGAGCAGGAAGCCCAGGCACAGCAGATGCAAAAAATGATGGTCTGGATGTCCCCGTTGATGATCGGCTACTTCGCGCTGAACGTCCCTGCCGGCCTCGGCCTCTACTGGTTCATCGGCAACTGCGTAGGTATCATTCAGCAGTACTTCGTGGTGGGTTGGGGCAATCTGCTCCCGGGGCGAAACAAGGCCGCCGGTACGTCGACATCCATGGGGTTGAAAGCTCGTGGCGGTGCCAAGGGGGGACCCGACATCGGACCGAAGGGCATATCCAGCGGTCCCAAAGGACAGGCTGACATCCGGCCCAGGGACATTCCCGGCGGCTCCCAGAACGGAACGAAGAACGGATCCCCGAACGGAGCGGGGAATGGCCCGCCGAGCGGCTCGAAAGCCCTGCCGCAGAACGGGCGCAATCGCAAAAAGAAAAAGAGATGAGGGCGGCACAATGAGATCAGCAGAGGGGCGTGGGCGCACGCTCGACGAGGCAGTCGACGCAGCGTTGATAGAGCTTGGCGAGAGCCGCCGCAACGTCGACGTCAAGGTGCTCAGCGAAGGCTCTGAGGAAACTGTGGTCGAGGTGAGCGTGATCGGCCAGGCCATGTCTGGTGCGTCGGCCGCTCCGGCGGACGCCAAGGGGGAGATGGCGCGCACGCTGGTTGAGGGTCTTCTGAAGCACATGGGCATACGCGCCCAGGTGACGACTCGTCAAGGCAGCGAGCCCACGACTCTGGACATCAGCGGTCGCGACCTCGGCGCCCTCATCGGCTGGCGGGGCGAGACCCTGCGTGCGCTGCAGTCGGTCACCAACGTGATGGTTGGCCGGCACCTCGGCGAAGGCGAGCGCATCATCGTCGACGTCGAGCGCTACCGCCAACGGCGCGAGCACACCGTGCGCGAGATCGCGCTGCGGGCGGCCCGCCAGGTGAAGATGACCGGCGACGCAATCACACTAGACGCCATGCAGCCATTTGAGCGGCGGGCGATTCACCTGGCGCTGGAAGGCGACCCCGAGGTCAGCAGCTCGAGCATCGGCGAGGAACCCGAGCGGCGGGTTGTCGTCGGTCTCCGCAAGCCATCCGCCGAGTAGCTCGACGCTCATGACGGGCCGGGCCGCGGCCGAGCGGATCCGGAAGGCGATCGCCTTAATCAATGCGGTCGAGGACGGCGCCGGCGATGAGGAGATCACACCAACCGAGATCGCAGAAGCGATCCGTGACTGTCTCGAGCTGAGCGATGTGGACCGGGTGCCCAACGTGCGCCGATATCTGGGCGAAGCCCTGGACGCAGTCTCCGATGGAATGCCCGCAGACTTCGTGGCGATGACGCTTTATGCGGCTCTCGGCGCCCTCCAGGAGGGCCGGCACAGCGACTGATCGTCAAACGCCTGCCGTTTGCCGAGGCCCATATACTGCGACTCCCATGGCCGTTCCCCATCGAGTTCACGGCCTGCCGGGAGGCACCAGGGTGGTGATGGCTCCGATGCCGGAGCGCCTGTCCGCCAGCCTCGTGTTCATGTTCGGTAGCGGCTCGAGGCTCGAGGACGAGCGAATGGCCGGCGCCTCGCATTTCATCGAGCACCTCTTCTTCAAAGGCACGCGCCGCCGGCCGACCTCGAAGGAGATTGCTGATGCGATTGAAGGTGTCGGCGGATTCATCAACGCATCGACCGACAAGGAGCTGACCGCTTATTGGACGCGGGTACCGGCTGAGCATCTCCAGCTTGGCCTCGACGTTCTTGCTGACATCGTGTCGAACTCCAAGCTCGATGCGGACGACGTCGAGCGCGAGCGGTCGGTGATCCTCGAAGAGCTGAAGATGTACCAGGACCAGCCGCAGGACCACGCGCTCAATCTGCTGGAGGAAATCATCTGGCCCGGCCATCCCCTGGGCAGAGATATCGCCGGTACCGAGGAGTCTGTGGCGCGCCTCACTCGCGATGACATTCTCGAGTACGCCAATGCGCACTACCGCATGCCTAACCTTGTCATTGGCGTGGCCGGGGCGATGGACGAGCAAGAGACGCTCGACGCCATCGGCTCCAGCGTGGAGCTCCCATCCGGACTCAACGGGGTCGCCACGCCGGAGCCCCCGACAGCCTTGCATGGGTCGACCGTCCTGTTGAGACGCAAGCGTACCGAGCAGGCCCATATCGGCCTGGGAGTTCGCGCACAGAGCTATCTGGATCCGGATCGTTTTGCGCTCGATCTCCTCAACACAGTTCTCGGTGAGGGCATGAGCTCGCGCCTGTTTCTCAACATCCGCGAGCGCCTGGGCCTTGCATACGACGTGCACAGCTTCACGCAGAAACATCGGGACACGGGGCATCTCGGGATCTATCTCGGCGTCGATCCCAAGAAGGCGACGGAAGCCATCCGGGCGGTGGTCGCCGAGATGCACAGGCTGTGCGATGAGGACCTCACCGAGGACGAGCTGCATCGCGCGAAGGAGTTCACCAAGGGCCGGTTGCGGCTCGATCTCGAAACCACCAACGGCGTTGCGTTCTGGCTTACCTACCAGGAGCTGTTGATCCGCGAGATCAAGGACATCGAGGACGAGCTGCGTATGGTGGATGAGGTGGGGGTCGCCGACATCCGCAGAGTTGCCAACTCGGTACTCCGCTCACCACTCCAGATGGCGGTGATCGGACCGTTCAGCCGCGAGTCGGTGTTCCGAGCGGCGATCGAGTCCTAGCCGGAGCGACCTAGCCTGCGACGACGGTGCTGGTTTCGAGCACCGGCATCTGGCTGTAGATGTTCCCCAAATGAGTCAAGGGCCAGATACGAAACCACGCTCTCCCATCGATGCGGTCGCGGCCGATGAAGCCGAAGATGCGCGAGTCCTGTGAGCGGTTGCGGTTGTCGCCCATGACGAAGTAGGCGTTGGGTGGCACGACCGTTCCGTCGGGTCCGCCCCAAGTGTCGAGCTGGGTCCACGCCTCCGGCAGGTATGGCTCATCCAGCTTGTGGCCGTTTATATAGACGATGCCGTGGCTGATGAGGATCCGCTCGCCGGGCAGCGCGATGATCCGCTTGATGAAGTCCTTCGAGTTGTCACTCGGCGGACGCAGGATGATGATGTCGCCGCGCTGCGGCGCGTGAAGGCGATAGTCGATCTTGTTGGCGATGAGGTAGTCGTTGTTGTCCAGCGTGGCCCACATCGAAAGGCCCTCAACATGGACTGCCTGCACGGCGAAGCTGATCCCGAAATACAGGATCACCGCCAGGACGATGACCTCGACCAGCTCGCGAAGAAGCGATGAAGCGGTTGAAGGTCGGGCTGGCACGGCGGCAGCCGCGGGTTGTTGGGATAGGGCCATACGGTTTAGTTGACGAGCTTAGCGCACACCCGTTCAAGCTCTTCGCGGCTCGAGTACTTGAGCTCGACCCTGCCGCGATTGATCGAACCAGTGATTTTCGCCGGGAGGCCCAGTCGCGTTTCGATATCGGAGGCGAGTGAGCGCAGCTCGCCAGAGCCCTGCCCTCTTGGCTTCTGGCGTGGCTTGTAGGTCCGAACCCAGTTCTCGGTCTGCCTGACCGAAAGCCGCCGGGCAATCACCACTTTCAGACCGTGCTCCTGCGCTGTTTGCGACTCCAGGGCGATGAGTGCGCGCGCATGGCCGGCGCTGATGACGCCGGACGCAACCGATGACTGGATGGCCGCGCACGCGTTGAGAAGGCGAAGAGACTGCGACACCGAGACGCGGTGCTTCCCGATCTTTTGCGCGACCTCCTCGTGAGTGAGCCCGAACTCCTCGGTCAATCGCTTGAGGCCTCCGGCCTCTTCGATCGGGTCAAGGTCTGCGCGCTGCAAGTTCTCGATGAGGCCGAGGATGAGTTGGGCGTCGTTGCCGTCGTCAAATCGCACGACGGCCGGTACGGCGCTGAGGCCGGCCAGCCGCGCGGCCCGCCAGCGGCGCTCACCAGCGATCAGCTCGTAGCCATCTGGGAGCCGGCGGACCAGGATGGGCTGCAGGACGCCGTGGCGGCGAATCGACTCGGCCAGCTCGCCCAGCGGCTCTGCGTCGAAACGCGTGCGCACCTGTTGGTGCGAGGGCCTGATCTGGTCGACCGCGACCATCTGCGGCACCATCACGTCACCGTCGCGGGTCGGAATGAGAGAGTCGAGACCGCGGCCCAATCCACGAATGCGTTGCTTCATCGTTCCAACAGCTCCTTTGCGAGGGCGCGGTAAGCGGCCGCGCCGCGGCTCGAGGGGTCGTACTGGATCACCGACTTGCCGTGGCTCGGCGCCTCGCTGATCCGGACATTGCGGGGTATGAGCGTCTCGAGGACATGCGCTGGATGCTTGCGGCGCACTTCGCGCAGCACGTCCCATGAAAGTGTGGTGCGTGCGTCAAATTGCGTCATAACGATGCCGGCGATCCCGAGGTTGGGATTGAGGCGAGAGCGCACCAGCTGATGCGTGTAGAGGAGGTGGCGCAGGCCTTCGAGCGCGAAGTACTCGCATTGCGTCGGGATCAGCATGCTGGTCGCCGCACCGAGCGCATTCAGGGTCAGCAGGCCGAGGGACGGAGGGCAGTCGATGATGATGCATCCGGTGCCGTCCGGCGGTGAATCGAGGGCTTTGCGCAGACGGTTCTCTCGCGCGCTCATCGTCGCCAGCTCGATCTCCGCGCCGGCGAGGTCGATGTGCGACGGCACGAGTCGCATGCCAGGGACGCTGGTGGCGACAGCTGCCTGGTCGATGGTGGCCTCGCCGACGAGCGTGTGGTAGACGTTGAAGCGGGCCCGCACGGGGTCGAGGCCGAGCCCCGACGTGGAGTTGGCCTGGGGGTCAAGGTCGACGAGGAGGATCGAGTGGCCGATCTCGGCCAGGGCCGCGCCCAGATTGATCGCGGTCGTCGTCTTCCCAACGCCGCCTTTCTGGTTCACCACCGCGATGATCGGAGGGAGGGTGGTGGACAACATCTTGGGGCTGGTGGCTTCGACCGATCCTACATCTGGTGGCATACTGGCGATCTTATCTCACCTCGGGCGGTTCGGCTAGCCGCCCCCGCGGACCAACTTCCGTCGACTCGACCACCACCCGTAGCCTGCCAACCCGACAAGGGCGATCTCGATCACCACCGCCACGCCGACGAGGCTGCCGGCGACTCCGATTCCGGCGAGCAGGTTGTACGTCACGTGGGTAAGGCTGGAAGAGGTGGTGTTCGTGTATTTCCTGATCAATCCAAGCCCGATGGCGACGACGAAGACCGAGAGTGCGTCGAACGAAAGGCCGTACTGGGTGTGGATCGAGGTGAACAGGACGGCGGTCACCAGCAAACCGAGGCGTGGCTGCAGGGCGCCCCGAAACAGGATCTCCTCGCAAATGCCCGGCAACAGCGCAATCGTCGCCACGCCGATCGGGTCGTTCAACCCGCCGAATACGTGTTGAGTGGCTTTGTCCACCTGGCTCGCAACCCCCGGTGTCCATTGGTGGCTGAGCCAATCTGCCCCCTGGACAAGGGCGAAAAAGGCGCCGGCCGCCGCCAGCGCCATCGCGATATGCCACCACGCCGGCCGCGTCAGACCCAAGCGCTCGGCCGCGGCCCTTGCGTTGCGGCGGATGAAAAGGCCGACCCCGGCCAGGGCCATGATCAGGAACGGGGTCTCGGAGGCAAGAATGTCGCCGACCGAGATCGGGGGCAGCGTCTGGTCTATGGCGAGAACGTCGACGAAGAGGATGGTCGCAACCTGGCTGCCGAACAGGATCACCGCCAGCACCAGCGCGTAAGCGTGAACCGGGCTGTCGGGATCGATTGGCAGGACTCGGGCGATTCGTTCGCGCACCGGACGGGCGGCGAGGATCGCCGCGACTGCCGCGCTCAGCATGATGCCGGCGTCAAGCGCCGTCTGCTGCCCGCCTGGGCCTGACTGGACGAGGCCGGCCCCTCCCAAGTCCAGCGCCCCAACGAGGAATGCGGCTCCAGCCGTCAGCCCGGCGAGGATTCCCGTGGCATGGCTGGCCCAGGGCTTCCCCACCGCCGCGTTGGCGATGATGACCATGGGAAGGGGGAAGAGCAGCAGCAGAGCGCCGCTGCCCGCGTCGAGGATGGTCAGACCTGTCAGCCCGACTTGGAGCCCTGGTGCGGCAGCGGCGGAGCGCCTGGTGCGGCGTCGCCCGGCGCCCTGGGAAGGATGTCCAGGATCGGCCGGATCAGGTCGATCGGGATCGGGAAGACGATGGTGGTGTTTTTCTCGTAGCCGATCTCGACCAGGGTCTGGAGAAAGCGCAGCTGGAGAGCGCCCGGCTGGGAGGAGATGATCTGAGCCGCGTTGGCGAGGGTTTGCGAGGCCTGGAACTCACCCTCGGCGTTGATGATCTTGGCCCGCTTCTCCCGCTCGGCCTCTGCCTGCTTGGCCATCGCGCGCTGCATGGTGCTTGGGAGCTCCACGTCCTTGATCTCGACCACGGCCACCTTGATGCCCCACGGCTCTGTCTGCTCGTCGATGATCTTCTGCAGGTTCTGGTTGATCTTGTCGCGATTCGCCAGCAGCTCGTCGAGGGTCGCTTGACCGAGGGCGGCGCGGAGCGTCGTCTGGGCGATCTGAGAGGTGGCGTTGATGTAGTTGAGAACCTCAGTCACCGCTCTCTGCGCATCGACGACCTGGAAGTAGATGACCGCGTT
>DASXNH010000136.1:0-2181 GCA_036495195.1 Candidatus Dormiibacterota bacterium
CAGCGGATCTTTGCCTTGGCGCTGGGCTACGAGGATTTGGTCGATCACGACGAGCTGCGCCACGATCCGACAATGGCGGTGCTGGCCGGCAAGCTTTCGGCCCGTCGCAAGGATTGTGCGCCGCTGGCCGGCAAGAGCACACTCAACCGGCTCGAGCGGGCCAGCACAGAGCCGACCCGCTATCACCGGATCGCATGGGACGGCGCCAAGATCGAGGGGCTTTTTGTCGATCTGTTCGTGGAAGCGCAGCACCACCCGCCCAAGCAGATCATCCTCGATCTCGACGCCACCGACGACCCGCTGCACGGGCATCAGGAGGGACGTTTTTCACGGCTATTATGACTGCTACTGCTACTTGCCGCTGTACAGTTTCTGCGGCCCGCATCTGTTGGCGTCAAAGCTGCGGCGCGCCGATATCGACGGGTCGGCTGGAGCGGTGGAAGAGACGGCGCGCATCGTCACTCGGATCCGCGCCCGCTGGCCCGAAGTGCGCATTGTGCTGCGTGCCGATTCGGGGTTTGCCCGCGATGGCTTGATGAGTTGGTGCGAAGCCAATGGGGTCGATTTCCTGTTTGGCCTGGCCAAGAACCAGCGGCTGGTCGCTGAGATCGCCGCCGAGCGCGCCGCGGCTGAGGAGGACAGCCAAGCCGGCCAGCCGGCGCGCCGCTTCAAGGAGTTCCAGTGGTCGACCCGCAATAGCTGGAGCCGTCAGCGTCGGGTGATCGCCAAGGCGGAGTGGACGGCAGGCGAAGCCAACCCGCGCTTCGTCGTCACCTCGCTGAGCCCTGGGGATGGCGAGCCGCAACGGCTTTACGAGGAAACCTACTGTGCCCGCGGTGACATGGAAAACCGCATCAAAGAATGTCAGCTCGATCTGTTTGCTGACCGCACTTCAGCCGCGACGATGCGCGCCAACCAGTTGCGCCTGTGGTTTGCCTCGATCGCCTACGTGCTGCTGTGTGCGGCTGCGCCGCATCGCCCTGCAGCACACCCAATTCGCCAAAGCCACCTGCGGCACGATCCGCCTCAAACTGCTCAAGATCGGCGCTCTCGTGCGCACCGGCGTCCGGCGCATCAAATTCGCCATGGCCTCGGGCTGCCCTTATCAGCGCGACTTCGCCCGTGCCCACGCACGACTGATCAACGCCGCGGCACGCTGACGAAACAGAGAAAGCCAGCGGTCATATTCGACACCGCCAATCGCAGCACCACCACTGCGCCCACCGGGACTCGCGGAGGTTGCAAAACTTCATTGCCACAATGTCAGCGTGCAGCTGCCGCGGCGATCCGTCAAATCGCCAACCGGTCTGAGAAATCCGGGCTAGTAAGTTGGGGCCGAGTGGCGCACTGTCAGCTGACCGGCCCAGCATGGCCCGGAGAAA
Organism: Candidatus Dormiibacterota bacterium; assembly: GCA_036495195.1. Taxonomy (GTDB): domain Bacteria; phylum Chloroflexota; class Dormibacteria; order Dormibacterales; family Dormibacteraceae; genus Palsa-872. The sequence continues at coordinate 1,383 of DASXNH010000136.1, forward strand.
GGCGAGCTCATATGCTCCCCGTGAATCCTAACTCTGAGGACATCTTCCGGGCTCATCTTTTCGAGGAGCCGCTCGTGCCGATCGGCGGCGAGCCCACACCGGCGGAGAATGCCGCGCTCGCCACGGCGCTCCTCGGCTACTCGAAGCGCTCCGGGCCGGACGATTTCTCCAGCCTCACCGGCTTTCTGGACGCCCTGCCAAACTCGCACTGGAACCCGGCGGTGCTGACGAATCTCGGCCTCGAATACTACCACACTGGCCATTACTCGAAGGCGTTGGACGCCTGGGGTCAGGCTTGGGAACGCGCCAGCTCGGATACGGATGTCAGGGGCAAAGCCCTGGCGGACCGAGCCGCTGGCGAGTTGGCGGCTATGCACGCGAGCCTCGGACACATGGCGGAACTCGAGGCGCTGCTCAGGTCCACCGCGGGCCGCGTGTTCGTCGGTCCGGCCACGGAGAGGATCTGCGGCGCCCGGGAAGGCCTCGCGAACATGCAGTTCCGCCCAGAGACCGCCTTCCGCTGTGGGCCGCTCGCCCTGCACCGAATCAAGCTCACCCTGGACCCGCATAACCCAGGAACCGAGCTGATCCACGCAAGCGCATCCACTCAGATGGGTTTCACGCTGTGCCAGGTCGCGGAGTTGTCGCAAAGGCTCGGGCTCTACTTCCAGATGGCCTACCGCGAGCAAGGCGCGGCATTCGTCGTGCCTTCGGTCGTCCATCTGAAGGTGGATCACTACGCCGCCTTGGTTCGGCGCGAAGGCGATCGCTACCTGCTCCAGGACCCGACCTTTCGCAA
>DASXNH010000137.1:0-2378 GCA_036495195.1 Candidatus Dormiibacterota bacterium
GCCCCCGGCGTGTCGACCAGGGTGATCAGCGGCAGTGAGAACCGTTCGGCGAGCGCGAAGGCGCGCATCGCCATGCGGTACCCGCTGGCTCTCGTGCGGCCACCGTTCGCAGAGTGGCGGTTCTGGGCCACGATCACGACGGCGCGCCCGTCGAGCGTGCCAATGCCGGCCATGATCGAATCGTCGTCCTCCCCGCTCCGATCGCCATGCAGCTCGAAGACATCGTGAAACACCAGCTCGGCCAGGTCGCTGCCGGTGGGACGCGCGGGATGCCTCGCCAGCTCAACTGTCTCCCACACCGGCCGTCCGGGCTCGGCGAATGGAAATGGCTTCGGCACCGCCGGGGCCTTGCCGCGGGTCTCCTCCTTCGGACGCAGCATTCCGGCGAGATGGCCGAGGATCGCGCGAAGATGCTCACGCTCGACTATCGCGTCGATCGTTCCCTGAAGCAGCGCGAACTCCGCGGTTCCGGGCGGCACCGGATCACCGATCGCTTTTTCGTGGACGCGTGGCCCGACGAACGATATCCGGGCCTTGGGCTCGGCCAGGATCACGTCGCCCATGCTGGCAAAGGACGCGAGCACGCCGCCCATGGTCGGATCCGTCAGCACTGTCAGCAGCGGTACACCCTGCTCGCGCATCTTGGCGGCGCACAGCGTGGTCTTCGCCATCTGGAACAGCGCGACCATCCCCTCCTGGATGCGCGCTCCACCCGACGAGCAGATGGCGATCACGGGCACGCGCTCGCGTCGACCCGAGTCGAATGCGCGGGCCACCTTCTCGCCGACGACGCTGCCCATGCTGCCCCCGAGAAACCTGAAGTCAAACACCGCGAGAACCACCCGGACGCCCATCACGTACGCATTGCCCGTTACCACCGCATCCAGCAGGCCGGTCGCGGCCTGCGCGTGTGCAAGCTGCTTTTCATAGCTGGTCAGGCCAGACGAGAAATGGATCGGGTTGCCCGCCCAGATGTGGCGATCGTGTTCTTGAAACGAGCCGCGATCAGCCAGCTGCTCGATCCTCTGCCCCGCCGTCAGCAATGCGTAAAGTCCGCAGACGGTGCAGACCCGAAACTGGTTCATCGGCGCCCCGCACACCGCGCACGCGTCAGACGCGGGCCCCGACGACGCCTCCACAGCGCTAGTCCCTGGCGTTGACATCGCCGGTGGGCTCCGGCTGCCATCTGAGCAGCGAGACGTCCGCCACGACCCTGAGGTGTTGACGCATCGCCTCGGCGGCGCCGTCCCTGTTTCGGGATTCGATGGCCACGAGGATGCGCCTGTGCGCTTCGAGTGAGCGCAACGGCCGCCCCGGCTCGCTGAGCGACTCGATGCGACTCTCCTGAATCACCTCGGCCATCGCCTCGATGAGGTGCAAGAGGATCTCGTTGCGGGCGGCCAGTGCGATGGCGTGATGAAAGGCAGCGTCGCCTTCCGTACCCACCCCGCCGGCGCTGATCTCCGCTCCCATCCGAGCCAGGGCCGCGTTCATCGCGCTGAGATCGTCGGTGCCTCGGTGGCCTGCTGCCAGCTCCGCCAGCTTGACCTCGAGCGCCTCGCGGGCCTCGAGCACGTCGGGCAGGCGCCGCCGCCGCTCGAGCAGCTTGGTCAGCGAATCTCCAAAGCCGCGTGTCCGGCGAAGGAACACACCGTCACCATGACGGACGTCGACGAAGCCGAGGGCCTGGAGGACGACAAAGGACTGGCGGACGGAGGTGCGGCTGACGTGCAGCTGGCGGGCCAGGTCACGCTCCGGCGGAAACCTGTCGCCCGCCTTCATGCGGGATTCGCTCACGAACTCGGCCAGCCTCTCCCCAACGTCCTCGTAAAGGCGGCTGCGCTCGAGCGGACGAAGCGAGGCCGCGGTTGGCGCGCCCATCGGGGCGGAGTTTAACAGGCACAAAGGTCCAGTGGTCCAACCATTGACAACGACGCAAGGCTGGACTACTCTCGGCCGGAACGCGGCTGCTTTGGGACGGTTGGAGGGACGCACAAGATGAACCTCGTCAACGCAAACACGAAGCGAAGCTCAGGCGCAGGGCGCCTGACGGTTGGCCTCGCCACGGCAGCCATCGTTCTGGCGGCGTGCGGCAACAGCACGACCACCACCTCTCATCTCCCCACCGGCCCCGTGACCATGGGCGTGCTGTCCTGCTTCACCGGCAGCCTCTCGAGCCTCGGCGCGGCGATGCTGCAAGGCTCGCAGGTCGCTCAGAAGGCGATCAACGACAACGGCGGCATATTGGGTCAGCAGCTGGTGCTCCAGCACGCTGACACGCAGTGCGACGAGGCCGATGGCGCGGTGGCCGCGCGCTCTCTGCTGTCGAACAGCAACCTGGTGGGGATCATCGGGCCCGAGACCCAGGAGATCGCCGC
>DASXNH010000138.1:0-3378 GCA_036495195.1 Candidatus Dormiibacterota bacterium
CCTGAATACCCTGCGTTTCGGCAGCCGCGACGTGTCTGCTGCCCAAACTCGGCTCCGCAATCGGATCGGAGGATCTAATGGTCGATAGGGCCGTCAAGCCAAAGCGTGCGAATTCGCTGTCGCGGCGTGTGTCGCCGGCGCTTGTGATCGCATCCGTCGCGCTCGTGTTCTCGATCGTCGGTACGGGCTTGGCCGCGAGCCGGTAGGTAATCACGAGCACGTCGCAGGTCAAGCCGAGCGTACTCCGGGCGCTGCGAGGCGACCGCGGGCAACCCGGCCCCCAAGGCGCCCAGGGACCGCAAGGGCCACCCGGCACGCCCGGAGCCCAAGGACCGCAAGGAGCAGCCGGCACACCTGGGGCGCCCGGCACGCCCCAGCTTTCGATTGCGCAATCCAGCGGCGTAGTGGCGGCCCCTTTCGGCTCCAATCATTTAAGACTCAGCTCGGGACATCACCACACCATCAACCCGGTTGCGGTAGGGACGGTCGTTGCCGACCGCCCCCCGCACAGATCCCAGCGTGCGGGACTACCGCACTGGGCTCCTGCCTTGGGTGCTGGCGGCGAATCGCTGCTCGGGCCAGGGGTGCAGGATCCGCGGTTGAGGTAGCCATCGGTCAGCGAGGCCGCCCATCCGCTTCCAGGTCAGCCTGCTGCGCTGGCTGCGACGCCGAAGCGATTTGAGCCAGTGTTTGGTGATCCCTTTGCGGAAGGCGCTGAGCGCCTCGATGTTGTCGGGCACCGCGTAGTAGTTGTAGTGCCCTTGCAGGACGCGGGCGAGCCAGCGACCCTGCTCTGGAATGGGCTGGTGCATGCGCCTCGCCATCTCGCCCTTGACGGCGAGCAGCTTGGCGCGTACCCGCTTCGAGTCGGTGATCCGCTTGAGCTTGAATCGCCCCGACTTCCTCGTCTTCCCGCAAATATGCGTGAAGCCGAGAAACTGGAACGTCTCAGGCTTGCCGAGCCCACGGGCCGCTCGGTTACCGGCGGCGAACCGCCCGAACTCGATCAGCCGCGTCTTCTCGGCATTCAGCTCCAGACCGAACTGTGCGAGCCTGTCGCGAAGCTCAGCCCAGAACCGCTCGGCGTCGTCCCGATGCTCAAACCCCACCACGAAGTCATCGGCCCAGCGCACGATGATCACATCGCCGTACGCGTGCCGGGCCCTCCACTGGTGGGCCCACAGGTCGAGGACGTAGTGCGCGTAAACGTTCGCGAGCAACGGAGACACCGATGCCCCTTGCGGAACGCCCTCCTCGAACGCCGTCCACGACCCCTTCTCGATGACCCCCGCGGCCAGCCACTTCTGGATCAGCCGCAGGACCCTCCGATCCGCGATCCGGTGCTCTAAGAACTTGACCAGCCATTGATGGTCAAGGCTGGAGAAGTAATCGCTGAAATCAGCGTCAAGCACCCAGTTCACCTTCTTGCCCACGATCCCGGCAGCAAGCGCATCCAACGCCTGGTGCGGGCTGCGCCCCGGCCGGAACCCGTAGGAGAAGCCGAGAAAGTCCTGCTCGTAGACGGCGTTCAACACCTCGACCAGTGCCCGCTGCAGGATCTTGTCCTCCAGCGCAGCGACGCCGAGCGGCCGCAGCCGCCCGTCCGGCTTTGCGATGTACACCTTCCGCGACGGCCTTGCCCGGTAAGCGCCCCCGTGGACTCGGGCATGGAGATCCCGAAGGTTGTCCTCGAGATTCAGTCCGTAGTCCTCCCACCTGACCCCGTCCACCCCCGGCGCGGCCTTCGGCGAAAGCGCGAAGTACGCCAACCTGAGGCGATCGACATCGACGTGGTGCAGGAGCGCGGTGAACCGCGCTTCCTTGTCCGTTGCTGCCACTCGGCGCACACGACCAAGCTCGCTTGGCGCGCCTTGTCCGGCACTGTGTCCGGGGCGCGTTTCACCGGCCGTGTTCCCCTTGGCTGGTCGCCTTCCCTCGACCGCCTCCGCCGCCCCGCCTTGGGCATTGTTCGGCAGCTTCACAGGTAGTACGCGACCATCCGACTGCTCACGATCGTCCATCACGGGATTACGGCCTCGGCCTTCCCCGCACGACCCGCCCCTCCATCACGACAGGCGGGTGACCGTGAGCCCTCCCGGTTCTCAGCATGAAGAGATCACGCACATGCACGGGTTCTCCGACCCCGCGGGGTCCGCTGACGGCTCGCGAAAACGCCGCCACCGATGTTGCCTTCCGCTGATCCACAGCACGTCGGCACCCCGGAATTGCCTATTTCGAGGCTGCATAGCCGGCCTGCGCGCACCCTGCAACCAACGCCTCGCTGCGCCCTCACGGGACGCCAACGCATGGACAGGGCCATCGCGATTCGCTAGATCTTCGACGTAGGACTCTTCCATTCCCTTCTTTCATGCCGGTTGTCCGGCGCTTTCGTGGATCCGGGCTTAGGCGCTCCCGGAACGAGACCTAGTCGTTGTCCTGGCTGCTGCCTAGCGGTCCCCGCGGCTGGTATTCGGCTAACGCCGCGCGGGCTCCAGTCAGCTCGGTCGCTGGCGGCAAGGAGCGTCGGAACTAACAGGCTACAGCGGTGCAGCTCGGCGCAAGCTAGTTGGGTCCTTGCTGCGAACAGGCGGTGCTCTTCTGCGCTCTTTGAGGGTTCGATATGGATTTAGATTCGGAGCTGGAGACACTGGGTAACCCCAGGGAACACATAGGTGCGTCGACTAGGGCAGGGGGTTCGCGTTGGCGCACCGCGATAGGAGGAGGCCCTCCATGAAGCTAAAGCTCGCTGTTGCACTGAGCGCGCTAACGTGCGCCTTCGGCGCGTCTGGTCTGACAATGCTGACGACCGTTAGCTCAGCTCAGACGACGCCAGGATTGTCGACTAAGTGTGCCTCAACGAAGTGTCTCGTCCAGAGGACGACTGGCACCGCTGCCGGCAAGAAGGTTAACCTCGCGACCAAGGTCAACAAGTTCGTCCATCACGGGACGAAGCTTCTGGCGAACACGACAACAAGCGGCACAGTGAACGGGTCCGCGATCGCTTCTGTCACGAAGAACGTGCCCGTCAGCGCAGGAAATGCGAAGGCAGCCAGCGTCGCGTCCTGCTCGATTCTCCACCTCACCCTCGGGCCGCTACACCTGAACCTGCTCGGGCTCGTCATCGACCTCAACCAACTGAACCTCAACATCACCGGACAAACAGGCCCAGGCAACCTACTCGGGAACCTTCTCTGTGGCCTGACCAACGCGCTCAACCCAAGCCAGATCAGTGCGTTGACCAACGCGTTGAACAACCTCCTGGGCGCAGCGTAAAAGCTCGAACAATCCTCGGCCGGGAGGGGCTGCGGTAGCCCCTCCCGGCCAAAATTGGTTACAGCAGTCCGGATCATCGCGGCTGCCGGACATGCTTCCACCGCA
>DASXNH010000139.1:0-3934 GCA_036495195.1 Candidatus Dormiibacterota bacterium
CGCGAGCGGATGGGCCACATCAAGCTCGCCTCGCCAGTGAGCCACGTCTGGTACTTCAAGGGCATTCCGAGCCGCATGGGCCTTCTTCTCGACATGTCACCGCGCAACCTCGAGAAGATCCTTTACTTCGCCAACTACATCGTCACCGACGTCCATGAGGAGGTCCGCAACGACATGCTGGCCGTCCTCAACATGGATAAGGACGAGCGCGCGATCCGGCTGCGCGCCGACATCGACTCCAAGAGCAAGGAGCTGCGAGCAGAGAACGAGGGCAAGACCAAGAAGCTGAAGGGCGAGGTGGAGGCAGAGGTCGCGCGTCTCGAAGACGAGCTCCAGGAAGCTGTGGACACGCTGACCACGCAGGGCAAGAAGGCAACCGAGCACGTCAAGGCGGGCGTCGGCACCAAGTCCCGCCGCGCGCTGTCGATCGGCCTGGACGGCGACGAGGAGGTTGTCGTCGACAAGGGCGAGCTGCTCACCAAGGAGATGTCGCGCGCAGTGCTCGGCAAGGTCCAGGAGAAGATCGAGAAGCTCGAGGCGAACGCGAAAGCCCAGCAGAAGCGCGCCAAGGAACGCCTGGACGCCGACCGCAAGGGACTCGACGCTCAAATCGAGGCTGCCACCAAGACGCAGCGCGAGGCCATTCAGGGTGAGCTCGAGGCACTGCAGCAGGAGATCGAGGCCACACGCACGGACCTGGAAGGCCTGCACTCCAAGCAGATCCTCACCGACACCCAGTTCCGCGACTTCCAGGAGCGATTCGGGCGTGCCTTTAAGGCCGGCATCGGGGCCGAGGCGGTCCGAGAGCTGCTTTCGCGGATCGAGCTGCAGTCCGAGATGTACCGGCTCCGCGAGGAGTCCAGGTCGTCGAGCGGGCAGCGCAAGCAGAAGGCGATCAAGCGCCTGAAGGTGGTCGAAGACTTCCGGAAGTCGAACTCGAGCCCGACGTGGATGGTGCTCGAGGTGCTGCCGGTCATCCCGCCTGAGCTGCGCCCGATGGTCCAGCTGGATGGCGGCCGGTTCGCCACGTCCGACCTGAACGACCTCTACCGCCGCGTGATCAACCGCAACAACCGGTTGAAGCGGCTCCTCGAGCTCGGCGCTCCGGAGATCATCGTGCGCAACGAGAAGCGCATGCTCCAGGAGGCCGTCGACGCTCTCATCGACAACGGCCGTCGCGGTCGTGCCATCACCGGCACGGGCAACCGCAAGCTGAAGTCTCTCTCCGACATGCTCAAGGGCAAGCAGGGGCGGTTCCGCCAGAACCTGCTGGGTAAGCGCGTTGACTACTCGGGTCGCTCCGTCATCGTGGTCGGACCCGAGCTGAAGCTGCACGAATGCGGCCTGCCCAAGAAGATGGCGCTCGAGCTGTTCAAGCCGTTCGTCATGCGTGAGCTCGTCAACAAGGGCTACACCACCAACATCAAGTCAGCCAAGCGAATGGTCGAGCGCAGCCGGCCCGAAGTGTGGGACGTCCTCGACGAGGTCATCCACGAGCACCCGGTGCTGCTCAACCGCGCCCCGACCCTTCACCGCCTCGGCATCCAGGCGTTCATGCCTGTGCTGGTCGAGGGTTCGGCAATCCAGATCCACCCGCTCGTGTGCGCAGCCTTCAATGCCGACTTCGACGGCGACCAGATGGCCGTACATGTGCCACTTTTCAGCGGCGCCATCGCCGAAGCCAAGAACCTGATGATGTCCTCGCAAAACATCCTGTCGGCCGCCGACGGCCACCCTGTGGTCGCGCCGACCCAGGACGTGGTGCTTGGTTGCTACTGGCTGACCGCCGCGCGAGGCGACATGCCCAGCGGCGCCGAGGCACTTCAAAAACTGCACGCCTTCAGCTCAGAGAACGAGGTGGTCCTTGCTCTCGAGGCCAAGGTCGTCAAGCTCCAGGAATGGATTCGCGTCCGCATCGGGACGGAGGTGATCGTCACCACCCCAGGGCGCGTGGTCTTCAACCAGCCGCTGCCCGTCGGCAAGGAACCAGTCGAAACGACGATGCAGCCGCTTCCTTTCCAGAACGCGCACTACGACCGCAAACTGCTGCGAACGCTGGTGGCGGAGCTGTTCCGCCTGTACGGCAGCGAAACCACAGCCGTCGTCGCCAACGACATCAAGCGGCTCGGATTCCGCTACGCCACCCAGGCGGGAATCACGGTGTCCGCGATGGACATCCCGCACCCCGAGTCGAAGTGGCGGATCATCCGCGAAACCGAGAAGGAAGTCACGGACGTCGAGAAGATGTACCGCCGCGGTGTCATGACCGACGACGAGCGCTACCGCAAGGTGATCGAGCTGTGGCAGAAGGCCTACGAAGAGGTCGGTAACGCCACCGAGCACGCCTTCGACAAATTCAGCCCGATCTGGATGATGATGGGCTCGGGCGCCCGGGGAAACATCCAGCAGATCCGCCAGCTTGCGGGCATGCGAGGCCTGATGGCCGACCCCACGGGCCGGATCATCGACCTTCCGATCATGGCCAACTTCACAGAGGGCCTGACGGTGCTCGAATACTTCATTTCCACCCACGGCACGCGCAAGGGTCTGGCCGACACCGCCCTGCGAACCGCCGACTCGGGTTACCTGACGCGCCGTCTCGTGGACGTCGCCCAGGACGTGATCGTGCGGGAGGAAGACTGCGGAACGACCAACGGCATCTGGGTTCGCGACATCACCCCCGAGCGGGCGAAGAGCGAGCCGATATTCGAGAAGATCGCCGGCCGCATCTCGGCCGAGAACATCGTGGTCGACGGCAAGGTGCTGGTGGCCGCGGGATCTCCCATCAGCGATGAGGCAGCCCGCCAGACAATTGCGGCGGGAGTCGCCGTCAAGATGCGTTCCGTGCTCGTGTGTGAGGCCCGCGAGGGCGTCTGCCGCACGTGCTACGGCCGCAACCTCGCAACCGGCAAGATCGTCGAGATCGGTGAGGCGGTGGGCGTCATCGCCGCTCAGTCAATCGGCGAGCCGGGCACCCAGCTGACCATGCGAACGTTCCACACCGGCGGTGTCGCGGGCGTGGACATCACCCAGGGTCTGCCCCGCGTGGAGGAGCTGTTCGAGGCTCGAATCCCCAAGGGCAAGGCAATCATCTCCGAGATTGACGGGGAGCTCGAGATCATCCGCGCCGAGGGTTCGCGCAAGGTGCGCGTGACATCCAAGGAGGAGTTCGAGGTTTCCTACCCTGTCGACCCCAAGATGCAGGTGCTCATCAAGAACAACGACGACGTCATGGAGGGCCAGGAGCTGGCCCGCGACGCCAAGGGCAACAGCATTCGGACCCGGCACGCCGGCAAGGCCGGTGTCACGTCCAAGGAGATCGCCGTGCGGACCATCGACGAGGAGGTCCGCGAGTACGCGATCCCGCACCAGGTGCGCATCCGGCCGGAGCTCGACCGCAGGGACGGGCAGAAGGTGCTGATCAAGGCGGGCCAGCAGATCACCGAGGGTTCTATCTCACCTCAGGAGCTGCTTCACATCCTTGGCAAGGAGGCGGTGCAGACGTTCCTGGTCGACGAGGTCCAGAAGGTCTACCGCAGCCAGGGTGTCGACATCAACGACAAGCACATCGAAGTCATCGTTCGCCAGATGATGCGGAAGGTCCGCATCGACTCGGCAGGCGACACGGGCCTGCTCCCCGGCGAGATCGTTTCGCAGTGGGAGTACGAGGAGGCCAACGCACGCGCGCTGGCCGAGGGTGGCGAGCCGGCCACCGCCCAGACGGTGCTGCTCGGCCTGATCAAGGCCGCGCTCAACACCACCTCATGGCTCTCGGCAGCGTCCTTCCAGGAGACGACGCGCGTCCTTACCGAGGCCGCGATCTCCGGCAAGGTCGACAGGCTGCGAGGGTTGAAGGAAAACGTGATCATCGGCAAGCTGATCCCGGCCGGTACCGGGCTCGACTACTACAAGAAGCAGCGTGAGCAGGCCGCCA
>DASXNH010000140.1:0-3001 GCA_036495195.1 Candidatus Dormiibacterota bacterium
CCATATGCCCGGCTTCCCTTCACGTTGGATGTGCCGTCCACGGCGGACTGAGACCGTCGAGAGACCGATTCTCCAGGAGCCCAGCTAGCCCAGGGAAGCGAAGAGCTCCAGAGCGATGTTGTCCGGGTCGCGAAACGACAGCACTGAGCCGTAGCTGGCGTCAACGACTCCTCCGTTCGGGATGTCCAGTTCGTTTAGCCGTCGTTCCCAAGCCTCAAGTTCGGATCGGCTGGAACATGCGAAGGCCAGATGATCGAGCCCCGGACGGCGCTCATCGAACGGCTCAGAACTGTGCAGGTCGGGGAAACCGTTAATGGCGACAAGCGCTCCACTTACCGACCAAACAACCTGATGAAATGGACCGGTGTCCTGGTCAAGGACGGGATCTGAACCGAAAAGTCGCTGATACCACTTGCGGCTGCGGTCAAGGTCGCTGACCGTGAGAGCGACATGTGCGATCGCGGGGAACTTTGGCAAGGAGGTACTCCCTCTTTTGCTATCCGTTCGACCATAGCCCGCGAAGAAGGACTTGGACTGCGAGCAACAGATCGATGCCGAGTCGGGCGCGCTGGCAGCCGAACGTCTGTCGGCCAGGGGGGCCATGTCGCCGGTCAGCAGGCCGTGATCGGGCAGGTGCAAATGGATACGCCGGGGCGCTCCCATCATCATCGCCTCCAGCCGATTGAGTCGTCGTTATGTGCGTCTGCGGGCCGGTGACTGGCGTCCTAGGAGAAGTTGCGACAGTGACTTGGTGAGCCAGGCTTCGCTGTCGTCGAAGGTCCAGTGGGCGCTTTGGGTGAGCTGCCGCCAGCTGGCGTTCGAGGTCATCATCGAGAACACGGCGGCGGCGTGTTCGGGGGTCATGTCGGTGGGCAAGGCGCCGAGCGAGCCGAGCTGACGTCCGAGGAAGGATGCTCCGTGCTCGTGTCGGCGCATGCCGTCGGCGACCGCCGCGGCAACGTCTGGCTCGGAGGGTTCGGCTGACAGCAGCACTCGGATTAGATCCCCGCAGCGTTCGTTGAGCTGCCGGGTGAGATGCACCGCCCCGGCGATGATCAGGGCCGGGTCAGTCGTCGCGCTGAGCTTGGCGGCGAGTTGGGCTACGTCGGCCTCCTCGTCGATCAGGTCGTTCAGGGCGAGCAAGAGGGCGGCTTTGGAGCCGATGCTGGAGTAAATGGTCTGCACGGCCACGCCCGACTCTTCGGCGATGTGCTGAATCGAGGTGTTGGCGTAGCCGTGCTTGATGAAGAGTTGGCGAGCGGCGCGCAAGATCTCACGGCGGGTTTCTGCGGCTGCGATCTCTCGCCGATTGGGTCGTTTCTTTCCTGGCTCTCTTGACACCATGCGCTCAGTGTACCAATACTACTCTCACTAGATGAATCTTCTAGTTAATAGATCCTCATTCTACATAAGGAGCCCGAAATGAGCGTCGCAACAGCCGCACCCCACCCCGGTCGAACACGAGCAGCGTCGGTCGTCACCCCAGGTCGTCTCGCCGGGACGGGCGGTCTGGTTTTCGTGGCCGCGCTGGTCGTCCAAAACGCCCTGCGGGCCGCCGCCCCTGGTTTTGACGCCGCCCCTAGAAGAGTCACCGCCTACTTCCTTCACCATCGGGCCGCCGCCCTAGTGCCGCTGGGCATGTTCCCGATCGAGATGCTGGCCCTATTCGCGTTCGTCGCCGGTGTGTGGGCGAGCGCCAACCGAAGCGACACCCGGTGGTGGGCGACCCTCGGGGGACTGGGCGCGGCGTCAATCGCCTCACTTTTCGCCTTACTGAACGTCATCGAGATCGTCCTCACCGCCAAAGCGGGGAGCTTGGCGTCCTCGCCGGGTGTCGTCGAAGCCCTCTGGGCCATCCACGCGGCAGCCTTTGCACTCGACATGGCGGCCATAGCGGTCGCGCTGATCGGGCTGAGCCGAGCGGCGGCGGCGTCAGCGCTCATCCCGGCGTGGATCAGCGCTGCGGCGCTTCCCGGAGCTGGCTGCCTGCTAGTCGCCGCCGTCTTTGCTGTCGCCATCACCAACGGAGGCGCCTGGTTCGGCCTTGGCCTCGTCGGTTTCGTCGTATGGCTCGTCTTCATGGTCGCCGCCAGCATCTCGCTGCTCCGCAAGGCGGAAATACTGTGAGCGCCAACCGGTCAAAACCTGACCTCCTCTTCGTCACACTCATCCACCAGTCGCTCAGAGCCGACGCGGCACGACTGTCGGCCTCCATCACCGCTTTGGATCCCGCCGACCGGCCCCAGCGACTCGCCGGTATGCGAGCGTTCTTCGGTCAATACTGCGACCAGCTACGACTTCACCACACCCACGAGGACAATCTGTTCTTCCCCGCCCTCCAAGGCGCGCTCGGGGCCGACAACATGCCCACCCCCGAACTAGCTGCGCAGCACGAGACCCTCGATGCTGAACTCCAGGCCACCAGCGAAGGACTCGCAGGACTTGTTGACCCGTCCGGCGACTTCGAAGCGAACCGCGCCAAGCTGGCCAACAACATGTCCAGCTTGGTGGCACACCTCGACGCCCACCTCGCCCTAGAAGAAGCAACGGTCCTGCCCCTAATCGAGTCAGCCCTTTCGCCAACCACCTACAAACAACTCGAGGCCCAGGCACGCCGCCAGACCCCCCGCCCCCAGGCCCGATTCCTGATCCCCTGGCTCGTTGCGCACGCCACAGCCCAACAACAAACCGCCCTATTCAAGACGGCACCGCCCTTGCGCTTCGTCAACTGGCTCGACCGCCGCCACTACCGGCACCTCGACCACGCACTCGCCAGCTGAGACGGAACTACCGGGAACCCGGAACGATCCACCGGACAACCCCGCAATGCCGTCCAGTCGTACCCCGAACGCGCGCCCAGAACATCGCTTGCGACGCCACGAGGGCGATCCGAACGACGGCTCGGCTCGCGCCAGTCACGGCTGGCTTCGGCTGTTCGGAGCGCCGTATTTCCTCCGGAGCGTTCGGCCGGCTCCGGGTCGGCGGAGGAAGGTCCGGACCA